>JAURNP010000143.1 GCA_030830105.1 Rhodothermales bacterium | reverse complement strand
GAAATACTCCAGATGCAAAAAGCCCTCTGCTCGTTGTGTATCGCAACAAGCAGAGGGCTTCATCCTGTACCTCGGGTGGGAATCGAACCCACACGTCCTTACGGACATACGATTTTGAGTCGCATGCGTCTACCAATTCCGCCACCGAGGCATACGGTCGGCAAAGATAGGGCTTTCACCCGTGACGCGTATGTGGGTTTCGTGTCAAACAACAACTCTGCCTTAGCGGAATCGGGCACTTAGACCATCGCGTCGACTCAGGCTCCCATTCCCCCAGGAAATCGGGCGAGCCATCCGGCTTTTCGTACCGCCCAGAGCCCGAAACAGATGGCTTCGGCTGCGTCATGGCGCAGCGAGGTGGGTTTTTTGGCACCAGACCATGCGATGATCTTCCGCGCGAGGGTGTCGGCGTGCTTCTTGGCGGCCGGCCCATTGCGCTGCTGCCGCGAAAGCAGCAGATCGTGACGCCAGGACTCTGCCTGCACCTGAATCAGATCCAAATCTCGCCGCTCAATTTCGTGCACCCACGGCATGGCAATGTCACCGCCGCCTTCGATGGCCACTATAGTCAGTTCTCCTGCCTCTTCAATTACGGATCTTGCTGCCTTTCGCAGTCGGGTCTTGTTGCCGTAGTTGCGTGACCGATACCAGATGAGACGACCATCCCTTCCGTACACGGCCAGGCCGGTACGCAGTCCGAGGTCGACGGCCAGCAAGCGTTCTGTTTTTTCAGACACCGAATTGACGGAAGTGATGATCAAGATGCCTGTACGTGACCCAGCCTACTTCGGCTTCCGTCATCCGGCCCATGAGCTTATGATTCAAATCTCTACGACCGAAGGCGTGCATGGTGCGAAGCGCGTTGATCAAGCGTTCACGCTGCGTATCGAAGTCCTCCGGATCGACGACTTGGAATTGATCGATGGTCTGCAAGTTCTTCGGAAAGGGCTTCTCCGACAGCAGCATCGGGCGGACAATCGGGCGGGCAAGAAGCATCCAGAAAGGCACGTCCAGCGGCTTGCCATTGTAGACGTCCTGGACCTCGGAGCAGTGTGCGAGCATCTGGGCGACATCCATGGATCCCCATACAGCTTGGGTCCCGGGTGTCAGTATGGACATCCGAGTCAGCATTTCCTCGTACACGTCGGCGTCATACAGATTCTTCTTGGCCATACGGATCGGGGCTCTGGGTAGAAGTTGTCAGTTGGACGGCGTTTGAATCAGAATGAGGTCTTCCTGCGGCGGGGTCATCCAGCGAGCGCCATCTGCCGTGATCACGACCATTTCTTCCACCGAGATCGTCTTCGTAGTCGAGTCGGTCAGCTCCCACTTGTGAAAGCCATCGAACGAAAAGGTCATACCCGTCTTGATCACTTGTGTGGGTACGCGGCGCATTTCCTGCCCCAAGCGTCCACCACTGAGCCCCGGGCCGCTGTCGTGCGCCCAGTATCCGACCGGATGCCCCGTGCCCCACATGACCGGCATACTGCCGTTTTCCTCCAGAACCACGCGCTGGGCTCGATCCACCTCGTTTCCGGTGGCACCCGGCATCAGGGCTTCGAAGGCTGCGCGATTACCACGTTTGGCAGCTTCCCATTTGTCGAGTGCGTCCTGGGGTGCCTCGGTTTCGCCGGGAGCAAGGACATAGGCAAAGCGCTGAATGTCTGTCACCCACCTGTCATGCACGCGAATGCCGAAGTCGGTCTGAATGAAATCACCCGGCTGGATCACGCGGTCCGTGGGGTGGGAGTGACCTCGGTCTTTTCCAGAATTCACCGCCGGGTTCTGCTCAGGTGACCATGCATTTCCGACGCCCATTTCCGACATCTTCGCTTCCAGGAAGTCCGCAATGTCGCGATCCGTCGTGACACCGCCGACCGCATTGGCATAGGCTTCCACTTCCCACTGCGCTGTAATCTCCGCAGCCAGCGCCATGATTTCTACCTCGGTGGTTGTCTTGACGCTAAGCCAGGATCGGATCATCGCCTCAGAAGAAGCCATGCGCGATGTCCACTGAGAGGGCAGACCGCTCATCATGGCCGTGTACTGCGTGTGAGACAAACCGTCAGTAATTGGAGAGCGCCCCGTGTTGATGCCAATCGTCTCCGGACCGAACCGCTCGAATACTTCCGCCATCGTGTCCCAAATACCTGCGCCTCGCTCGGAAGTGATAACCTCGTCCATGCGACCGGTCTCCTCCAGGGATGTAGCCTCACCCCGCGGAGAAATGGCCACAGAAGTCAAGGCATCGCCATCACGAAAGAACATGAAAGCAGCCGTACCACCGGCATTCTCACATCCGACGTGGTCAGCCAATGGGTCGTTGTTGTTCTCCCGACAGATAACCACCCAGGCGTCGAGGTCGTTCTCACCCATGGCACCGGCCAGCAGTGTGGAGATTCGCTCTGCGCGGATCTCGGGCCACGGGTCACCCGTGAACGGTGACTCGACGGTTTCAGGTGCGGTAGAGCAGCCGATGGCGAGAACGGTGATCAGAAGGATTGAAAACAGGCGCATGATGCTGAGGGGGTGAGTCAGTTGGAGCGGCTGAAGAGGCTCATGAAGCGAATGATGGAGTCGATTCCCGCGCGGAAGCGATCCAGACCGAATTTTTCATTGGGGGAGTGGATGGCGTCAGAGTCCAGCCCAAAGCCCATCAGAACGGTATCCTGACCGAGAATTCGTTTGAAGTCGGCCACGATCGGGATGCTACCGCCGGAGCGAACCATGTACGGCTTGACGCCGTAGACGCCTTCCATGGCGTCCGAAGCTGCCTTCATGGCATTGCTGTCGGTGGGTGTGAGCGCGCCGTGTCCACCGTGCAGATCGGTGAAGGTCAGCGTCATGGTCTCTGGTACGTGCTTGCGGAAATGAGCCTCCAGCTTGTCCGTGATTTCTTCTGGTGTCTGGCCCGGGACCAGACGGCAGGAAATCTTTGCGTTGGCTTTGGCCGGCAGGACGGTCTTGGCGCCTTCGCCGATGAATCCGCCCCAGACACCGTTGCAGTCCAGGGTCGGCCGTGCCGTCGTGCCTTCCAGCGGTGTAAACCCTTTTTCCGTCTTGGATTTTGAAGCACCAACCTCTTGAACCCAGGCTTCGCCATCAAACGGAAGGCTGGCAAAGGTATTCCGCTCTTCGGGTGTCAGGTCGATGACGTTGTCGTAAAAGCCGTCGATCGTGACGCGGTGGTCGTCATCGTGCAGGTCGGCGATCATCTTGGCCAGCGCATTGATCGGGTTGTGAACAGCACCGCCATACACCCCGGAATGCAGATCAATGGATGGTCCTTGCAGCGTCACTTCGACGTAGGCCAGGCCACGCAGACCATACGTGATGCTCGGGACACCGTCGCCGAACAGGGCGGTATCCGAGACAACGGCCACGTCGGCAGCCAGCAAGTCTTTGTTATCGGACAGGAATTGGGGAAGGTGCTTCGAGCCAATCTCTTCCTCGCCCTCGAAGATGTACTTGACGTTCAAGGGAAGCGAACCGTCCGTCTTGAAGTAAGACTCGGCTGCTTTCACATGCATGAACAGCTGGCCCTTGTCATCGCATGAGCCACGAGCATAGAGATCCCCGTTGCGCACCTGTGGGTCGAACGGATCCGAGTCCCAGAGTTCGAGTGGATCGGGCGGTTGTACGTCGTAGTGACCGTAGACCAGAATGGTCGGTGCAGCAGGGTCCACCAGGTGCTCTCCGTAGACAATGGGGTGTCCCGCTGTCTCCATGATTTCGACCTTGCCCACTCCCAAGGCCTTCATATGGTCGGCCAGCCATCGAGCAGCCTTCTGGACGTCGCCTGCGCGACTGGAATCCGTACTCACCGACGGAATGCGAAGAAAGTCCTTCAGTTCGTCAACAAACTGATCAAAATTCGAATCGGTGTAAGCGAGGGCATTATCCATGGCGGCCGAACATTGGTGGCTAGCTGAGTAGAGCCTTCAATGTAGGACCCGAGTACAGCAGAATCACCTTCGAATCGATCAGAAGCTACGCTTTGATCGGCGATTCAAGCTTTTCTCACAGCTCGGACTCATCCCGCCAGCGCTGGAGGCGCCAAGAGGAGACGGAATCCTCTCGGGCGAGCAAGAAATTAACGTTGCCATCAGTGCGGAAAACATCGCCCTGTTCGAGCGTGACCGTCAGGTTGAAGGACCGGATGATGCGCTCTCGAAGAAGAGGCTCCAGAATATCCTGAGTAATGATCTGATTCCACTGCAGCCGGATGGCGGAGCTGTTCTGGAAGAGGCGCCGGGTCCCCTCCAGATCCTGGGTGAATCCCCATTCGCGGTCGATCTGAGCATCGAAGTCCGTGTAGACGAACGTGAACGAGGAGTCCAACAGCGGTTCGTACAGGGAGAGGTCCCGCAGCTCGTATGCGTTGCGGAAATTGGTAAAGAAACCTTCGATCGATGTCGGGTCCCCCAGCAGATCGCCGAACGGATTACCCTCCTCCAGCGCTGGAGCAAACGGATTGCACGCGGAAATCCACGAGCAGCCGGCAATCAGAAGAGCAATGACGAGGAAGCGGCGCATGGGTCCAATATCGTCAATCGATAGGCTAATGGCGCATTGGTGTCAGGAGACCTATTTGGTAAACTCGGCCTTCAGGTCGCTCCAGGATGGCTCGGAGCCCAGCTCCTGGTCTATCCAATCTTGCATGGACCACAGGCCGTCCTCGCCTTGGCTCAGCATCCACTGCAATCTCCCCTGGACCCGGGTAGGCACTTCCGTGCGCCGATGGTTGACCGAGAGCACATAGGTGGCATCCAGCACGAATTCATCGGCGCTCAGCAGGGTGAGGGTCTGGTCGTTGAGTTGCAACGAATGACCCTGGTTGAGGGAGGCTGCGGCAACAAGCGCGGAGAAATACTGCTCCTCCTGGGAGCGCGACCAGGACAGAAAAACAGACTCGCGAGCCTGGGCGGTAGCGGTCGGCTGAAAAGACAGGTCCTCGGCAAGCGAGCGGCGATAATTGAGCGTATTCAATTCCGCAATGGCTGACTGCAGATTTTCGATCACCTGTTCGGGCGTGTCAGGCTGGATGAATGACCCCGTATCTGAGAGCGGTTCTTCCGGTTCACGCGTGGAAAATACCGAGCAACCG
>JAURNP010000142.1 GCA_030830105.1 Rhodothermales bacterium | reverse complement strand
CCATGATGGATGCAGCAATCAAATAGTCTGCAAACGTTCCTGTGATACGGTGAATCATACCGTCGTCAATCCATGCACCACGTTTTCCCCTCAGGAAGACCTTCTTAATCAGGATGGCCATCAGATTGGCGATGATGAAGTGGAACGACCAGAGCACAGGTAGCTCTTTTTCGAGGCCACCCATTGTCAGAAGTTCTGCGAGTGCGATGGTCACTAGCCATGTCAGAAGATAGATGGACCCCACGAGCGCGAGGTGTACGGTAAGCGGTTCCACTGCCGCTCCGGAGAAGGTCAGACGTGCGCCCTCTATGGTGTCTTCTTCTTTGCGCATCCCGGTACGCATGTAATCCGGTATGGCCGCTCGACTCGCGTCCGCGCCAATGGCCCGGTTCACGATGATCATCCCGAAGAAATAGGCCACAAGGAATCCGATGGCAGCAATGGTCAGACCGACCGACCCACCACCTACAAATCCGAAGGAAGCCCATGACTGCCCGATGGTGTAGGCAATGCCTGGTCCCATGGCAAATCCCAGTGGCAACAGGATACCGGTAGCTGGATTGAGCTCCGGAACCAGTGTGACGACCGTCAGGAGGGCAATGGAGAGGCCAATAATGGCCTGCAGCAGCATTACTGCAACTTGCATGAACCCAAGATTGATGGCTCCAAAGGAGTGCTCATCGCTGGTTCGGTACATCCCCACACAGATGAACGTGAGAGCAAGGAGGTGATATACCCAGACTCCCATGCGCTCCGCCTCGAACGGTATCCACGCCAGTACCTGAGCGCCCAGCAGCAAACCCAGAAAGCCTGCGATCAGGCTGTTTGGGATCAGAAAGCGCTGAAAGAATCCTACATACCGTCGCAAAACCGTAGCAGCCAGCAAAAGGACACTGATCACCGTAAAGTCGATCAGCAGATCGGCTACGCTCATTTCAAGCGTGAAGGCTTCCATGCGCGATGTGGGTGAGGGTGAGGAGGATCAGCTATTGATGTGAGGCGCGATACGGCCAAGCGTATCATACCACGCCAGAACGCTTCCCGTGGGAAAATAGGCGCTAAGGTGCTCGGTACCAGTCATGAGCCATAATCGGTCGCTGCGCTCAAGTCCCATGTAGTTGATGGACTCAAGTGGGTAGCGAGCGCCGTTCCAATCTACATGGTCGCTGAACAGCTGCAAACGGCCCGGCTTCCTGGAAGCGAAGTGGCGACCTTCCCAGACGTGCGCATCCTGGGTCAGGATTGGCCGATCGGCTCCGCCCGGCAGATCCATGGAGCAGATGCGTGCGTAGATGTCTGCCGTCGACAAGGGCTCCTCGTTGGCCAATTGCAAACGCGAATCGGGAAGGACTCGGAAAACGTCGGCACCTCCTTGTGCTGTAACATGCCATCCGTCACGAACAGCGATGCCACCGAACTGGCCGGTATCCGGATCTCGGTAGAGTAGTCGATCCAGTCCGATTGCCGGGCGGAATGCCCAGGCGGGTCGAATTTCGTCAGGCACCACGGTTTCGTCGGCCGAAATGGGTGCCTTAAGGCGGCGTAGTCCTTCCTCAAGAGACGGGTTGTCCGAGAAATCGACTGCATCGTGAACCTTCACCTTGACGTGTGCGGGCCGGGGCCACGGCGCCCAACGCGGCCAGGCTACGTACGAACCAATGATTTCAACCGGATACACCGGGACCCCGGCCCGCATGAAAAGCTTGGCAGTCGATTCAATCCAAGGTGCTGGTCTGCCGTCCCAGCGCCGACCGCCTTCGGGGAAAATCACAACGCGTCGCCCAGCCTTCAGCATCTCATAGATTCGACGGATCAAATGCGGTTCTGGCACACGCTTGCGAGTACCCTGTATTCCTACGGCTTGAAAGAGCGCGGCCACGGGTCCTGACTCGAGGTATTCCATGGTCATCACGCCTGCCGTGGACTGACCCAACTGCGTGAATGCGTTGTAAATGAATGGGTCGTAATTGCCGGAATGGTTGCCATAAATGAAGCACGGACCAGGGGGGAGTTGTGAGCCGCCGGTCAATTCGAGATCCCACCAGGCCTTGCAGAAAGGGACCAGGGTTGATCGGAATGCCAATTCAGCGGCTATCTGCCGGAACGGGGGGTGATAAAGAGTGTGCGACAATTTCCCACGGAGTCGAATAGATGATTGCCAATATACTTTCGTTTTCGCATCTTGGACTGAGAGTCGAGCCTAAGCGCTTGACATACAATCACACACGCTCCGCTTGGAGAAACACCGTGACGAAAGCAGATATCATCGATCAGATTTCAGCAGGAACGGGTTTGACCAAGCTGGAAACGGAAGCGGTTGTGAACGGTTTTATCAGTGTAGTCAAGGCCGAATTGAAGCGTGGTGGGCGGATAGATCTCAGGGGTTTCGGTTCATTCACTGTACAGCATCGGGCGGCGCGCACTGCGCGTAACCCGCGCAAAAACATCCCCGTGCACGTCCCCGCGACCGATATTCCGGCTTTCAAACCGTCCAAGGAATTCAAAAAGGAAGTGGACGACGCCATTTCCTAGGTCAGCTGAATGCATCATACGTGTGAATCCTGCGGCGCCAGAGTTGACGCCGGGGTAGAGGTCTGCAATCTCTGTGGTACTCCCATGCAGGGAGCAGCCGCAGAATTGGGAATGCAAGAACTCGAGCGGACGCCTGAAAAGGTTGTTTCTGCCAGCGCAGCATCCGGGTACCCCAATGTGGACGACTGGGGCACAGTCCATGAACCGGAATGTGATACGTGCGGGCACTTGAATCCGGATGGATCCCGATTTTGCAATCGATGCGGATCTCGGTTGGTGCCAAGTCGTCAAGGAAACGATGCTCCTCCAGAAACGGGTACAGGAACCGCTTCGGCAGCATCAGTAGTTGCAGATCAGCGTGATGTTGCGGCAGCAAAGGACGAGGGTCCTTCAAAAATCACGGATTTGAATGCCACCGACAAAGCGGTAGGCAAGCAGGTCATCATCGTGGTCAGTGCTGCTCTGCTGCTCGTAGTGGTCCTGTACTTCGCCACCACCATGAGTGGCGGTTCGCAAGGCGACTTTTCCATCGCGGCACCGCCGCCAGATCAGCAAACCGTGGAACCGCTCGCCTCGCAGTGGCAGGAGCAGGAGGGACAGTTGATGTCCGAAATCGAAGGGGCAGCAGGAGAGGCACAGATTGATGCCCGTCGGCGGTTGATCGATCTCTACTTTGCTGCTGATCGTTTGGACTTCGCTGCTGACCAGACCGTATTGATTGCGGAGGCCATCGGTTCGGAAGAGGAGTGGGTACTTGCTGGAAATCTGTATTTCGACTGGATGCAGCGTGCACCGGACGCTCAAAAAGCACCTTGGGCTCAAAAAGCAGTTGGCTCTTACCAGGCGGCACTCGAATTGAATCCGGATAACCTTGATGTCCGGACCGATATGGCCATTGCGTATCTGTATGACCCACAGAACTCCATGATGGCTATCCAGGAAACCACTCGGGTCCTGGAGTCAGACTCACTGCACATTCAAGCCAATTTCAACCGCGGGATCATGTTGAATCAGATCAATCGCACGGATCAGGCTATCGAGCAGTTCGAGAAAGTAAAGCGCATCATCGGTGATGCAGAAGACCCTGTCTATCAGCGCGCAGAAAGCGCCATTGCACAGCTCTCAGGGTCCTGACCAGGAATCCCGCAGGCCATTGGTTCACGATGAGGCCGGGTGTCGATAGGTAGCTCCCAGAACCAGGAGGGCACCCAGGATCAAAATACCCGGAGCCAGAAATGCTGCCGATCCCTGCAGCGCTGGACCTATTGCTTCAACCAAAGGGGAATTCGGACGTATTTCCATTTCCAGAAGCAGGTTGGCCCTCAGGTGCATGAATGCTCCCAGAAAGCCAGACAGAATGATGGCTCCTGATAAAAGCCGGGCCGCTCTGATGCGTGTAGGGCCCGGATCAGCGAGCACCCAACCGCACGCGACCAGTCCGAAAAAACTGGCAACGAACGGTACCCACTGAATGGCACTGTGGGTGTGACCCAGCAGGATGAGCTCGGCAGGTGTGATCACGAAAGTCGTGATGGCCAGCACGCATAGCATGAGGCGGAAACGCGCTTCGAGTGCGGAATCCCCCGGGGTTTCCATGAACAGACTCATTCGCCTGCGAGATATAGGCGTGCGAACTGGGAGGAAATACCACCAGCAATTTCAGTCACCTTGGCGATGAAGTCGTCCTGTGATGCGTAGGGACGAGCGGCAACCAGCGCTTCGGCGCCGGCAAGTTCAAGTCCCAGAATCTGAGCGACGGTTTCGGCATCTGATTCGTTGATGTCAATAGGGACATATACGTGATCTTCGTACGCCATTATGGTCTGCTCATCCACATACTTGGCCATCTCGCGACGGAATTCGACAATGCTTACGTAGGGACGGTACTCATCAAATTCGTGCGCCATACGGTCTCCAACACCCGGGACTGTCAAAAACTCTTCCGTTGGAGTTGTATTGAGGTTCAGCTTTTCAGCAGTTACCGGCCGCTTGCCTTGTTCCACTGATGCATCCATTGCCGGTTCGGATGGAGCCGTGTTTTTGGAGGCTTTATCCGACTGGCACCTGGTCAAGGCGATGGCCAGGAAAAGAATGGGAATGAAACGAAGGGTCTTCATGGTTCTTTAGAGGAGATATCAGGGTTTCTGTGTGACGTAATCAGCCAGTATTAGGCCCCCGTGGGCTTTTGTGAAGGCAGTTGGCTGCAAGGGGCGATTGGGTTTTCGGAGCTGTGGAGTTCAGGTACTCTCGCGGGACGCTGGTTCAATATCGCGCCGGATGGGAGCCCGCTGCGACAGCGTCCGAAATCAGGTCGCGGATATCCTGATTTGATGTGGCCAGGTCTTCATCCCGCAGATACATCATATGACCACTCCGGTATCCTTTGAAGCGCATGCGATCCTGCATGGCGCCACTCGGATCCATGTTCCACATGGTGTATTTGGCATTGAAGTAGTCGGTACCGCCATCGTAGTAGCCAGCCTGTACCATCACGTGGAGATACGGATTTTGTGCCATGGCACGGCGAAGTTGCTCTCCAGTTCGGTCACCGTCCCGATTCCAGGGAGAAACCGGACCGAAGAGATTGTACTGCAGCTCGGTCTCGTAGCCGAGGACATCTCTCAGGTAATGGTTGATGGCGGGTGCAAAGGCGTGATTCCAAGCGGTCAAGGCGGCGTCCCCGTCGTAGCGGACTCCGGCGTCCTGACGATCAATGCCGCGGTAGCGCGAATCGAGGCGTCCAATGGTGAGTCCCTCGTCTCTGAGAAGGTCTTTCCAGAAGTAAGAAGTTGGCACCTGCAGGTTGTGTTGGAGGAAGTCCTCTGTATCAAGACCTGCGTAGCGAGCAGCGGTGGCAGCAATCTCCATTCGGCGCGCATCGTTCAATGATCCACCGCGAGCAATGGCTGGAAGGAATACGTCCAGGGTCCATGCTTCGACTTCCGGAAGAAGTTCATACAAGTCGAGCGACTGCAATTCGCTGACCAACCGATCATGGTACCAGGCAGTAGCCGCATAGTAGGGTAAGTAATTGGCTGCGCGAACGGCACCGTCGCGATCTACACCAAGTCCGGTTGGGGATACCAGGATGACTCCATTGAGATACATCCAGTGGCGTCCTTGCAATTGCCCTGCCAGGCCACTGACTCGAGTGGTGCCGTAGGATTCGCCAATCAGGAATTTGGGCGATGGCCAGCGCTCGTGGCGCGTTACGAAGGTATCAATCCAGTCGGCCAGGTACGCAACGTCTTCGTTCACTCCAAAAAACTGCTCGGTTTCGACATCTGGTGCAGGCCGCGAAAAGGCGGTATTAACCGGATTGACAAAGACGATGTCTGCAACGTCCAGGATGGAATGATCGTTATCCCGAACACCATAAGGTTGCGTTGGATAGCCTTCCTCGTCGATGATGAGCTTTTTAGGCCCGGTATACCCGAGATGCATCCAGACTGATGCCGATCCCGGTCCTCCGTTGAAGGAGATGACCAGAGGACGTTCCACAATGGGGGCTCCGTTTGTTCGCTGGTAGAACGTGTAGAACAAACCAGCGATCACGTTTCCGTCGTCATCGTAGACGGGTTGTTTTCCGAAAGTTGCGTTGTATTCAACCAGTTCACCCTTGATACGCACGGCACCGTCCATCGTCTGGGCATGGTCGTACGGATTGGGTAATGGAACGTGACTACGAACCCCCGTGTCCTGGCGTGCAAGAGCGGTTTCCGTAGGCAGAATGAGAAAAAGACCAAGGGTCAGGAGACAGGCGAGGCGAATCATGGTCATATAGGTAAATGGGCAGATCGTTGGAGTATGCCGCAAAGCTCCTTGGCGAGCTTTGCGGCTACCATGGCAGTAACGCCAGTGGGATCCCGTTCGGGATTCAGCTCTACGAGGTCAGCCCCAACAATGGGCGCATCTATCGCGTGCAGCAATCCGATCAACTCCCGTGTGGAAAGCCCCCCTGGCTCCAGGTGGGAAACACCCGGGGCGAAGGCGGGATCGAGCACGTCCAGATCGAGGGAAATGTAGACCGGATGATCGATTCGGAGTTCCGCGGCTGTAGGTAGGGAGGAAGCGGGATGGATTCTGACACCGAAACGGTCTGCTTGCTTCTTACCAATCCGATTAAGCGTTCGGATACCAATCTGAACGAGGTCCACATGATCGAAAGTCTCCAAGATCTGAGCGAATGGGCAAGCATGGGACAAAGGATCTCCTTCGAAATCCGGATAAAGGTCCGGGTGGGCGTCGAACTGAAGGATGGTCAACCGCTCAAACTTGGGAGCCGTTGCTTTCAGAATGGGCCAAGCAACAGAATGATCACCACCAACGCAAAGAAGCGGACGCCCATCCTGGAGGGCTCGATCTACGGATGCAGCAATGATCTCTACCGCCTCTGGGGCCGTTGCCTTGCCCAGACTGAGTACATCACCCAGGTCTATGACGTTTTCTCCAGAGACGAATTCAGTACCGTCCTCTATGGCCAGATTACTCGATGGCGAAGAGATCGCCTCCCGAATGCGTTCCGGTGCACCAGCGGGACCTCGCATGAAGCTCGATCCCCCGTCCCACGGTATGCCCAGTAGCGAGATCATGGTTTTACAGTGGCTTCTTCGCCCTATTCTGCCGCCTCGGCCTTGCGAGCCATGTCCTGACGTTTGCGCTCGTGAGGATCAAGGTAGCGCTTACGAAGACGCAGCGATGAAGGGGTAATCTCAATCATCTCATCATCTCGGATGAACTCGATACTCTCCTCCAAGGACATGCGCCGTGGTGGAATGAGCTTCTGGAAAGCATCGGCAGAAGCGGCTCGCATGTTCGTGAGCTTCTTCTCCTTGGTGATATTCACTTCCAGGTCGACATCGCGACTGTTCTCTCCGACCAGCATACCCGAATACACGGAATCGCTTGGGGCGACGAACAGTTCTCCACGTTCCTGGAGGTTGATCACGGAATATCCTGTGACTTTACCGTTGCGATCTGCTACGAGAGCTCCTGTAGCACGGTGCGCAATCTCACCTGCCCATGGCCGGTATTTGTCGAAAAGGTGAGTCAGGATGCCCGTGCCCTTGGTGTCGGTCAAGAATTCGTTCCGATATCCGATCAGACCGCGTGATGGAATCTCAAACTCGAGTCGTACCCGCCCGGAGCCGTGGTTGATCATCTTGGTCATCACGCCTTTGCGCGTACCCAGTTTTTGCACAACCGCCCCCATGAAATCTTCCGCGACATCAATCAGGGCCAATTCATAGGGCTCGTTACGTTTGCCATTGATCTCCTTGGTGATCACGCGTGGCATACCGACAGAGAATTCGAACCCTTCACGGCGCATCTGCTCAATGAGGATGGCCATCTGTAATTCGCCACGGCCGTACACCAGATGAGAGTCCGGAGAATCTGTTTCTTCGATACGCATGGCCAGGTTGGTCTCTGCTTCCTTCGCCAAACGGTCTTTCAAATTCCGCGATGTGACGTACTTGCCTTCTTTTCCAGCAAAAGGAGAGTCATTGATCCGGAACTCCATCGACATTGTTGGCTCGTCGACATGGAGTGGAGCAAGGGGTTGAGGATCCTCAGCATCTGAAATGCTTTCTCCCAGGCCGATACCTGCCATACCGCCCACGGCCATGATATCGCCAGGACCTACTTGGTCGCTTTCAACGCGCTGCAAACCAGCATACGTGAACAGTGCTGTGACCTGCGCCGACGTGAAAGTCTTATCGCGATGACACAGTTTGACGTGCTGACGATTCTTGAGTGTTCCATTCACTACGCGGCCAATGGCCAAGGGTCCCAGATAGTTATCGGGAACGACGTTTGTTACGATAACCTGAACAGTGGCGTCCGGATCTCCCTTTGGAGCAGGGATCGTATCGATGATCGCGTCAAAAAGAGGCTGAAGGTCGGTTAGTTCGCCTCCAATTTCTGTGGTGCATTGTCCATCGCGAGCAACGGCAAAGATGACCGGAAACTCGATCTGCTCGTCGGACGCATCGAGATCAATGAACAAGTCATAGACCTCGTTGAGGACCTCCTCCGCGCGTGCGTCTTCACGGTCGATCTTGTTCACGACCACAATAGCTGGAAGATTGAGCTCGAGCGCCTTGGAGAGTACAAAACGCGTCTGGGGAAGAGGCCCCTCGGCTGCGTCAACCAGCAACATGATCCCGTCGACCATGCGAAGCGTACGTTCCACCTCACCGCCGAAATCTGCGTGACCTGGTGTGTCAACAATATTGATCTTCATATCACCGAATTGCACAGCCGTGTTTTTGGCCATGATGGTGATACCTTTTTCGCGCTCCAGATCCATGGAGTCCATCACGCGCTCAGCGACTTCCTGATTGTCCCGGAAAATGCCGCTCTGCCACAGCATGGAGTCCACCAGCGTGGTTTTACCGTGATCAACGTGGGCCACGATGGCGATATTGCGCAACGATTCTGACATGGGGATTCGAATGGGTGGATGCGGATCGAAACCGGTTTCAACTGCGTGGTGAGTAAACGTTCGGCGCAAGCCGCAAAGAACCCGAGAATACGCACCGGGATGAGTGATAGTCATAAGGATCTTCCAACCTGTGTCATCTGACGGTTGTTAGAGTGCAGGGGAATCCCTGAATTCCGGGAGAAGGTCGAGTCCAATTTCCTCTGCTCGGCGAGCGAGAAGTTGGACATCTTCCAATCGTGTGCGCGGATTGATGTAACACGGCCGAATGGCCAGCTTTCCATCCAACATTGTTGTGGATGGCACCAGATCTCCCTCGGCACGCAAGACGGCAACAAGTTGCTTGTTCAGTTCATTGAGCTGGGTATCGCCAAGATCGGGATGGCGAAAGCGGAAGCAACAGATGGAGAGTACCACCGGCGCCAGCTGTTCCAAATGATTCGAGGACTCAACCAGTCCTGAAAGGTGGCGGGCGAAGTCGTTGTGCCGCACGACACGGCGGGCTATTCCAGATTTTCCTATTTCCCGAAGAATAGCCCACACCTGAACGCCTCTCGAGGGTGCTGACTGGTCCAAATTGAATTCGTGGAAGATCTCTCCGAATGCGTCGAAAGGGGAATCCACCTCCGATTGTTCACCCAGGCTACCTTCCAGATATGCTGCCGGTTCAAGCGTGAAGGCTCGGCCCAACAGGTCACGATTGCGAACCATGGCCACGCCATTGCCTACGGGAGCAGCCAGCCATTTGTGAGGATCCAATGCTACCGAGTCTGCCTCGGCGACACCATCATATCGCTCCCTTACCCGCTCGTCCAGGATGCCGAACATTCCGTAGGCACCATCCACATGCAGCCAGGTACGTTCCTCATCAGCGATGGTGCGTAGCTCCCGAATCGGATCAATGGCCCCTGTGTTTACCGTCCCAGCTGTGGCAACGATCGCCATGGGAAGATATCCTTCTGCTCGATCGAGACGTATCCGCTCTCGTAATCCGACTGTGTCGAGCTCGCCGCTGGCCGTGACAGGTACGCCAATCACATTACGTCGGCCGATACCCAGAATGGCTGCTGCTCTGTTCACAACATGGTGGACCTCAGAGCTGGAATAGATTCGCCATTTCAAATGTGGGGGCAAACCAGTCATGGACGGGTCGATACCTTGCTGCTCAACGGCCCATTGTCGCGCCGCCCCCAAGGCAATCAAATTGGCAGATGAACCTCCGGTGGT
>JAURNP010000141.1 GCA_030830105.1 Rhodothermales bacterium | reverse complement strand
TCGGGCCGCTGATCGCAGCTGGCTCTCGATCATGGCCTGACGCTCCAGGTAACGCGTCTCCCCCGGTACCTCCCGTCGCATCTGCTGATTCAGCACAGATGCCTCTTGCCATCGATCCTCTTGCATCAACAGCGCCATCAGCCCCTCCTTGAAGGCCAGATCTTGCGGGTGCATGCTCATGCCCGAGCGATAGCGCTCCTCCGCAACACGCAGATCTCCCATCTGATGATGCGATACGGCGGCATTGTAGCGGGCCTGGCGATTTGTCGGGTCCAGCTCCCAAGACGCGTCCAAAGCGCTAGCCGCATCCGCTAATCGCTCCCGCTGCTCGCCTAGGTATAGCCCCAGGATCAACAGCGTTTGCGATGCACCCGTCCCCTCACGAGAGACCGCCCTGCGCAGCTGCCCCTCTCCCCGCTCTCGGATCTCTTCATAAACAGCATCGCTGTTTTCGCCCTGAGCCGGCGATCCCAGTATTCGGTTTGCCCAGCGGCCGAGCATCAATCCGTGACCAGTCAATACATCTGGCCGATCCGAGGCCAGGCGGGCCGCATCCTGGAAGGACGCATCCGCGGCGGACCATTCGCCGGTCACTTCGTACATGGATGCGAGATTCAGATGCGCTTCCGGCTGCTCTGCAACCGCCAGTTGAGCCGTACGATAATCAGCAAGGGCACTTTTTGCAGGTTCCGCTTCAAATTGATCATATCCATGTGCCAACGCCGTGGCAACGGCTTCAACCCGTACCCAGCGAAGAGAATCTGCAAATCGGTCCGTCAGATTCGGAAGCGGTGCCCTGAAGGCAGGATCCGCAATGGCACGAAGTGCACCCACACGTTCGAATGGATCGCCCGATGAAAGCGCCGTCATCACAATCCGAAGGGCATCCGTAGAGGGATCCATCCCCAGCCGTTGTATGAGGCTACCTTTCTGGATTCTGCTTACGGTCGTGTCCGATAGCACTTCCCGCACGATGGCGTCCCGATCGGTGGTCAGTGCACGGATAGCTGCCAGCGCGATGGCCGGGCGACTGTCAGGCTGCCCCAGGATGGACTCGATCGTTCGATCATTACCATGGCAATCTGCACAGACATTTCTGGATCCTGCTGAACGAGCCGAGACCGGATCGGGAATTCCGAATCGGTGATCGCCCCGATTGTCGACGCCCATGTAGGTCCGCTCCGGCATGTGACACGTCTCACATGAAATCTGTGCTTCGCCCGTTTCATGCGCCTGGTGTACGGGTACGTCCTCCACTTTTCCAGCATGACATGATTGACACAGGGCATCCCCGGGCAATCGGCGCTCTCCAGAATGCGAATCGTGACAATCCGAGCAGGTCACGCCAGCCTGCGCCATTCCGCTCTGAAGAAACGATCCATAGACATATACCTCATCCAGGATTTGACCGTCGTCATAGTACAGCCCGTCCGAAATCAGAGAAGGGGCATATTGATCAAGGAAGGATTCACCGTGGACGGTTGGTTCAACCAAAGGTGTTCGCCGCGAATGACACGCTGCACACATGGTCATCTCCGCATCGAGTACGGCCATGGATTCCCTGCCAGAAATGGGCACCAGCGACTCCGATCCGGCGGTCGTTCCGGCCATCCTGAAGGGCGCGTCGGGCGATTCAAGGTGTTGTGAACCTGGACCATGACACGCCTCGCATCCTACGGTCGATTCGGCCCAGGTCGTCTCGTAAGAGTCGGTCGCCAGCTCATATCCCCTCTCTAGTCCCGTGGTATGGCATGCAGCGCACATGTAGTTCCAACTGAGGCGGTCGTGTTGCCAGTCCAGCACGTCGCCGGCTGGAGTCGGCTCGTCCGGGTACAGCGAATACCACTTCTGTGCCTTCACATCCCAGGCAACGGTCAGCGCCTGTAGCCGCCCTCGTTGTCCTGGCAGCAGCACCTGTTGAAGCGGGTCATGCCCGAACGCCCACTTGACACTTAGGGTATCCTTTCTTGCAATAACGGAAATCGTTTCTTTTGCGCTGCCGTCTTCCTCCTCCGGGGTCCGGATGAACCGATATATGTCGCCGAAGTGCTGGAAAGACGCGTCGTCAAAGTCACTCAGTACATGAGAACTATCTGGTAACTGCATGGCTCGCAGATGGTCCGACTGCTCCCACGCTAACGCTTGGTCGGTGTGGCACGACGCACAGGTTGTCGAACCGACGTAGGTCGGAGCCGGTTTGGCGCAGCCCGAAAGCAAGACAAGGGCCGCGGCCGCACATGCGGCCGCGGCCCAATGGGCGTTCATAAGCGATGACACCCCTGGAAAAGGGGAGGTATCGCGAGTTGTGGGGCGTAGGCTCTTCAATCCTAGAGATCGACCTCGCGCTTCTTCAACATGAAGAGACCCTCACGGCTGGACGTGACCACGATGGTACGGCTATTGAAGTAGGGATAGTTGCTCCATGAGCCTCCTCCAGCAGCATCGTTGGACACCGTATCGAAGAAAGCGACTTCGACGGGCTCCTCCGGATTCGACACGTCCAAAATGCGCAATCCGGCGACGTAGTTGGACTGGTACATCAGGTTGTCGCGAATGTAGAGGTTGTGATCGGTACTGGTCTCTGTCGAGATATGCTCGCCAACCAGCACCGGATCATCCAGATCGACAAGATCGAAGATCAGCGTCCGCGTGCCATCGACCAGACCCTGCGGTTCGTCGCCCTCGTCATTGATATAGAAGTAGCGCATGTCTTCGGTCAGCCATCCCTGGTGCGTGTAGGCGATGGCAGGGTAGGTCGCACGTGAGATGGCGAATGGTGCATCCTTATCCGTAACGTCAGCAACAGAAAGAGCTGTCTCGTTGGATCCAAGACAGATTTCGCGGCCGTTGTGCTCGGTGTCCGGACCCTGATAAATGACACACTGAGCATCATGGGTGTTGCCCGTGTTATTGCGACCCGTACCCTCGTGCGAGAAACAGCCAGCAAACGTGGGATTATTGGGTTCTCGGATATCAATCATGTGCAGCCCACCTCCGCAGGTGATGCCACCCATCCGGGAAGCCACCGAATATGCGTATCCGGTTTCTTCGTTGATCACGATGTTGTGGGCACTTGCAATCTGGTCGTACATGACATCGGCCTCGAATTCCACAGGCGCTCCCGGCACATCGAGTAGACGGCTGAGATCGAACACCTGCATGCCGTGCTGACCGGCTCCGTCTGCCACGATGTAGGCGTGGTCCATGTACACTTTGATATCACGCCAAACAGAATTCGTAGCGCCCTCGGTCTTGGCCAGATTGCCGAGGAAGACGGGATTGTACGGATCTGTCACCTCAACGAAAGCCGTGCCGTCTGTACGACCAACCAAGGCGAAATCACGTCCGGACTCCGCATCGGTCCAGCCCCAGATATCGTTCATACGCGTTCCGCGAACTCCACCGATGTCACGCAGACTCAGGAAAGACTGAACATCGACATCCTGGCAGCGAAATCCAGCTGCGTCCCCTTCCTTGCATTCAACCATTTCGCCCATGAAGGACGTCATCGCGCCCTTGTCGTGATACAGAATGGCGCTCTGGACCAGACCATCATCCGTGTTGTCGAAAACGAACACGCCGCCTTCACCATTGTCATAACCCGGTGCACCTACGGCCATGAAATCCGCTCCGGCTGCAAAAGAGGACCCGAACATGGTCCGTATCTGCAGTCCGTCGACGTCAATGGCACCGAGAGGTGCGAACGCGCGCATCATGTTGGATGGATCGAATCCGTGCACGGCTCCGTTGCGCCCATCCGCACCTGGAGCGCCAATCCACACATTGTGATCAGGGTCGTGCGCGAAGGCGGACCCGAAGCTCTCATTACCCGATGCCGTTGATGGCGACATGCGCAGCGTGAATTCGAAAGCATCCGATTCTTCTTCGTAATGATAGATGCCAACTGCTCCAACCCGGGATTCGTATCCGGGCGCCCCTACCATGGCGTGCCCATGATGCAGGTAGAGCGCAGCACCGAACATCTGATTGGGTGCTGTAAGTGGCATCGAGAGTGTCTGGACCTCATCCCAACGCTCCGAGGTCTCGCTTTCGCGGAAGGCCAGAACGCTTCCCGAACGCTCACTGGCCATCGGCGCGCCAATGAGCATCCATTCCCCATCCAGGGAGAGCTGCACACCGGCCATCTCGTACCCGATCGACTCGCTGCCAACATGACCGGTCATTGACCAGGAGCCGTCGTCGGCGCGCGTGAAGACGTGCGCCATGCCCGGCGCGTCCTCCCCTCCGCCGGGGGCGGCAACGGCAACGCGCTCCCCATCCGTGGCGACCGCTGCGCCGAATTGTTCACCGAATCCGGTGAGCCGAGCCTCCTTGAGCCAGTAGCCTTCGGTATCGCGCATGAACACGTAGGCCGCTTCTTCAACCGGAGCACCCACGATCAATATGTCATCCTTCGCCGCCAGCGACCGGCCAAATCCGTCTTCGGCCTCGGTCTCGTCTCCCTCCAGCCGCAATCCGGCATCCACCCAGCTACCGGCTTCGTCGCGTTCGTACGTAAACACCACACCCGGAGAGACGCGGTTACCTGCCTCCCCCACAAACAACATGTCGTCCGAGGCGGCAATGGCTGCTCCTTGGCCCTGGGAAAAGACGGGAAGCGCGAGCAGCGTGGTGATGAGCAGGGCTAGAAGAGTACGCATGACAGGGACAGGATGGTGACGAAGTAATCGGAGCGCCAATGTATCAATGCAAGTGCCTCTCCGCCAACCGATAGGCAACCGATAGCCACCCGATGGCTAAATCGATTCCGAAGGTCGTGTTGCATCAGCTGAGGTGGCTCGCGACGCATTCTGCACCGGTGACCCAAGAAACGGGGACACTCCGGCTCCTCTTCAAGGCCATGACGTCTTGCCAGAGGCTCCTCTCTTCCACCCCGAAAGCCAGGAAAAGTAGATGGAACCGGACTGGGTAGGGTTCAAGGTCCTCTCGGTTTTGGAAAAGTACCCCATCGCAGGGTCTATCTTCTGGACGATCGCCGGATGGCGGGACCTCATCTTTCTGCTGAACTACTTCTGCTGAACTGATATTATTGAACCGTGCAAAAGTCGCTTTTTGTTCTCGTAATAGCTTTCGGCCTGCTTGGCTGTACGGGCGGTGATGCCGACCCTAGCAGCCAGAGTACTGGCAACGAAGCGGACTCGAATACATCGCCTCCGACCGTCGTGATCAACGGAGAGACAAAGGCAACGTTCGGCATTGTTACGGATCTGGTAGCAGGTGATATTGCCTGCTACGCTGACTTCGAGACCGACACCGGAGAGTTTTTCGGGGAAATGGCTGATTTTGGGATCTGCGACCAGACGGACCTCATTGGAACCCGTGTCGAATTGTCCTACGACACAGCGAATGTCCTTGCCGCAGAGTGCCAAGGCGATATGGACTGCGGAAAATCAGATACGGTAGTAGTGATTTCGTGGATGAAGCCCGCTT
>JAURNP010000140.1 GCA_030830105.1 Rhodothermales bacterium | reverse complement strand
TTCAGGAATTCCCCCGCAATCCGTACGGCCATCTGCATATACCCGCCACGATTGCCGCGCAGATCGAGCACCAGGCGCTGCATGTCCTGGGCCTTCAGCGTGCGCAAGCTGGCCATGAATTCGTTGTAAGTAGTCCGGGCAAATCGGTTGAGCCGGATGTAGCCCGTTTTCCCTTCCATCATGTACGCCGCATCGAGCGTGTAGAGCGGGATCTTGTCCCGAATGATATCGAACTGCAGCAATTCATCTACACCCGGCCGCTGCACCATCAGAGACACTTCCGTGCCGCGTGGACCCTTGAGGTTGCGGCGCACATCCTCTTCAGAGAAGCCGACGGTGGACGCACCATCGACCTGCATGATGCGATCGCCAGACTGGAGCCCGACTTCTTCGCTTGGTCCTCCAGGAATTACACTGAGAACACTCAGGGTATCAGCACCCTCGTCTCCAGGCAACATTTCGAAGGAAATGCCGATGCCCTCAAACGAGGCATCAAACGACTCATTTTCTCCTTTCAGAGTCTCGGCATCAAAAAAGACACTGTGCGGATCCAGGTTTCCCAGCATGCCTTCGATGGCAAAC
This sequence comes from Rhodothermales bacterium, assembly GCA_030830105.1. Lineage (GTDB taxonomy): Bacteria > Bacteroidota > Rhodothermia > Rhodothermales > UBA10348 > JAAZVD01. The sequence continues at coordinate 26,356 of JAURNP010000140.1, read as the reverse complement.
TCGGCTATCTCGTTTGGATCGGTTTTTTCCACGTATCGCCGATTGATCAGCATGAATACGTCTTCGATCCGTTCCAGCGCCGTGGCAGCGCTACGGTCCGAAAGATATCCATCCACGCGAACACCCGTGATCACTATGACCACCGTTACAATGGCGACCACCCACGTTCTCGAACGGATACCCTTTTTCTCAGGGCCGTTGTTGCTCTGCTCTTGATTCATGCTGAAGAATTATTGGCTCAGTGTATGGCGAAAGCGGGGACCTTCGGACCGGCTTACGGAGGCTTTGAGAGGATTGATCCCCCTCGGATTCAGCCAAACTTTACGACCTGTCGACATCCGCTGTTCATTAGATTGCCAGAGCCTCTCGCCTGTCACCGTTACCCTGTTACCTTTCTTCTGGTACTGATCGCGCTTACGCAGATTTTTTCATGACCAACAAACAGATAGCCAAGCCGCTCAAGGAAACGTCGGCCCTCATCGAATTGACCGGGGGTAATCCTTTCCGCTCGCGGGCATTCGCCTCGGCGGCTCGGACGATTGAAAGACTGGAGGAGCCCGTTGCAGATTTGCTGGCCCGCGGGGAGCTGACGGGAATCAAGGGAATCGGCAAGGGTCTGGCATCCCAGATCGAAGAGATCCTTGCTTACGGATCGTTTGAGGCACGAGATAATATTCTCGGAGCACTCCCTCCCGGACTCCTGGACGTACTCAGTGTCAAAGGTCTCGGCGCCAAGAAGGCTCGCGTGCTGTGGCAGCGGTTGAGCGTGCAATCGCTGGATGATCTGGAGGCGGCCGCGCGCAGCGGGCGAATTGCCGAGTTGGATGGCTTTGCAGAAAAGAGCCAAACCTCCATTTTAGAAAATGTGGCGCTTCTCCGATCCTTTGAAGGCAAACGGCGGTTGGCCGACGCCTGGCTGGAAGCTTCTCTCGTAGCGGCCAGCCTGACTGAACAAGGATTCGACCCTGTCTCCATGAGCGGTGAACTCGCGCGGGGACTGAATGAGGTTGGCTGCCTATCCCTCGTCGCAGGACACACGGCGGATCAGGCTCCCATCCTGGAGGGCGTTTCCTTGAAGTCGTCCTCGGCAAAGCATGGCACCTGCCACGCTGGTGTGCTGGCCGATGGTCTTTTGGTGGAAATCCTGGTCTGTGATCCCACAGATGCGGGCCGGGCACTGGTCCTCACAACGGGACCAAAGACATTTCTTGACGATCTGCCCGTCTCGCTGGACGCAGTAAGCCCTGCTACTACCGAGCAAGACCTCTTCAAAGACCTTGGCATTCCCTGGATCGCACCGGAGTTGCGAGACCTGTCCGATGCCGTCCAGCGTCTGGATGCGCTTTCGACCCTTGACCTGGTGACTGTGGCCGACTTGAGGGGATGCCTGCACAATCACAGCACATATTCCGACGGCGCACACACTCTCAGGCAGATGAGTGAAGCTGTTCGTGAGCGCGGATATGCCTATTTCGGGATCTGCGACCACAGCCAGTCCCTCAAGGTTGCCAGTGGCATGTCCATTGATACCGTGGCCCGTCAGCAGGAGGAAATCCGCGCATTGAATGCCGAATTCGCTGCAGATGGTGGACCAGCGTTCAAAGTATTCTCCGGTGTAGAGTCAGATATCTTGCAGGACGGATCCCTGGATTATCCGGACGAGGTACTGGAGAGCTTCGACATGATCGTGGCCAGTGTGCATGTGGGGTTCAACATGAGCGAGGCGCAGGCAACAGACCGGATCATCAAGGCCGTAAGCCACCCGTGTACCAGTATCCTGGGGCACCCCACAGGACGTTTGATCCTCAAACGCGAGGGGTATCCGGTGAACCATCGGGCCGTGCTGCAAGCGTGCGCCGAATTCAATGTCGCCGTGGAGTTGAACGCAAGTCCTTACCGACTTGATCTTGATTGGCGCTGGATCGAATTGGCCCGCGAGCTGGGGGTCCTGGTATCCATAAACCCTGACGCACATGCCATCGATCAGATCGACCTCACCAAATGGGGCGTAGTGGCCGCCCGCAAAGGCGGACTGACAGCAGACGGCTGCCTCAACGCCATGGATGCCAGCGCGTTTGAAGCTTGGCTCTCCCAACGAATCCATCGATAGGTGCTCGCATGCCAAAGCGGTTTGCATGGACGGTGACTACGATTGTAGCGGGGCTGTTTCTCAGCGCTGTCCTGATCATGTACCTGGCCTTTTCGGCTGGACCGGACGCTCCATCGAGAATTCAGACGTCTCGTGTGAGCAGTGCAGGCACTGTCTCCTGGTCTGAAATGGGAGGAACGACGGTCCAGGCCGGCTCCTTGCAGGATGCCATGTACATGTTGGGTTACGGACATGCTCGCAGCCGTTCGTGGCAAATGGTCTTGTGGAGGCAGGCAGCCATGGGACGCCTGTCCGAATGGTTTGGACCAGATGCACTCCCTGCTGATCGTCTGGTTAGACGACTGGATATTTTCGGAGGAGCTGAACGGGCATGGCAGTCCTTGAGTCCGGATGTGCGGCAGTCCATTTCGGCGTACGCTGCGGGAATCGACGAAGCCATCACGGCGCGCGATATAAACCGGGCAGCACCGTTCCTAATCCTCGACATCGAATCCGAGGCGTGGGAGCCCGAACATACCATTGCCGTCGAGCGCCTATATGCATGGATGGCCTCGGCACCGGATCACGCCGATCCTGCACGCTGGCCGTCGGACTGGGACCACGCCGATCAACTCCTTCAGCAATTACTGGCTTTCCACGGGAGTTCCGTGAACTGGGCAGCTGGCATCCAGCATGCGGGCGAGCCCTACCTCTCTGCCCGACTCGCCACAGGGTCATCGGGAATTCCACTCTTTTCAGAGACGGATATCGACTATGGATCCGGTCGATTCACAGGGCTCATTATGCCGGGAGCTCTCATCCCGCTGGTCGGGAGTACACATGCAGACGCCTGGGCATTGACGGGGCGCGCTCAAAGAACGATTGTCCGAGAGAGCGTGAATGCCTCTTCCATTCGCACAAGCCATCACCGGTTGCGCTTTGGAGACCAGGAAGAAGTAATTGCGGCGCATCAAGTCTCAAGTCGTCTCCTTGTGGAAGACCCGCCTCGTGGCGAACAGTCCAGAATGGTAAGGACCCTCGATTGGTCGGGGTCTTCCCTTGGGTCGGATGCGGGTACCTGGGTCGAGGCACTTTCAGGAACGGCTCCCCGCCCCCAGCTTCTGGCTGGTGAAGGCATTCGATGGGCCGGAGTCGGCTTCACCGCTTCAGGAGCTCCCTCCTCGGTGACACAGCCCCTCCCAGACATCCTTTTTGTGACCTCGGCTGCGCCCTCGTACAGCCCCAGGGCCACGGTTGCGGGTATGTCGACGGCCCCAGCGATCGAAAATTGGCTGGAGACTACGCTGTCCCAGGCCGCAGAGCGCACGCTGGATCGGGTTCTTTCCAATCTGCCGGACAGCCTGCTTTCCGATCGTCGGGACCAGGAAGCGGTACGCTATCTCACCAATTGGAATCTCGAATACGGCGCAGCCGAGCCGGGAGCCTCAATTCTTGAGACGCTGCTCTCAGAGCTGCCTGATTCTCTCTCCGACGGAAACGCATATCGCACGGCCCTGAGTGAAACCGTCGCCATGCTCGGAAAACGCTACGGTCCGGACATGAGCTCTTGGCGATGGGAAACGGTTCAAGAGCGCGCTGTCACTTTCCCTGGAGGAGGCCCTGGATTGGCTGACGGCGGACGACCTGAAGAACGATTCCTGGACAAATACCAGACGGTGCTGATCCGTGGGTCGGGACACCCACAATCCCTGGTCTGGGGAGCACCTCCCTCCCAAGATTCCTTGCGGCTGACTTCTGCCTGGGAAGGCGCGCTCTCCCTACGCGATAACGTACTACACTTCCGAAGGCCATCGGTCGACTTCAATCGTTTTCTGGGCACGTTCCTGACCGGAGACCGACCACCGACCCTCCAGACGCTGCGCCAGTCCGTCCCGGACGAATCCACGACCTTCATCCCTGATCGCTGATCCTCCATGGCGACTCCTGATTCTGGACATGCAATCGAACTGCCCTGCCTCGCCATTGGTGCCGACGCAGGCGGAACCAAGATTGCCATATGGTGGAGTGACGGCTTGCACACGCATCGCCACGAAGCTGCCAGCAAGAACCTGCGCACCAGCACCCCGGCCGAGTTTGCGGCGCACGTGGCAGGGCATATCAAGCAGGCCCTGAATGGCGTATTGCTGCATACGGGGGTTCGGATCTGCATGGGAGCTGCGGGAGCCGGGACCCCGAAGATTGCTCAGGCCCTGCGTGCCGAGCTCTCGCAAGCCTTATCAATTCCGGAACATCAGATCCGCGTGGTTGCTGATGCCCATATCGCCATCAAGGCTGGTTTCCCAGGCGGTGATGGTGTTCTTGTCATCGCGGGAACGGGCTCTGGATGCTATGCTCTGGACCCAGACGGCCGGCTGATCAGGGCTGGTGGCTGGGGCCCGGGACTGGAGGATCCAGGCAGCGGTAATGAGCTTGGGCGCTCTGCTGTGAAGCATCTGCTTTCCAAGCTGGAATCTGGTACCATGGATACGCTGTCCCAATGCATTTCGGATGCGATGATTCTGCGGCATCCTTCCGTTTCCGACGTGTTGGATGCGTTTTACCGACCGGATTATCGTGCCTCGACCTTGGCTCCTGCCATCATGGACCTATTCGAATCCGGAGATCCTCAGGCCCATGCCCTGGTCGAAAACCAATGTGCTGATCTCGCATCGCAGTGCCAACGCCTGATCCTGTCTTTGGAAGACGGCTTTGAAGCGCGAGTGGCTGTAGCCGGCGGCCTGGCCAACCGGGAGAGCTATCTCCGCGCGCTTACCCGCGCCGTTCAACAAGTTGTCCCTGAAGCGGATGTGGCACGCCTGGAGCGCGCACCCGTAGAAGGTGCCCTGGAATGGGCCCGGTCAGAGCAGAATAGTCCAGGCTTGTCGTAGGGAGCTGAAAGACCGTCTCCTGCGCGTTGGCATCATTACGACCCCATAGGAGCCGGCTTCCGTTCGGACCAACCGGATCAGACGCGTGGTCCGGCGTTGGCGATGGCCTCGGAGGAGCCTTCCCGGTAATGCTCAAAATTAGCTTTGAACAGACCTGCAAGCTTGGCGGCTGTCGCGTCGAACGCTGCCTGATCGCTCCACGTGTCGCGCGGCACGAGCACATCCGAAGGAACGCCGGGCACTTGGTCCGGAATGGCTACACCGAAGACGGGGTCATGCTGTGTCTGAACCTCGTCGAGCTCACCGTTATGGATGGCATCGATGATGGCTCGCGTGTGTTTGAGACTCATACGTTCGCCGGTGCCGTATGCGCCACCCGTCATTCCCGTGTTGATCAACCAGGCATTCGCCCCGTGACGCTGCATTTTCTCAGCCAGCATTTCGGCATACATGGCCGGGTGCAGAACCAGGAATGCATCGCCGAAGCACGCAGAAAATGTCGCTTGGGGCTCATTTACGCCCATTTCCGTACCGGCAACTTTGTCCGTGTATCCGGAAATGAAGTGGTACATGGCCTGATCCGACGTCAGTTTGGAGATGGGAGGTAGAACGCCGAACGCATCGTAGGTCAGAAAGATGATGTTCTTAGGATGACCCCCGATGCACGGAATCTTGGCGTTATCGATGAAATTGATCGGATACGCGACACGGGTGTTCTGCGTGATGCTCGTATCATCGAAGTCCACGATATGGGTCTTCTCATCGTAGACCACGTTTTCCAGCACCGACCCAAAGCGGATGGCGCTATAGATCTCCGGCTCTGTCTCTGCAGACAGGCCGATCGCCTTGGCGTAACATCCGCCTTCAATATTGAATACGCCGTTGTCGGACCAGCAATGCTCATCATCGCCGATGAGGTGACGGTGCGGATCGGCAGAAAGCGTGGTCTTTCCTGTACCTGAGAGCCCGAAGAACAGGGAGACATCGCCATCATTACCCTCGTTCGCCGAGCAGTGCATGGACAGGACGCCCTGTTTGGGCATGAGGTAGTGCATCACAGAGAAGACGCCCTTCTTCATCTCGCCAGCGTACTCGGTACCCAGAATGGTGAGTTCGTTGCAATCGAAGTTGAGGTCGATGCTCGTCTTGGACGACATCTGCTCTGTATGACGGTTGGCCGGGAATTTTCCGGCGTTCATGATCGTGAAATCAGGCTTCCCGAAGTTCGCCAGCTCCTCTTCTGTCGGACGAATGAGCATGTTGCGCATGAAGAGCGCGTGGTAAGGGCGCGTACAAATCACCCGAACCTTCAGGCGGTACTCAGGGGCCCAGCCAGCAAAGCCATCAAACACGTAAAGGCGCTTTACCGCGTTGAAGTAGTCGATCGCACGCTCGCGATTGATCTCGTAGTTACTGGACTTGAGAGGGATGTTCACCTTTCCCCACCAGACGTCGTCTGTCAGTCCCTCTGTTTCTACGACACGCTTGTCCTTCGGGCTGCGACCCGTCTTCTCTCCGCTTCGCAACATGAGACCTCCCAGGTTGGAGATCGCTGCGCCCTCATCGAAGAGGATAGCTTCCTGGTAGAGCTTTGCGCGAGAGAGGTTGCGGGAAATATTGCGGTTCTCGATTCCGAGATATTCAAGCGAGAAATCGTCGCTCATGGCAGGAATTTGGGTGACCAGAATTCAGTGATCCCGCAAAATTAGTAAAAGCGCTTCCGGAGATGGGTGAAATTCACCCCAAGAGACGCTGCCTTCGCAATCAGGGCGTTCGGTTCAGCGCCTTCCGGACATCAGCCCGGGAAAGGCTCGGAAGGAAGCTACGCCGGGATGCCCTGGGCTGGAATAGGCGGCATCGTTCTACACCGATCGGCACGGGTCGACTCTATGCAGCGACTCGACATTGTGGAGCGACGGACTGGACAAGATGCGTTCAGGGCTCATTCAGAATAGACTCCTGAAAATGGATCGAGGCCGGGGCGCACGCGCCCCGGCCTCGATTTTGCCGCTTGAGACAACCTGGCGGGTTGGTTCGTTCAGCGGTTCTGCCGGTTTTCAATCAGCTCGTCAACCACAGAAGCATCAGCCAATGTAGAAGTATCTCCGAGATTACCGAAATCGTTGGCTGCAATCTTGCGCAGGATGCGCCGCATGATCTTGCCAGAGCGAGTTTTCGGGAGGCCTGGGGTGAACTGGATGAAGTCAGGCTTGGCAATCGGCCCGATGATGGCGCGAACATGTTTGACCAATTCCGCGCGCAATGCATCAGTGGCTTCCACACCTGCATTCAGCGTTACGTAGCAGTAGATACCCTGACCCTTTATATGGTGCGGAAAGCCTACCACTGCGGATTCCGCAACCGTTTCGTGTGCCACGAGCGCGCTTTCCACCTCGGCCGTACCCATTCGGTGACCTGACACATTGATCACGTCGTCCACACGGCCGGTGATCCAGTAGTACCCGTCCTCGTCACGACGAGCGCCATCGCCCGTGAAGTAAAGGTTGTCAAACGTCGACAGGTATGTCTGGAAGAAGCGTTCGTGATCCCCATAGATGGTTCGGGCCTGACCCGGCCAGGAGTCTTTGATCACCATCACGCCTTCGACACTACCCTCTAGTTCTTCCCCTTCGTTGGTCAGAATAGCAGGCTGGATGCCGAAGAACGGCACGGTCGCAGAGCCCGGCTTGGTAGCGATGGCTCCAGGCAGCGGCGTGATCATGATTCCGCCCGTTTCCGTCTGCCACCACGTGTCCACGATGGGGCAGCGCTCTTCGCCGACCATTTCGTGGTACCAGCGCCAGGCTTCCGGATTGATGGGCTCGCCAACCGTTCCCAGCAGTCTCAGTGAGGTACGCGATGAGCTCTTGACGAAGGCATCGCCTTGCTGCATGAGAGCGCGAATGGCCGTAGGAGCCGTGTAGAATTGCGTGACTTTATGCTTGTCGACTACCTGCCAGAAGCGCGATGCGTCCGGGTAGGTTGGAACTCCTTCAAAAAAGACCTGCGTGGCGCCATTGATGAGCGGACCATAAACGATATAGCTGTGGCCGGTAATCCAGCCCACATCGGCCGTACACCAAAACACGTCACCTTCCTGATAATCAAATACGTATTGATGGGTCATGGAGGCCCAAACCTGATAGCCACCCGTGGTGTGCAGCAATCCTTTGGGCTTGCCGGTAGACCCACTCGTGTAAAGAATGAAGAGCGGATCTTCCGCATTCAACTCTTCCACCGGGCAATCAGCAGAGGCTACCGCCATGGCGTCGTCCATCCAGATGTCACGCCCCGCGGCCATCGGCACGTCTCGTCCGCTACGGCGGGCGACGATCGTGCACGTCACGTCAGGACACTGCTCAAGCGCCTTGTCAGCGTTGACCTTCAGCGGAACGAATTTGCCACTTCGCTTGGACTCATCGGCCGTAATGAGCACGGTTGATTCACAGTCCAAGATGCGGCTCGCCAGCGAATCCGGGCTGAATCCCCCGAAAACGACAGAGTGGATGGCACCGATGCGAGCGCAAGCCAGCATCGAATAGGCCGCCTCGGGAATCATGGGTAGATAAATGGTGACCCGGTCCCCTTTCTTGACGCCATTTTCCTTGAGCACGTTGGCCAGCCGGCTTACCTGCTCATGCAGTTCGCGATAGGTGATGTGACGGGCTTCTTCGCTTGGGTCATCGGGCTCAAAGATCAGCGCCGTCTGATCTCCACGCGCATCCAGATGTCTGTCCAGGGCGTTATAGGCCGCATTCGTAGTCCCGTCTTGGTACCAGCTGATGTGCACATCATCCTTGGCCCAGGAAGTGTTTTTCACTTTGGTATAAGGGGTGAACCAGTCGATACGTTTTCCCATTTCGTGCCAAAATGCATCGGGGTCTTCAATGGACCGGCGATACATCTCGTCGTACGCTTCTCTCGAGCCGATCAATGCATTGGCTGCAAACGCTTCAGGTGCCGGGTAACGATCTTCCATGACTAGAATGGATATGGGTGATGGATCAGTGAGGCGGTCACGAATTTAGGAACCCGTGCAAGGCCCTCTGTAGGGAAATCCCTCTTCGCGAAGAAGGTCCCTCCCACCTCGTCGACGCGAAGGGAGCCTTGCCGAAGTTAATACCTTTGTATCTTCTTTTACGTCCGTGCCTCAACGTCCCTGCACCTAGTCATGTCCACGCCTTCCCCCAAAATTATTGCCATCACTGGAGCCGGAAGCGGAATCGGTCGGATGTTGGCTGACCGCTTCGTAGCGCGCGGTGATCGGGTTATCGGCATGGACATCGACCCAGGGGCGCTTGCTGAGGTCTCGCGCGAGCTGGGAGATGCGTTCACAGCTATCCAAGTGGACCTCAGCTGCGTCGACAGCATCCGTGAGTGCTTCGCCAAAGCACGAACCGAAGTCGGACCAGTGGATATCCTGATCAATAACGCGGGCATCGTGAGCGGCAAATACTTGCTCGACTATACAGCGCAGGACATCCGCCGAACCTTGGCGGTAAATGTGGAAGCCCACTTCCACACAGTGCAGGCTGTTCTTCCGGATATGATCGAGCGCGGTTCGGGCCATATCGTGACTGTTGCTTCCGCCGGAGGTCTCTCTGCAACAGCTCGGCTGTCCGCGTACAGTGCCAGCAAGTTCGCCGCAGTCGGTTTTGACGATGCGTTGCGGTTGGAAATGCGCCGGTTGGGGCATCCCATCAACACCACGCTGGTTGCACCCTTCTACATCGATACGGGGATGTTCGACGGGGTCAAGACCCGTGTATCGTTGCTGCTTCCAATGCTGAAGCCGGAATACACGGTAACTCGGATCATGAAGGCCATAGACCGGAAGAAGCGCCGATTGATCATGCCAAGGTTTGTGTACATAACGTATCCCTTGCGCCTTTTACCCGTCCCGATCTACGACTGGCTGGCAGATCTCTTCGGGGTAACCCGGACCATGGATGAATTCACGGGGCGCAACTGAAAACGCACCACCCTGCGGCGATCGAGGGACCGTTCAGTTCCGCACGAAGACAGCCTGGCGTTCACCAATGATGGCATTGGTCAGGCGAATCTCATCGGCGGCTAGTAGATCTTCGGGAAAGAGTACCCTCTCGCTGGCAGCATGCTCAAGAAGGAACACGCGACGTCCGACTCCCGGCAGCAGACCGCTCTCGAGTGGCGGCGTGTACCAATGATCTCCGCGACGAATGAAGACATTCGACCGTGCGCCTTCCGTCACTTCTCCCCGCTCATTGATCAGAAGACCATCGTAGCAGGAGCATTGGGCCGCCTGCGCTGCAGCTTGATCGTAGGGACCGCGATCGGTGGTCTTATGCCGATAACGAGGGTGCGATGAAGCGACACGGATCGTGCTCAAACACACCCGAAGCGGCTGGGAAGATGGGCCGTCCGAGACGCGCGACCTGACGGTGGCCGTTCCGTCCTGGGAGAGCAGCAACCGAATGCGGTGACAGAGATCCGCATCATGAGCCTTCTCGAGTCCCTCAAGCGCTGCGTCGAGGGCGTTGCGCACATGTTGTTCGTCGTAAACAAAACCAAGCGCCTCTGCCGAGGCGGACAGGCGATCCAGGTGCCAGTTCAACCACGGGATTCCAAGTGCCTCATCAGCACGCATGGTCTCTATCAATTGGATGCTTTCAAACGCGGGCGAAGACGAAAAAAACCGGGTCTTGAGTAGCATTTCGCGGTATTCCTCGTCCGGATCCGAATCCCAGACGATTCCGCCGCCGGCGCCGAGGGTCAGATCCGTCCCATGGAGAACAGCCGATCTGATAGCTACGGAAAAGACGGACTGACGCTCGGCGCCTGATCCCGTCACATACCCGATCGCTCCGCAATACACACCGCGTGGCCCGGCCTCGTGCTCGGCGATGCGTCGCATGGACCGCAGTTTGGGAGCGCCGGTGATCGAGCCACAGGGAAAGAGCGCCCTGATGATCGCTGGAAAGTCGGCCTCTTCGGTCAGCTCTGCCTCGATCCGGGAAGTCATTTGGTGGACCGATGGCAGAGCCTGAACCGCGAACTGCTCCGGCACGCGCACAGATCCAGGCTTGCTGACCATCGACAGGTCGTTACGCAGCAAATCCACGATCATCAGATTTTCGGCGCGGTTCTTTTCGTCCGAAACCAGCCAGGCCTGCAGGCTATGATCTTGCTCGGGCGTTCCCCCTCTTGGGGCCGTTCCTTTCATCGGTTCGGTCTCGATACGTCGCCCCTGCTGCTTGAAAAACAGCTCCGGAGAATAGGATAGAATGGCTGCTTCCTCAAGCCGAATGAAGCCACCAAAACCCACAGGCTGCCGCTCTCGCACGCTTCGATACAAATCTACCGCAGACCCTTGAAAATGCCCTCGAAGACGCGTGGTATGGTTGACTTGGTAGACATCGCCTTCCTTGATCAGATCCCGTATCTGGGTCACGCGGGCCTTGAACGCCTCTTCCGACTCGACGGGCATGAGGTCGGGAATGGAGACGTGTTCGCCCTGACCAGCCCACGCCTCGAGAGTCGCTGCCGGAATGGGGACAGCCCCTTCGAATACACCAAACCATGCCAGCGGTAGACCTGCGGGCAACGCGCGATCTGTGGACAGTACCGGAAACCGATTTGACCAAGCGGCATGCCCCGCTTCGTAGGAAAGAAAACCGGCTACCCATAACCCTTGAGCTGCTGCTGCTTCAACGGCCGCCAGCGCACCTTCCACGGCATCACCAGTCAGCGCGACGATCTCGCGCATCGGATTCCGGAACAGCAAGGACTGGGAGCCCGAGCTGCCACCTGCACCATCGAGCAGAACCGTTCCCGGGTCGGCCAGCGATTCGTTCAGCAGAGCAATGAAATCATCCACAGATCGAGGAGCTGCTAGGCTAGTAGTCGTCGTCCAGGGCAAAGATCGGTTTACGCCTCATCCACTGCCCGCGGGTGAAATCGGGAAAGGCCTGAGGCGCACTGCCAGCGGCGATTGAAGCCTCTGAAAGCGGTGTAATAGCACTCCAAGCGGCCGCATCGTAGGCATCAAGCGGTGTATCCACGCCCCGTTTGATGGACTCGACAAAGGCATGATCCACAAAGAAATCCATGCCCCCATGGCCTGAACCCGTAGCACGCGCCGCGTACTTCTTCCACAGCGGATGATCATACTGCTCGAGCATTTCGGCAGCTGGCGTCCACTGGTGATCCGGGGTAACGCCCTGGATCATCAGCGAGCGATTGACATCCATCCAGATGCCTTTCTCCCCTTGCACGCGGAATCCAAGTGAGTACGGACGCGGAAGATTCGTGTCGTGACTGACTATGATGGACTCGCCATTCTGCGTCCGAATGACCGTGGTAATGACGTCTCCGAGCATGAAATCGACGTCGGCGTTCGGGTGGTCTTCTCCGGCCTGGTCCACGATGTAGTTGTGCAGGCCGCGGGCTTTCGAAGCCGTCGAGGTCAGCGAAACAAACCGATTGCCCCGGTTGATGTCGGTATAGACGGCAACGGGGCCGATCCCGTGCGTGGGGTATAGATCTCCATTGCGATGCACGGAGTGATGCGTTCGCCATTTCGCCTCTGAAAAGGCGTTCTCTCCGAATTCTACGCCGCCGCCATAGGGCTGCTTCCCATTGTTGAACTTCACCGCGCGGAGATCATGCTGATAACCGCATTCGAGGTGGATCATCTCGCCGAACAGGCCCTGACGAACCATATTCAGAACGGCCATCACATCCCGCCGGTAGTTCACATTCTCCAGAATCATGCACGGCTTGCCGGTCTCCTCGTAGGTATTGACTAGATCCCAGCATTCTTCCAACGTGTTGGCAGCGGAGACTTCAACACCCGCATATTTACCCGCCTTCATGGTGTCTACTGCCATGCGGGTGTGCCAGAGCCAAGGGGTTGCAATAAAGACACCGTCGATGTCGTCCCGCTCCAGCATTTCCTCGTAGGCCAGTTCGCTCCCCGAGTATTCTGCAGCAGCTGGACGGCCAAAGTCGCTGATCATCTTCTGAGACTGCGCCAATGCATCGGGATCGATGTCACAGATAGCCGTGACCTGACAGTCATCGCGTCGCAGGATGATGTTGAGATGATTGCGCCCGCGCAGTCCCACGCCAATGAAGCCGATACGAGCCGTACGGTCGTCCTTGCCGGAAAGAATGGCTGCGGCCTTGCTTTCAACGTTTTTGGCAAGAGCTTCGCCCTTGCCCATGGTAGCGCCTACGCCGGCCAGAGCTCCTGCCCGCAGGAAATTGCGTCTCTTCATGGCTTCGATTCGATGGTGACTGATCCGGAGATCGGGTGATCGGTAGATGAATGATCGGGTCGGAAGTTAGTCGGGGCGCGGCCCAAAGTCACGCGGAGCACAACCGTAGTTTTATGCTGATTGGCTACCTTGCCGAAACCCAGGCCCGACATCCACCCTCTCCCAGCGACACTCCATGCAGCTTTCCACGCTCGACTGGCTCATTATGGGCGGCTTCTTTGCCGTCTCCCTCATTATTGGACTTTCTGTTTCCAAGCGCTCAGGGACGAGTTTCCGATCATTTTTCCTGGCCGGTCAGTCCATGCCTTGGTGGTTCCTTGGCATATCCATGGTCGCCACGACCTTTTCTACGGATACACCCAACCTCGTAACCGACATCGTGCGCGGTACGGGTGTTGATGGAAACTGGACATGGTGGGCCTTCCTGCTCACGGGGATGTTGACCGTCTTTCTGTACGCACGTCTGTGGCGCAGATCAGGCGTCCTGACAGATGTCGAGTTCTATGAAATTCGGTATTCGGGCCCGATCGCTGCTTTTCTTCGCGGATTCAGGGCTGTGTATCTGGGGATCGTCTTCAACATCATCATCATGGCTTCCGTTACGCTTGCAGCGATCAAGATCGGAAGCGTAATGATGAGCTGGAGCCCACTGGAAACCGTCGTCATCGCTGCCGTAATCACCATGGCCTACTCGGCCCTTGGCGGATTGCGTGGAGTCGTGCTGACCGATATGATCCAGTTTGCCATGGCCATGGTCGGCAGTATCTGGGCTACGATCTATGTGCTTGATCTGCCCGAAATAGGCGGCCTGGCAAGTATGCTCAGCCATGAGAACGTGAAGCCGGCCCTGCAATTCCTGCCTTCTTTCTCGGAAGCATCCATGGAAGACCTGATTCCGGTTTTCCTTATCCCCATCGCCCTACAATGGTGGGCAGCCTATTACCCGGGCGCTGAGCCGGGAGGTGGTGGGTATCTCGCACAGCGCATGCTCTCGGCTCGCAACGAGCGCGAGGCGGCAGGAGCAACGATGCTTTTCAACGTGCTCCACTACGCGATTCGCCCGTGGCCTTGGATTCTCGTAGCGCTTGCGTCTCTGGTTGTGTTTCCAGACCTGGCTTCGATCGCGGAGCGCTTCCCGCATGTACCTGAGCAGGTCGTCAGGAACGACCTCGCTTACCCAGCCATGCTGACCTATTTGCCGTCCGGTCTGCTCGGCCTGGTCGTTACCTCGCTCGCAGCTGCATACATGTCAACCATGTCGTCCCAGGTCAACTGGGGATCTTCCATCATCGTGAATGACCTGTATCACCGATTCGTAAATCCGACGGCTACGGAAGGTGAGCAGGTCTGGGCAGGCCGCCTGGCTACTGTCATCCTGATGACCATCGCTTGCACGCTGGCCCTCTTCCTGGAGAATGCCCTTCAGGTCTTCAACATCATCCTGCAGATCGGCGCCGGAACGGGACTGATCTTCATTCTGCGTTGGTTCTGGTGGCGCATCAATGCCGAAGCCGAATTGACAGCCATGATCGTTTCCTTCGTGGTCGCCCTCGTATTCACGTTCACCGATGGCATGGGCCTTGAAGGATGGCAGCAGCTGCTCGCCGGGGTCATCATCACGACTGTGGCGTGGGTCAGCGCAGCTTTCCTCTTCCCTTCTACGGACGAAGAAACGTTGCGCTCGTTCTATGCCAAGATCCGCCCCGGCGGACGCGGTTGGACGAAAATTGCTGCAGCTGTTGGTGCAGATGCCCAGGAGGATGGCTCGGATTTCCCGCTGGCGATACTCGGTATGGTCCTTGGAGCCGGTATGATTTACGGAGCCCTTTTCGCAACAGGGTACACGTTATATGGACAGACGGGCCCTGCATTGATCGTTGGCGCGCTGGCGGCTGCCTGTGCGTTCGGGCTTTCCCGCATCTGGCCGAATATCCGCTTCGATTGATCGCTTTCGGATGAATTGGACGTGGGCATCGACTCCAGGAATCAGCCCAGGTCGTCAAGAAAACCGACTTCGGAGGTCCAGGCGGGAATACCCGGCTGATCGCCCAGGAGGACCATATCCTGAGCCCGGAGTGGGAATTTCTCAGCGTAGGCAGCTTTCCAGGCCTCCGCGAAGGATTCGGCGGTCTCACTCGGGACCAACGCCCAAACGGCACCTCCGAAACCAGCTCCAAAACTGCTGGCTCCCAGCGCCCCGAGGTCCACAGCGCAAGCAGCCAGAGCTTGCGTCTCGGGAATCTGGTTGTGCAGCCATTTGGCGGCCATGGATTGCGATTCGGCCGTGACCTTGCCAAACGTATCCCAGTCTGAAGCCGCTACGGCCCTGAGAGCTTTGGGCAGTACGTGATCAACTTCCCGCTCAAACTGCTGGAATCGATCCCAGAGATCATCGTCAGGAATGGCCCAGCGCAGGCTTTCGCGGTCGAAATGAGGCGCTGCCATCATGGCACCCATGTGCGGGTAGTACTCATCCAGGTCCTGCGAGTACAGCCTCGCCACGTGCGCTGCACGCTGGCTCGCACGATTGTAGGCGTGTTTGGCCTCCCCTGTTTTTCGGGCCTTCACGCCGCTGCCCGCAACAAGGAAGGAAACGGAGTCCGGAAGGCCAACGCGTTCGTGGCAACGGATCGGCTGGTATCCGAAAAGGCTCAACATCCCTTCGCGTGCGCACAGAATGGCAGTATGGTCCTGCGATCCACCACGGGTACCAACCCCATCGTCTCCCTTCAGGTCGCGCCAGTCGGCCCCAGACTCGATCGCTCCTGCGAATCCGGCCAGGTCTTCCCGTGTCCTCAGGGGCACGCCTTTCCTATCGATATGGCCGAGCAAGGCCAGCAGCACCGTTACGATCAAGGCGCTGGACGAGCTCATTCCCGATGCCGTGGGCAGATCCGAGTACAACACGATGCGAATGCCACTCGATGGCGCCCCGAAGTGCCGGATAACGCGCTTAAGCACAGCCGATGGATAGCGCGTCCATGACGCTTGCGGCGACGGATCATCGTACCTCAATTCCACATGCTGATGGCGCGAGGCATCTTCGATGATCAGGCTGGGCGAATCGTGGCCCAGGACAAATGCGACCATCCCGTGCGTGGAGGCACACGTCAGGCTGTCACCGCCTGCATAATCCGTGTGCTTTCCCAACACCTCGATGCGTCCCGGTACCCAGAGTGCGTGATCTGACGTGACCCCGCGCGCTTGGGAAAGGTGATCGAATCGGGAGGATACGTAGTCCGGAAGGCGATCCACGGTCTGTTGGGTTTCGGGCTGCAGGGTCTATGGAGCGACTTTACGACCCGCGGCCAACGGGGATCCGGCTTTGCCCGGATCCCCGTTGGCCGCAACCCCTGCCCTGTCAGACGACAATCGTCTTCCACCTCCCTTGCCGGAACAGGTGCGCACACACGACAGCTGCGATGACCTGAGCAACTGCGATCGCCCAGAACACGCCCGATGTGCCCCATTCCAGTGGATAGGCCAGCGCCCAAGCAAGGGGAAGCTCCAAAACCCAAAAACAGAAGAAGTGAATCCAAGTCGGCGTCGTAGTGTCGCCTGCACCGTTGAATGACTGGACGGTGACCATACCAATGGCCCAAATGGGATAAATCAGCGTCAGGATACGCATGGATTCTATGCCAACGGCTCGTGCGTTCGGCGCCTCGACAAACACAGAGACCATCTCCGGTGCCCATATCCAGAAGACGATACCCATCACAGCCAGGAAGCCCATATCCAGGCCAGTACAGTACCAAACCGAACGCTCGGCCCGGTCCGGTTGTCCGGCCCCGAGGTTCTGGCCCACAAGCGTTGCCGCTGCATTACTGATTCCCCAGGAAGACAGTAATGCGAAGATGATCATGCGAATGGCCACGGTGTAACCGGCCAATGCGTCGCTGCCAAATCCAGCCATCAGGCGCATGACCGCCAGCCAACTGGCCGTGCCAACCAGATACTGCATCATGCCTGGACCGGCGATCTTGATCATGGTGCGCTGCACCGAGCCATCCAGCTTGCAATGCCGACGTTCCAGCTTGACTCGAGAGCTACCTCTTACGAGCATCCAGACCTGATAGGCCACTCCAAGTCCTCGTGCAATAGCCGTTGCCACGGCAGCACCCGTGACACCCATGGCCGGGACAGGTCCCCATCCGAAGATGAAAATCGGATCCAGTACAATGTTGAGGATGTTGGCCAGCCAGAGAGCCTTCATGGCCGCGCTGGCATCGCCGGCACCGCGGAAAATGGCATTGAACAGAAATAGCAGCAGGATCAACAGGTTGCTGCCCAACATGACGGCGGCATACCCGGACCCCATGTCACGCACCGCATCCGTGGCGCCCATGAGGCCCAGAAGATCCGGAGCGTAGTAGGCTCCGAGGGCGCCTGCAGGAATGGCAAACGCAACGGTGAGCACAATGGCCTGCCAGGCAGAGCGGGCAGCACCGTCGGGGTCCTTTTCGCCAATGCGACGGGCCACCATGGCTGTAGCTGCCATGGACAGTCCAAGTCCTATCGCAAAGACGATGATAATGAGGGCTGCCGTCAGACCTACGGCAGCCACAGCCTCTGATCCGAGGCGTCCCACGAAGAAAATGTCAGCAATCTCGAATACGGATTGCATGAGCATCTCAAGCACCATCGGGACGGAAAGAACAATGATGGCTCGCCAAAGGTCGCCGCTCGTGTAGTCGCGATTACGACCTCTGAGCGTGTCCGTGATGTCCTTCCACAACGATTGCTGTGCGGGAGATGAATTGGAATTTTTAGTCATTCTGAGGTCGAAAGGCGGGCGGCGACCAATGCATGACGTCTCGGGTCCGATGAGAAGGAGTCCTTGAGAATCCGGGTCTCCCTAAACATGCATCATTATCACCTGCCCTGCTTGAAAAAGAAGAGCGTCTGTCGGCAGGTGATTCGGAGCGCCTCACGAGGAGGGCGCGGATCTACCTACCGGGTGCTGTATTCCGCGATTCGCGGGCGCACCGAGAGGAGGGTCGTAGTGATGCTGTTGTACATGATTCCTGACCTGGCGGGCTGTCCGGCGTATCGCGTAGTTCACGGATCCGGCAACTTCCCGCAGCGTGGGAACGCATCGTGAACACAATGCTGCGGAGGTCTACCCAAAGTGTTAATCAAAAAGGCTCGGTATCGAAGGGTCTTTATCGGATCTTTTCTTGCCGATGCCTACCCCGATGGCTAATTTGCGCGCCGAATTATGGGAGGTGTTGGACCTCCTCCAAGATGGTGTCCGACACCAGATTTATCCGATTCTGGATTCTTTTTGGCCCACCCACGCTCATGACCGCCTCCATTCTGTTTTTCGTGCTGGCGACAGTCGCAATTGCCGCCGCACTCGGAATGCTCATCTCCAGGAATCCGGTCAACAGCGCCCTCTGGCTCATCCTCAATCTGTTTTGCGTAGCAGGTCTGTACCTGACCGTGAACGCTGAGTTTATTGCCGTCATTCAGGTTCTGGTCTACGCCGGAGCCATCATGGTGCTGTTCCTCTTCGTCATCATGCTCCTCAACCTGGCCGCGTTGCCGGATGTGAAAAGCATTGAGTGGCGGAGGGTGATTGCCTTTTTCCTGGGTATGGGTCTCCTGGCCATGCTCATGTTCGTCATCGCCAGCTCCCTCGACATGTTGCCGGATCCAGTTTCCCTGGAAGCCGCAGCAGAGACGGGATCAGCGACCGAACTCGCTAAAGTGCTCTTCACGCGGTACGCCATGCCCCTCGAGATCATCGGGGTTTTGTTGCTAGCTGCTACGATCGGCGCTGTTGTCATTGCCAAACGCAAACCCGTCTGATCGCAGCCGGACCTTTCTGATACCATGGAAATCACTCTCAACTGGTACCTGACGCTGAGCGCCCTGTTGTTCACAATGGGTGTTCTGGGCTTCCTGTTCCGTCGCAATGCGATCGTGATGCTGATGTGTGTTGAGCTCATGCTCAACTCCGTCAACATTTCCCTGGTCGCCTTGAGCCAATCGATGGCCGATACAGCGGGTCAGATCCTGGTGTTCTTCGTCATGTCCGTAGCAGCGGCTGAAGCTGCTGTCGGCCTGGCGCTGGTCATCGCGATCTTTCGGAATAAGCTGACCATCGACGTCACGCAGATCAACCTGTTCAAGTACTAGCAACACCGGAGGGTGCCGGTGACGGCGTCTTCCATCGAACCCCTGCCCGATGCAGCCTGAATTGCTGATCAAACTCGTCATCCTCCTTCCGCTGATCGGCGCCGCCATCAACGGACTTGGAGGATTGTTCGTGCCGGCGCTTCGTAAAAAGGAAGGCCTGGTCGGTGTCATTGGCACCGCGATGGTTCTGATTCCCTTCCTGATCACGGTATCGCTCTTCGCCGGTTACCAGGGAGATGCGATCATCTCGCACGCCTTCTCCTGGATGGTGGCCGGCGATTTGTCGGTCGACTTCGCCTACCGTGTCGATGAACTCTCTCTTTTGATGACCATGGTCGTCACCGGCGTGGGGAGTCTCATCCACCTCTATTCCATCGGCTACATGCACGGTGATGACGGGTTCTGGCGCTTTTTCGCCTATCTGAACCTATTCATCTTTGCGATGCTGAACCTGATCCTTGGGGACAACCTGGTGGTTCTGTTCCTCGGCTGGGAAGGGGTTGGGCTGTGTTCTTACCTGCTTATCGGTTTCTGGTACAAGAACCGCGAGAACAGTAAGGCGGCCAACAAAGCGTTCATCATGAACCGGGTCGGAGACTTCGCTTTCCTGCTGGCCATGTTCATCATTTTCAAGGAAATCGGCAGCCTGGATTTCGACGCAATCCTGACGCAGGGTCCAGACATGGATGCCCGGATGACATATGCGGCCGTCCTGCTCCTTTTCATCGGAGCGACCGGTAAAAGCGCCCAGATTCCGCTTTTCACTTGGCTGCCGGACGCCATGGCAGGCCCGACGCCTGTTTCAGCACTCATTCATGCTGCCACGATGGTTACCTCGGGCCTGTACCTGCTGGCCCGCCTCTCCCCCATTGTCCTGGCCGCGCCAGGCGTCATGACCATTATTGCCATTGTAGGTGCCATCACAGCGCTGGTTGCGGCAACGATTGCCATTACGCAGAATGACATCAAGAAGGTGCTGGCCTATTCGACGGTCTCGCAGCTTGGCTTCATGTTCATGGCAGCCGGAGTCGGCGCTTTCTTTGTCGCCATTTTCCATGTCATGACGCACGCCTTCTTCAAAGGCTGCCTCTTCCTCGGCTCCGGGAGTGTGATCCACGGGATGCACGAGGTCGAGCATGAACTGGAACACGATGGACACGGTCACCATCTGGATCCTCAGGATATGCGGACCATGGGTGGCCTGAAGAAATTCATGCCGGCCACGCGGATGACCTTCCTGATCTCCACGCTGGCCATTGCCGGTATTCCGTTCCTGTCCGGGTTCTTTTCCAAAGACGAGATCTTGTTCAAGGCCTTCCTGTTCGGGTACAACGGCTATGCGGCAGGTTGGATCGTGTACGGTGTCGGTATCGTGACCGCGCTTCTGACGGCCATCTACATGACGCGCGCCTACGTGCTCACCTTCGAAGGCGAACCACGCTGGCCACATGCAGACACCATCAAGCCGCACGAGTCCCCTTGGCAGATGACCGTTCCTCTCTGGGTTCTGGCTGGTCTATCCATCGTGGGAGGCTACCTCGGACTTCCTGCCGTGATTGCGCACGGCGAGCTGAACTGGATTCACCACTGGCTCTCCGACGGTGGTCCTGTTGCCGAGCTGGTCAAACCAGAGCACGTGTCATTGACCGTCGAATGGATCCTTATTGGCGTCGGATCGCTCGTTGCCATTCTGGGTGTCTGGCTCAGCTGGGGCTGGTACTCCCGCAAGGGACTCGAGCAAGACGAGGTGCTGGCCGCCCGTTTCGGTGGTCTGTACAAGCTGTGGCAGGGCAAGTACTTCGTCGACGAGGCCTACGATAAGACTATTGTTCGTCCGTTGATTGGTGGCGCCCACCACGGCCTTGCACCGTTCGACAAATATGTTATCGACGGTCTGGTCAACTTCGCGGGGTTCTTTACTCGCGGACTGAGTTTCACCCTGCGCTACCTGCAGACGGGACTCGTCCACACCTACGCTGCTGCCATCGTTTTCGGGGTCGTCCTTCTCATCTGGTTGATGCTGTTCTGATTGAAGCCTTCGGGCAACCAGGCTTCCATCCCTTGAACTACCATGAATATTCCGTACCTCACATCGATCATCATCTTCCTGCCCCTCCTTGGAGCGGCATTGACGATGATGGCGCGCAGCGAATCGGCCATCAAATGGTCGACACTCGGTGTGACATCCCTCACGTTTCTACTGTCCATCGGACTTTATCTCGGTTTCGATCCGGCCGTATCCACGGCGGCCGCGCCCCAGCTGGCCGACATGTCGTCGAGCTGGTTTCCCGAGACGTTTGACGTGAAATACTTTGTCGGCATTGACGGGCTGAACCTCCTGTTGATCATGCTGACGACGCTCCTTGGCCCCATCGTAGTGCTCTCGTCCTGGACCTACATCGGCACGGCCCACAAGCCATACTATACGCTTCTGCTGGTCCTTCAGACGGGTGTCACGGGTGTTTTTGCAGCGTATGATATCTTCCTGTTCTACATCTTCTTCGAGCTGACGCTCATACCGATGTACTTCATCATCGGCATCTGGGGCGGTGAGAACCGGGTCTATGCAGCGGTCAAGTTTGTGCTGTACACGCTGGTTGGATCGCTGCTCATGCTCGTTGCCCTCATCTACCTGGGCTATGCCGCGGGCGACGCCATCAACGGCGGCGTCTTCACCACGGACTGGTTCAAGCTGGTCAGCTTCAACATGCCGCTCGACATGCAGGGCTGGCTGTTCCTGCTGTTCGCCTTGGCCTTCGCTATCAAGGTCCCTCTCTTCCCCTTGCACACCTGGCTGCCAGATGCGCACGTTCAGGCCCCAACGGGCGGATCGGTCATCCTGGCGGGTGTCCTCCTGAAGATGGGTACATACGGGCTGGTCCGCTTTTGTCTACCCTTTTTCCCGAATGCTGCCCAGGAGTATGCGATGCTCTTCGCTGTACTGGCTGTCATCGGCATCATTTACGGGGCGCTAGTATCGCGTGCTCAGAGCGATGCCAAGAAGCTCGTCGCCTACTCCTCCGTGTCGCACCTCGGCTTCGTGGTCCTGGGTATTTTCGCCTTCACGGCTGAAGCCATGCAGGGCGCAATGATCCAGATGATCAATCACGGTATCTCGACGGGCGCCCTCTTCCTCATTGTTGGAATGCTGTATGAGCGGCGCCACACCCGGGAAATGTCGGACTTCGGCGGCCTGGCCGCATCCGTACCGGTGCTGACCTTTTTCATGATCCTGAGTGTGCTGGCTTCTGCAGGCCTGCCGGGCCTCAACGGATTCGTCGGCGAATTCCTGATCCTGATCGGAACGTTCAAGAGCTCCGTGCTCGGAAGTCCGGTGCTGGTCGCGCTGGCCACCACAGGCGTGATTCTGGCCGCTGTCTACCTGCTCTTCATGGTCTACCAGATGTTCTGGGGCGAGCTGGACAAAGAAGAGAATGCCAATATGGCTGACCTGAATGGCCGTGAGCTTGGACTGCTGATTCCACTGGCTGCACTGATGATCATTCTTGGATTCGCTCCAGCACCGTTTCTGGCAAAAAGCGAACCGGCCGTACAGAATCTGCTCGAAGTGATCGAAACGAAACGCCTCGCCGCCGAGGCAGCAGCCGAGTCGGAGACGATTGCTGCTTGGGATGCTATCGAGACCCCATTGGTCGACTGATTCCCCTCTGTTCACTCTGCCCTACTCCATCATGAATCCAAAAGCTCGCACCGTGCCCCGCCTTCTGCTGATGGCGATGCTGGTGGCTGCCCTTGCTCTGGGTAGCACCGGGTTGGCGTGGGCTCAGGATGCGGGTGATGCTGGTGCCGTAGCCACCGAAGCAGTTGAAGAGTACGCTGGCGAAGGATATGAACAGGATGCAGACAGCTCGCACGCGCAGGATGGACATGCGGAAGACGAACATGGCGAAGCCGGGCACGCTGATGAAGCCGGGCATGGGGGCGATCACGGGCCTATGCCGCCGACCTGGCTGGTGATTCCGTTCGCGCTGATCCTGCTGCTGATTGCCACCGGTCCACTCTTTTTTGCGCACCACTGGCATCAGCATTATCCAAAGTATGCCGTCGGCCTGGGACTGATCGTAGGAGCCTACTACATCTTTGTACTGGACTCCATCCTCCCGATGGAGCACGCGATAGCGGAGTACATCTCGTTCATTGCGCTGGTCGCTTCGCTGTTCATTGCGGCCTCAGGTGTTTTTGTAAACATCAACGTCAAAGGCACACCGAAGAATAACGTCATCCTACTCTTCCTGGCTTCGGTGATTGCGAACTTCATCGCAACGACCGGTGCGGCCATGCTGTTCATCCGCTCCTATATGCGGCTGAACAAGGGGCGTCTGAAGGCCTACCACATTGTCTTTTTCATCTTCCTGGTCGCCAATGTTGGTGGCGCCTTGACTCCGATCGGCGATCCACCACTCTTCCTTGGCTTTCTGCGTGGTGTTCCATTCTTCTGGACCCTGACCCACGTCTGGTATATCTGGCTGCCAGCCACGGCCATGATCCTGCTCATCTTCTTTGTGATTGACTCACGAAACAAGGAGGAGAGCCCGGACCCGATTCCAGGTCAGAAAACAGTTTCCTTGATGGGTGTGAAAAGCTTCATCTGGGTGGCCATCATCATCGCTTCCGTATTCATCGACCCGAACGTATTCGACTGGGTTCCGAATCTGAATGAGCTCTGGCATGTGCCCTTCGGCATCAGAGAGATCATCATGCTGACCGTTGCCTTTCTGGCCTACGTGACGGCCGACAAGGAGTCCATGGAGAAGAATGAGTTCAACTTCGAACCCATCCGCGAAGTCGGCTGGCTGTTCCTTGGCATCTTCGCCACCATGCAGCCGGCACTGCAGTTGATCTCGAACTTTGCATCACAGAATGCAGACTCTCTGGCTGTAGGTACATTCTACTGGGGAACCGGTATCCTGTCGGGGATCTTGGACAACGCCCCGACTTACCTGAACTTCGTTGCCGCAGCCATGGGCAAGTTTGGCATGGACGTCAATAGCCCCGAGGCAGTTGTCGAATTTGCCAACGGTCTCGAGTCAGCCATCTTCCTGCAGGCCATTTCGGTCGCAGCTGTCTTCTTTGGAGCCATGTCCTACATCGGAAATGCGCCCAACTTCATGGTCAAGGCGATTGCCGAGGCCAATGGCGTGGAAACGCCTTCGTTCATGGGATACATCACCAAGTATTCCATTCCGATCCTGCTGCCTGTCTATGCGGTGATCTACATCATCTTCTACAGTGGCTGGATCCTCTAAACCGAAGAACCACGTATGAGCACTTTCAACCGAGCCCCCCTGAACGAGGAAGCTGTCCAGCAAGCGCTGGTCAGACTTGACGGATGGACATTCGAAAACGATGCCATCCACCGGACCTTCCTCTTCTCCACGTTCCGCGAAGCGATGAGCTTCATGGTGCGGGTGGGTTTCGAGGCAGAAGCGCTCGATCATCATCCGGAGTTGACGAACGTCTACAACCGGGTCCGCGTCTCGCTCAATACGCACGACGCAGACAATAAAGTGACGGAGCTGGACGCCGAGCTGGCCCGTCGCATCAATCACTTTTCCTGGATCTGACTGAACACATGGATCTTTCTCAAGCCTACTCCATGATGTGGACCGACCTGGGTGCCACGCTGTCGCTGGCGGTGGTCGCCCTGGCAGGGTTGGTATTGGTCGTCTTTGACGCCTTCAAACCGCGTCATGCCGCCACGCCCTGGATTGCCGGAGTTGCCTTGCTGGCCGGATTCGTCATTGAGATGATGAATATCTCCGCTGCAGAAGGTCTGGCCTGGTTCGATATGGTTCGAACGGGTGGATCGGCTGCCTTCGTAAACGCTCTCGTGCTCGGAAGTGGGACGTTGAGCGTGATCCTGTCTGTTCCCTATCTGAAGCGGATCGAGCACAACATCGGCGAAGTCTACGCCATGATCCTGTTCGCGACGGTTGGTATGCTCGTTCTGGGTGCTTCCAACAACATGATCATGGTTTTCGTAGGCCTCGAAACCATGTCGATCTGTCTGTACATCCTCACTGGATTCGTCCGTTCCGAGGCCGGCTCGACAGAAAGTGCGCTCAAATACTTCCTGCTGGGGGCTTTCTCCACAGGCTTCTTCCTCTACGGTATTACGCTCATCTATGGCGCCACGGGGTCCATGGAATTCGGAGCCATCCGAGCAGCTGCGGATACCGCTTCCGGCTTCATGTTCTGGGGCGGCGTGTCCCTCCTGCTGGTTGGCTTCCTGTTCAAGGTCAGTGCCGCACCGTTCCATATGTGGACGCCTGATGTCTATCAAGGAGCACCGACCACCATTACCGGGTTCATGTCTACAGCCTCCAAGGCCGCAGCGTTCGCTGCCTTGATCGTCGTGCTCTGGAAAGCTCTTCCGGCTGAGCGTTGGGCCGACGTAATGGCCGTTTTCGCCGTGATCACCATGATCATGGGGAATGTCATTGCACTCTCCCAGCAGAATATCAAACGCATGCTGGCCTACTCCTCCATCGCCCATGCAGGCTATGTGATGGTAGGCTTGGCAGCGGGTTCGCAGTCCGGCTATTCCGGTGCGCTTTTCTATCTGATGGTCTACACTATCATGAACATCGGAGCATTCGGCGTCTTGGCCCTCCTGGAGTGGGATGGCAAAGAAGGCAGTGAACAGACGATGGACTCTTTGGCCGGCGTAGGATATCGGAAGCCGTTCCTGGGATGGTCCATGGCGGTATTCATGTTCAGTCTTTCCGGATTCCCGCCGCTGGCAGGTTTCCTGGGCAAGTGGGCCGTGTTTGCACCTGCCATTGAAGCGGACCTCGTCTGGCTCGCCATCATCGGGGTGCTCACCAGCGCCGTCTCCGCGTATTACTATCTGCGTGTCCTGGTGGTCTTCTTCATGAAGCCCGCTGATGAGGACGCTCCTTCGGCCGGCTTTACGTTCGACGTACCGAGATCCTCAGCTTTCGTCCTGGCCGCAT
>JAURNP010000139.1 GCA_030830105.1 Rhodothermales bacterium | reverse complement strand
CGCGTCCGAGAAGAGGCGGAGGCGCTGCCGGGAGGCAGCGCCGCACGCAGCGCCTCGCCCCAGGCGCACATGTAGTAGGTCGCAACCCAGCGGGTCAGCTCAAGCAGTTCCTCCGAAAGTGGAGGCAGTTGGACGTCGACATCTATTAGATCTCTGGCCTTGAATTTAGCTAGATCCGCTTCGCTCCCTTCCTCGATGACTACACCCGCGAGCTTCCGCTTCCCGAAAGGCACAATCACGCGTCTACCCGGCCTTACCCACGTCTGGAACGAATCCGGAACGCGGTAGGAGTACAACCGGTCGATTGGGACGGGTAGAGCGACGCGGGCGATTTGCACGGGAGTTCGGGTACGGGTCTGCTGGGTGGAAGAGGCGGTCATCGGACGAGTTGCAAGATACGGGTGGACGGTGTCACGGATCCGTCACAGGGCCCCTTCATTCCATCGGTCACTCGGGTGAACCGCCCGAGGACCCGCGGCGTTCACCGACCCGACCCATCCAAGATCCACCATGACCTTCCGCCGCACTTCTCTTCCATTCCTGGTCCTTTCCATTGTGCTGACCGGATGCTTGCCTTCCTCGTGCAATCGGGTGAAGCCCCGGGATATATCATCAGCCGATTCAACGTCACGAGCGTTGGCGGCCTCCATGCCGGTTGACACGCTGGAGGTGCGCTTCACACGGGAGTACGATCGGGAAGACTTCCTCAGTCCCCGGACCATCATGATGGATGACGCAGGTCGCCTTTTCGTTTCGGACACGCGGACGCACACCATCCATCGGATTACGGCCGAGGGAGATATTGACGCGTCGCTCGAGCTTGCCGAGTCCATACCTTATCTGGCTGGTCAACGAGCAGATACGACGTGGGTCTTTGCCCCCGTTTTGGGGCGGGTCTATCGATTGGAAGACATGGTAGCGGTGGATTCCACGGATTTGGACCTCGGAGCGGGCGATGAGCGCTCCCTGCGCTGGGTCCTCACCACGGATTCCGGATTTGTATCCAAAGTTCTCGACGATGCGGAGGGCAACAGGATCGCCTTCCATGATCTTTCGGGTGCCATTGAGCGGCGCATCGACCTTCCAGCAGCTTCGTGGCGCTACGCGGGTTTTCTGCGTGATGGCGGTGAACAGGTACTCTCGCTCTCGGGCTTCCTGCCATTTATCTATCCGGTAACAGATAATGGCCTCGATTCGTTGCGCCTTATGGGCTTCGATTCTCCCATGCTCGCGCGTTTTCTGCAATTCGAGCGGGGCGCAACAGAGCAGCCACCGTTATTGTCCGGATCGGCAGCGGTTGCGGGCGAATGGCTGTTCGTGTTGAACATGCGACCGGGTTGGCTACACATCGATGTGTTCAGCCAGGAAGGAGAGCTGGCCTACATCCTGACCCAACCTGACCCGGCTTTCAACAAGGAATATTACCCAACGGATATCGTGGCTCGCGAAGTAGCCGAAGGTAGCTTCGAGATTGCCGTGACCATCACCGAGCCGGCTCCCGGAGTACAATCATACAGTTGGGTGATGCCGCGGCCATAGCCCGTATATTTCGGGCATGCCTTCGGACCGCCAAACAACGTCTGTGGATTTCCTCACACAATCCGTCCAGTTCCTGAAAGGGGTGGGCCCAAACCGAGCCCGGGTACTTTCCGAGGCAGGCATCCGATCTGTGGGCGATCTATTGGCGATGGTGCCCAGGCGCTATCTGGACCGTTCCACCGTGAGTCGGATCCAAGATCTGCAAACTGGTTCTGAACCGGTTACCGTCATTGGAACAGTAGTTTCTGTTGGGACCATTCCAGGAAGAAGAGGTCGGAAACGATTTGAGATCGTTCTGGAAGACGAGCCGGGCCGTCGCTTGAAGGCCGTCTGGTTCCAGGGCGTTGCGTGGATCTCGCGTGTGATCGAAAAGGGTCATCAGCTGGCACTGAACGGCAAGCCAGCACGCTACGGCGGCATGATGTCGTTTTCCCATCCAGACTTCGACCGGGTGGACGAGCAAGGACCTTCGTTGGAAACAGGGCGCATCATCGCCCTCTACCCGGGGTCGACGAACCTGCAAAAGGCTGGTCTGACCAGTAGGACCTTCCGGAAAATCATCTATGAGCTTTTTCGCGATCATGGCGAGCACCTGGGGGAGAATCTCCCGGATCACTTGATTGAGCAGTTCGGATTTCTGGAGGGTCGGGTGGCTCGGCGAGCCGTCCATTTCCCGCGCAGCCAGGAGGAGTTGAAGCGAGCCATTCATCGGCTCAAATTCGAAGAGTTGTTCTTCTTTCAGTTGATGCTGGCGACCACGCAGATCAAACGCGAGAGCGTTCCGGGTCAGGTAGTGAGCTCCGGTGGCGAACTCGAACGGCAGTTGCGCGAGGAAGTGCTACCGTTCACGCTGACGTCCGCTCAGGAAAAGGCGCTCGAAGACATCGGAGAGGATTTCGAAAGTGGTCGCCAGATGAATCGTCTGTTGCAGGGCGATGTCGGGAGCGGAAAGACAGTAGTGGCGGCACTTTCGGCTGTTCGCGTCATCGACGCCGGCCGCCAGGCGGCAGTCATGGCTCCCACTGAAATACTGTGTGAGCAGCACTATCGATCACTGGGACGCTTACTCGCGCCGCTCGGCCTGCGGGTCGGGTTGCTTACGGGATCGACGTCAACGGCCGAGCGGCGCGAATTGCTGGTCGCCGTGGCGGACGGTTCCTGCCATCTGCTCGTCGGCACGCATGCCGTCATCCAGAAGGGTGTGGATTTCCATCGGCTGGCGCTGGCTGTCGTGGACGAACAGCACCGTTTCGGAGTGCTGCAACGCGCCACATTGTTCGACAAGGGTGATCGTCCCCACATGCTTCTGATGACCGCGACACCTATTCCGCGCTCATTGGCCCTGACCCTGTACGGCGATTTACATGTGAGCGTGATGCGAGAGCGACCTCCGGGCCGTCAACCGATCACGACCCGGATGGTGCGCGAGAAAGAGCGGGAGAATATCTATCAGATGATGCGGGACGAGATCGCCCGAGGCAATCAGTGCTATGTGGTATATCCGCTGGTGGAGGAGAGCGAAAAGCTGGATTTGCGCGATGCGGTCAGTGGTCATGAGGCGCTGACAGCTGAATTTCCGGACGTGCAGGTGGAGCTGATACATGGCCGCATGAAGGCCGCTGAAAAGGAGGAAGCCATGGCTCGGTTCGTTTCTGGCGAATCAGCCATTCTGGTCTCAACCACCGTGATTGAGGTTGGAGTAGACGTTGCAGCCGCCACATTCATGTTGATCGAGCACGCCGAACGCTTTGGGCTGAGCCAGCTCCACCAGCTACGCGGTCGCATCGGCCGTGGAGAGCATGCGAGTACCTGTATTCTGATGGCGGAGTACCGTCAGTCGGAAGAGTCACGTCGCCGCCTGCAGGCCATGGAAGAGACAGATGACGGCTTCACCATCAGTGAGATTGATATGGAGCTTCGGGGCGCAGGAGACTTTTTCGGCACCCAGCAGAGCGGACTGCCCGCATTTCGCATCGCAGACCTGATGACAGATCAGTCCATTCTGGATGAGGCACGAGAGGCCGCCTTCAACTTGGTTCGGGAGGACCCGATGCTGAAGCGAACCGATCACCGAGCCATGAAGGCTTGGTTCGACACGTTTGTCCAATCACGTGGAGTCCGACTCTCCAGGATTGGATAAAACCGGCCGATCTGTCGGATATATTCAGAGGTGCACCGGCCATCAAGTCTCGATTAACGAACCATCAAGTCACGGTTAGCGAATCATCGCGTCACGGTTCGCAACCAAAAGACGCCACCGGGTGCTCCTTCAACGACATGGAAAGGAATGCGGGTAAGCATCTTCCCCTCTTCCGTTTTGACCAGTACGCGCCACTGACCTTCGCTCATGTTGCGTTTGAACGTGGTGCCGCGATAGCCGCCTTCCCGGCCCCCATTCATACGGTACTCGATACGGTCAGTAGTTATCCATTCCTCCGTCGCCGAGTCGAGTCGCTGCCACTCGTGGACAACTTGCTTGGATAGCTTTGTTGGGGCGAATACGGCTGTGAAGCAATACACCTGTTCGCCCGGTTTCCAGTACACGGTCCTCGCATAATCAGGTGCGAACAGGCCGCGCTGGCGCGTATCCCACGTGAGTGCGAAATCATCCCCATCCCGGGCCACATCGTTGTAAATGCCGCCCTGTTGAACAGAAAGGGGTACTGGCGGAATCCAATTCTGTCGATATCCGACTTCGAGCAAGGCAAACAGAACTGGGATAATCCAGACTTCAACGGGTCCCAATCGGGAGCCTTTTACACGGCCGACGTGTTTTCCGTACCAGAAAACCAACGCCGTGAGGGCCAGGCTCGCCAGGAGGGAAACACGAAACATTCGCAGCGACATTTCTCCGGTCATGACTGGCAAGAGCCAGGCCAGCATGGTGGAGGAGCAAAGAAATAGCAAGGCGAGTTGAGCGGGGAAAGAAGACAGCTTTCGCGTCAGGAATTCGTTCATGATGGCGCCGACTACGAGGACCAGCCAGAACGCCAGATGGGAAGACCAGGTGATACTTCGGGCGTAGAAGATCACGAAGGCCGACAGTAGCGCTCCCAGCAGAAACTGCAGCGCTGCTCGCAGCCAGGCGCGCGGGTCTTCAATACGCGATATCGTCAGGTGGCCACTGTGCGCGCGCACATCGAGTGTGATTACCGTGGTCAACCCTGCGAGATAACCGAGCAGGATGAGATTGTCGACAAGGTTGTCGATCGTGCGCAGGGTGAGCGCGTCCCAGATCACACCAGCCGCAAAAAAGGTCAGACCCAGGATCCGTTCGTGGGAGTCGTAGAACTCCTTGATGATCTGAGACAGGGAAGCCAGTGGCGCAGGCATGGAAGCGCTCGGATCAAGTTTTGGGCCGGCGCCAGATGGGTACCGAAGAACACGGCTCACCGTACATCAACTTACGGGATACCTGCTGCAGCGCAGAGGTTGCACGGATGTAGGCAGAAGGAGTCACTTTGCCTGTACCGCAGCCTTTGAGTACTACGATCCGGTCTTCGAACTGTGACCAATCCTCAGAATCGATCCTGTCGAGCAATAGCCGTTCTGTGATTGCATCGGCCGTCGAGGAAGTGACTGAGGCCGCTATTCCATCTAGATAGGAGGCAACCAGCATGAAGGCCCATGTCGGTACGATAGCATCTGTTGAACAGAAAACACCGACATGATGCCCCTTGAATTGACTCCAGTCCATTTCTTTTAGTCGGGCACGGAAATCCTTCTCGCGTAGCACGAACCCACCTAACATGTAGTCGGCAAGGTCAATGGCGGAAACCTGCTCGTGGGGAAGGAATCGCTCCAAGTCAACAACCTGGATGCCGCTTTCAGCCACTTTGTTCTGAATGACGTCCATGCGTGCGATTGTGATGTGGAGAGTAGCCGGGTGATGGGTGGGAGTAGTAGAACGATTCACTGCGCGAGCGGTTCGGGCGGAATTTCCGGTACGATCTGCTTTCGAGTGAAACGCAAACGCTGTTTAGGGATCCTATGCTCCTCGGGCATGGTAAGTATTCAGACTCCACTTGTTCATCCTGACTTCCCAATATCCGGCTGTCAACCCGTTCCCAATCTGGCATGTCTTATCCCGTGGCTGCATTCTATCGCTCCATTTTTTTACCGCTTGTTGCCGTTTTACTTTTCACCGGCTGCGAAGTAAGCAACTCCGTTGATTCAATAGACGAAGAGCAGAAGCTGGTCGGCGGCGTCGATCTGACAGAGATTTTTGCTGAACCAACCAAGGCCGAGATCCAGACTGTTCTCCTTGATTGGACCTCGCGCAACCCACTAGCCTCGGATGTGAATGTGGTTGTCCAGGAATCCATCACGATCGGGACGGGAACGGCTGCCACGCTGAGTATCGTTTCTCACGTTGTGGACGGCCTTACACATTACGGAGCCATTATTCAGCCAGTTAGCCTCGCCAGCGGAGCCGCTCCGGTACTGGTCTACTCCCACGGGGGCGACCAAGGCGTGAGTGTCGATGGCGAGACACTCTTGTTGCTGAGTCTTTTTCCGGACCTGGCGCCCCATTTCGTTTTTGTTGTGCCGTCCTTCCGGGATGAGCCACTTTCCTACAAAGGGAAGACCTGGAAGTCTGAAGGACCTGCCAGTCCATGGGATGGCGATGTGGATGATACCTTCGCGCTGATTGATGCCGCAACAACCGTTGCCCCAGCCACCGATCCAACGCGTGTGGCCGTGCTCGGCTTTAGCCGGGGTGCTGGTGTCGGCATGCTCATGTCAGCTCGCAGCCAGTCTATTCGGCAAGTTCTCGGTTTTTTTGGGCCGACAGACTTCTACGGACCGTTTGTTCAGGAAGTCGTTACTGAAATTTTGGAAGGCACTCCCCGTGAGCTGCCTGGCTTGGACTTTCTGGCCGAAAACTTCCTATTTCCCTACCAAGCGGGAGACCTTTCCCTGGAGAGGATTCGTTTCGAATTGACCAAACGTTCGGCCGTCCTCTTTGCAGATCGACTCAGCAATCTCCAGATCCACCACGGTACGGCAGACACCATTGTGCCTGTTTCCCAAGCGCAGCGGATGATCGATGTCATGCAAGGGCTGGGTCGGACGAGCGACACGTTTGAAGCCTTCTTGTACGAGGGTGGTGACCATAATCCTTTCTCCCTGGAAGGAAGCCTTCCGCTGGGAGGCGCTTTCATGAGCCTCATGCTGGATGGAACGTCCTGATGATACCCGGACAGGAGACGCTTCTGTTTTGCTGAATGCCTTGGATTAGAAATCCTGAGGCTATCAACAGTGAGATTGGTCGTTTCATGGTTGTTCGTTCGGTCAGGGGATAAAAGACTATTTTGTCCTTAAATGGGTTAAAAAAACTCAGCTGGAAGGAGTCAGGCGAAATCCTTTTGATTCGGTGTCATTTCCGAGTTCTTCCAACGTTGTTTCCTCCAGCATCTTGCAAAACCTCTCACGTACAAGCGCCCAATCGGCGTGCATGGGGCAAGGTGCTTTTGATCCGCAGCCGGGGAGGCCCAGTACGCAGGACTCCAACACTTTGCGACCATCAATTGCCAGAACGATGTCATTTACTCGAATGTCGTGAGTATTGCGGGCCAATTTGACACCGCCTGTTGGTCCTCTGAGGGAATCCAGCAAATTGGCAGTAACTAGTAGTTGCATGATCTTTGACAGAAAAGGCGAGGACACTTCCAGGCTGCTGGCGATCTGGCGGACTGGGATATATCCATCCTGCTCTTGTCGAGCCAGGTGAATGGAGGCCAAAATGCCATATCGACAGGCGCTGGAAAGCATGCGGTACTGTTACTGGATCTATTAAGGATTAAGGACTATCTATTCCTAAATTACGACTGGTGACACAAATGGCAACGCCTTGACGTCCTCTTCATGTTGATTGCAGGAATCCCCCACACGACCGCCTTGGCCTCGGGATCGGCATCAACTCTGAGCTCGAACGCGAATTTCCTGAAGCAGGGTATGCTTGAAGTTATCTGCGTATTTCAGTCCTTCCCGAAAATGCGATCCAAACGGGTATAAACGACCAATATGACGCCGACCAGCACAACCCAACTTATTCCGCGATAACTCCCTGCACCCCAGACCAACAGCGCCTGTCCTGGTGGCTCAGGTTGTATATTAGAGCTCCGACACGCCTACCAGCCAAAGCCGTGCTGGATTCTAAATCAACTCGATCGGCCTCTTTGTAACGATGAAAGCTTCTTGGAAACTTATCCCACGATCTGCCTCGGCCTCGTAACGGCTGGGGTGTTGCTCTACGAAGCAATCTTTCACTGATGACCCGAGCTGATTCTCAATAACACCATCAAACCATCGCTGTCATGAACCTGCAGAAAAACATGGGCCGCACCGACCGTACCATTCGGTTTGTGGTCGGTCTCGTTTTGATCGTCCTCTACTTCATGAATGTCATTTCCGGTACTGTCGGCACGATCGGGCTGGTTTTTGCCATTGTTCTGCTGGGTACCAGCTTTGTGGGCGTTTGCGGCCTGTACCTGCCTTTCCAGTTCAGGACGTGTGAACCGGACTAATGACTGACCGCACTATCGTGTCAGGTGACGATACTTGACACGATGGGGCTGATCGGCCTCCATGCCCAGCCGCTCCTTGCGGTTCTCCTCGTAGTCTGAATAATTACCTTCAAACCACAACACGTTCGAGTTACCCTCGAATGCAAGGATGTGTGTAGCAATACGATCGAGGAACCAGCGATCGTGCGAAATGACTACCGCACAGCCTGCGAAGTTCAACAGGGCATCTTCGAGTGCCCGCAGCGTGTTCACGTCCAGATCGTTCGTGGGCTCGTCAAGAAGCAGGACATTGGCTCCTTCTTTGAGCATCTTTGCCAGGTGAACGCGATTGCGCTCTCCACCTGAAAGCTCAGAAACCAGTTTCT
>JAURNP010000138.1 GCA_030830105.1 Rhodothermales bacterium | reverse complement strand
GAATGAATTCGAGCGCTGGTTCGTCCGTGGAAAAGGCGCCTGCCGATTCCGGACCTCGGACATCGAGGAGTACAAGAAGTACCTGATGGAGGAGAAAGGGCTACATCAGGTATCCGTCTCCACCTACCTGACAGCCATACGGCGGCTGTGCCAGTTCATGACGGATACGGGCCTGCTTCCGGAAAATCCTGCCCGATCGGTCAAGGGAAACCGTCGTCCCGAGACGCATTCCCGACAATTCCTGACAGATGAGGACATCGCTCGTCTTCTCGAGTCGGTCAACAGCTCAGGCGACTCATCGGAGGATATTGCGAAGCGGGACCGCGCGATCGTTCACGCCATGTTGTTTGCCGGTCTCAGCGAGATCGAAATTGTCCGGTGCAACGTTCAGGATCTCGAACAGACGCTGATGGGATGGTACTTGCGCATTCAGGGCAAGGGGCACACCGTAAAGGATCAGCAGGTACCCATTGACCCACCCGTCATGGATGCGTTGCGTCTCTACCTCGATATGCGCGAGCGTATTCGTCCTGAGGATCCTTTGTTTGTTTCACACGGGCATCGTAGCGATGGTCAGCGATTGAATACGCGATCTGTTCGCAGCCGGATCAATCATCACCTGACCAAGTCTGGTGCCAAGCGCCCAGGAATAACACCCCATAGCCTGACGCATACTGCTGCTCTGATTTGGCTCAATGACGGATTGAGCGTCGAGGACGTCAAACAGCGCATGCGCCACGGTACGATTGACACGACCATGATCTATTTCCGGCAGCAGGGCAAGCTGGCTGGGGAGACACAATTATGACCTCTTCTCATCCCATGACCACTTCAAAGCCAGTCATCCTCGAACAAGCGACCTTCAACCCCGATGTTCGTAAATACTGGTTGTTGGGAGGCACATTTACGTTGCTGGTCACGCTGGTCGGCATTCCGCTGCTCCCGATTTGGTGGCTCCTCGGGATGTGGATTACCGGACGGTACCTCGAGCGGCTGGAGTGCACGCTTACGAAGCGCACCCTGATCGTCAAGAGAGGCTTCTTCATACGGGTTGAAAAGACCATTCCGCTCGACAAGATTACCGATCTGGGTATGGTGGAAGGCCCCCTGATGCGGGTTTTCGACATTCAGGCACTTTCGATTGAGACCGCTGGCTCTACCTCCCAGGGGGCACTCGTCAAGCTGTACGGCATTGAAAACGTCGAAGCTTTCCGCGATGCTGTGCTGGCTCAGCGGGATCGTATGCTGGAGAAGGAACCCAACGATGTGCTCGTGGATGCACCTGAACCCGTTGATGGTGGATTCAATGCCGAAGCGGTGGCTCTACTGCGCGACATTCGCGACGAGTTGAAGAATCGCCCGCTCTGAGCTCTCGCAGGTCACAAGAAAGGCCTCAGATCGAGCTTGCGATCGTCAGCCGATGCAGGCCTCCGAGGGAGGACCAGCTGTTGAAAGCGTAGTCAAAGGCGAATCGGGAGATACGCAGTCCCAAACCGGTGGAGAATCCCGCCATGTCCAGCCGGGACTTGATCTTCAGTTGATCGTGCCTGCGGTGGTCGTACCCGAAGCGAACCTGGAACGATTCACTCAACTGGAATTCGCCAGCAAATCGGGTGTGGTACAGGATGCGGGCGATGGCGCCGGCATCTTCAGGCCCCCCGTCCATTTTATGCAGGCGGTATCCGGTCACGGAGACAAGCAGCGGCAAGTGAGCAAGCCGACGTGTGTAGCCTACGCGCAAATCGGCAGGCAATCGATCTGATCGCTCACCGATGGAAGAAAGCACGACACCTGCGTTATGGATCGATATGCCAAACGACTGTCGGTTCTCGGTGTCGTCGTAGATCAAACCCGCGTCCACGCCCAAACCTGTGGCGTTGCTGGAAGCGGCGATGGAGGCATGCATCAGGGAAAGGGACGCTCCATATCGTAGTCCCGGTCTCCAGGAACGCGAGCCACCAAGGGTCAGGGCCAGATCGGCCGCGGAGAACGACCCGGTCTTTTCACCCAAATCGTTGCGCTCATCGAACTGACCGAATGACAGGTAACGGATTCCCGCTGCAAAGGCCCCCAGGTTTCCCATGTCCTTGCCGTAGGAAACCCAACCGGCATCAATGTCCGATAAATGATTGAGGTAAGAGAACTCGAGGTTGCCATCAGCCTCGGTTGAAATCAGGGCTGGATTCGAAAAAAGCGCACTGGAGCGGTTATCCAGAAGAGCAGTTGATGAGCCTGCCAGTGCGGCTGTTCGTGCTGAAGGGTCAAGCTGGAGCACGGGAAATCCCGAGTTCTCGATCTGCGCACTAGCCGAGAGGGCGCTGAACAGCATGAATGCCGTCAGAAGAAGGCAGGTTGGAAACGCGTGTCGGATGATCGGCACCGGTTCTGGATGGGATGGTGGCCTGGCCAAGTTTTCAGATTGGCCGCGCCTCTGATTTGCGGGTTCAACAGGTCGCTCGACAGTGGGTTCTCTGCCGGGAGGGGCAATACACATGCGCCGGGCAGGCTGACCCATATTTGGGCCACGCTTCGTACTGCATTTAATGCCTCATTCGGTGCTGCATTCGGTGCTGCATTAGCTGCCGCGAATCCGGTCAGGAATCACCGTCTGAATCACACCTTGAAAACCTGACGAGATGGGAACGTAGGCAAGCACGGGAGCGTGTGAGCCAAGATGTATATTCTGGCATTCCGGCCCACTTTTTGTGATGGTACGGTATGACCAAAAGATTGCAGAAATCCTGCCGATATGACAGGTATTGAGCCAGCTGTTTCGGTGCTGGCCACCCGACCAAAGGATACCGCCTGTCCAACCAATTATTCCATGCTGAATCTACTCAAGAAGGTCTTCGGAGACAGTCAGGAGCGCCAGCTCAAGAATCTGTATCCGGTCGTGGACCAGATCAACGCCGAATACGAAAAGCTGGCTTCCCTCACGGATGAGCAGCTGCAGGCCAAAACGGATGAATTCCGTTCCCGCATTCGGGAAGCGCTGAAGGATATCGAGAAGGATCGCGATGACATCAATCGCCAGCTGCGTGAGCGTACCAAAGCTGAAGAGGATGGCGGCGAGCATTTGATGTCTGCCTCCGAACGGCAGGACCTGTACGACGAGCTGGATGACCTCGACAAGGAATGGAGTGACACCCTTGAGGCCACCCTGAATGATCTTCTTCCGGAGGCATTCGCCGTTGCCAAAGATGCCTGTCGTCGCATGAAGGGACGCCAGTGGGATGCAGGAGGACAGAAGATTACCTGGGACATGGTCCCCTACGACGTGCAGTTGATGGGCGGCGTGGCCATCCATCAGGGTAACATCTCCGAAATGAAGACGGGGGAAGGAAAGACGCTCGTGGCCATCGCCCCGGTCTATCTGAACGCCCTCGCCGGTCAAGGTGTACACCTCATCACCGTGAACCCATACCTGGCCGAGCGCGATGCGCAGTGGATGGGTCCGGTCTACGAATTCCTGGGGATGCGCTGGGATGTAATCGACAAGTATGACCCGCACACCGAAGGGCGTAAGGATGCCTATCTGGCAGACATCACCTACGGAACGAACAACGAGTTCGGATTCTACTACCTGCGTGACAACTCGTTTGTGAATGATCCTGAGCACCTGCAGCAGCGAGGCCACCACATGGCCATCGTGGATGAGGTTGACTCGGTCCTCATTGATGAGGCGCGTACACCGCTGATCATCTCGGGTCCAGTGCCTGAGTCCGACGAGAGCCAGTTCGAGGAATTCAAGTCATCTGTCGAGAAGCTCGTCTACTCGCAGCAGAAACTGGCTGCAGGTTTTGTCAGTGAGGCAGAACGCAAATTGATAGAACGTGACGAGGCACTGGAAAAAGGCGACAGCAAACTGGCTGCCGACCTGGAGTCCGAAGCCGGTCTGGCTCTATTGCGTGCCCATCGTGGTTACCCACGCAACAAGAAGCTTCGCAAATTGCTACAGGAGCAGGGCGTTGAAGCGCTGCGTCAGAAAACGGAGTTCCTGTATCTGCAGGACAATGCCAAGAACATGCCGCTGGTGGATGCGGATCTGCACTTCGCATATGACGAAAAGCAGCGCTCTATCGAGATGAGTGAGCAGGGCCGTGAATTCATCGGTCGGGCTGCAGGCCAGGACGAGAGCCTGTTCATTCTTCCGGATCTGGGAGAGCTGACTGTTGAGATGGAGAAGGAGCAGGAGCAGAAGGAACGTGATATCCGAGAGTCCCTCGAGGCAGATACGACGCTGACCGAAGAGAAGCGGGCCAACAAGCTGGAAAACGACCAACGTGTTCTCAAGAACGAGATGGTCGAGAAGAAGCGGCAGATGTATACGGATTACGCCGCCGCCGCCGCTCGCCTGCACGCCATCGAACAGCTACTCAAGGCCTACATGCTGTTCGAGAAAGACACCGAATACATTGTTCAGGACGGCAAAATCAATATTGTCGACGAACACACGGGCCGCGTCCTCTCGGGCCGTCGCTACTCGGACGGGCTCCACCAGGCCATCGAAGCGAAGGAGGGCGTCAAGATTCAGTCGGCGACGCAGACCTACGCTACAATCACGCTGCAGAACTATTTCCGCATGTATCACAAGCTGGCCGGGATGACCGGTACGGCTGAGACGGAAGCCGAAGAGTTTTTCAAGACCTACGGCATGGAAGTCGTGGTTGTCCCGACCAACCGACCCATCGCCCGAAAAGATCTGGATGATCTGGTTTTCCGCACGCGCCGCGAAAAACTGACGGCCGTAATCGAGAAGATCCGCGAATACAACGAAAAAGGGCAGCCCGTACTCGTCGGTACTACAAGTGTCGAGGCGTCCGAGACGTATTCCCGAATGCTGAACCGCGCAGGTATCGCTCACAACGTGCTGAATGCAAAGCAGGATCGCGTCAAGACGGAATCGCTCATCGTGTCGGAAGCGGGCCAGAAAGGAGCCGTCACCATTGCTACGAACATGGCCGGTCGTGGAACGGACATCAAGCTGGGCTCCGGCGTAATTGATGCGGGTGGTCTGGCCATTATTGGTACGGAGCGTCACGAAAGTCGTCGTATCGACTTGCAGCTACGTGGTCGAAGCGGTCGCCAGGGAGACCCGGGAGAGAGCCAATTTTACGTTTCGCTCGATGACAACCTGATGCGACTCTTTTCATCCGATCGTGTGGCCAAGGTCATGGATCGCCTGAACCTGGAGGAAGGCGCTGTCATTACCCACCCGTGGGTGAACAAGTCTATCGAACGGGCACAGACCAAGGTGGAACAGAACAACTTCTCCATTCGAAAAAGGCAGCTGGAGTACGATGATGTACTCAATGCCCAGCGCGCTGTGATCTACGATCGTCGCAACCACGCACTCAATGGAGAGCGTTTGGCAGGCGACATCGAAGATCAGGCAAGCCAGATGATTGACAGACTGGTCGAAACACATCACGGCGAGGGTAACCTGGAGGAGCTGCGGGAGGACCTGCTGCGCATTCTGGCCCTGGACTGGGACATGGATCGCGATCGATTCTACAAGCTCGGGGATGACGGCGTCTCGGACGAGATCTTCAAGGCTGCCATGCAAATGTATGAACGCAAGCGTGCCGCGCTGGCTCGTCCATTCCATCAGAGCATGAAGCAGTTGGCTGCTTCCGATCAGGAGAACAAGCCGGAAAAGGTCTTTATCGACTTCACAGATGGCCGCAAGGTCATGCGAGCCGTTGTATCCGTAGAAGATGCCGTCTCCAGTGAAGGACAAGAAGCGAACGACGCCCTCGAGCGCGTGGCATCACTTTCCCTCATTGACAGCCATTGGACGGAGCATCTCCGAAACCTGGACGAGGTAAAGGAAGGGATCGGGCTGCGTGCGTACGGTCAGCGGGATCCGCTGGTTGAGTACAAGATGGAAGCCTTCAAGCTGTTCGCTGAGATGATTGAAACGATCAACCAGGATGTGGTATCGTTCATCTTCCGCAGCGGCCCGCTGGTGGATCGTCAAGCCTCGACATCAGCGCGTCGCAGCCAGCCCCGGAAACTGGATCCGTCGAAGGCTCGCACCCAGCATGACTCGGCTCAGAGTTCGTATGGTGTGGGTTCGAATGGTAATCAGGCACCCGGTAAGGACCCCTCGGCAAAAGCTGCACCGGTTACAGCCGGTGACAAGACGGGTCGAAACGATCCGTGTCCTTGCGGATCCGGCAAGAAATTCAAGCATTGCCACGGCCGCGCCTAGGAGCGATCGGAGGCAAATGGCGCATGAAAAATGGCGTATTGACTGAATGGACGGCGAGAATTGAATCGTGCTGAGACGTCTTTACATCCGTGATTTCACCCTCATTGAGGAGTTGGAGGTCGCATTTGATGCGGGCCTCAATATCATTACGGGGGAAACCGGAGCAGGAAAGTCCATTGTTGTCGGCGCGCTCAAGCTCATCCTCGGTGATCGGGCTTCAACAGACACTCTGCGAGCAGGCGCTCGCAAGGCGGTGGTTGAAGGCGAGTTCGACGTCCAACTGGACGACGGGATGCGGCAGCTGTTCGAGGAGAACGGGATTGATGCATTGCCCTACCTGATCCTACGTCGCGAAGTGAGTGAGTCATACAGTCGGGCTTTCATCAATGACTCGCCAGCGACCGTCGGGCTGCTTCGCAAGGTCGCATCCGAGCTGGTCGACTTGCATGGACAGCACGATCATCAGTCGTTGCTTCGAACCGATACTCATTTGACACTGGTTGATGGATTCGGTGGTCTCGAATCGCTCGTCCGAAGCTACAGGCAGCAGTATGATGCCGTCTCGGGGATCGTGCAGAAGCGCGACGCCATGCTGGCACGCGAACGCGAACTGAAGCAGGAGCACGAGCTACTGGCCTTTCAGATCGACGAAATCGACGAGGTCGCGCCGCAGGAAGGTGAGGAAGAGGCACTCGAATCTGAGCGCCGCATCCTTGAAAACGCCGAACGCCTGTTCGAAGCTACGTCCTCGCTTTTCGAGTCGCTTTACAACTCCGAATCGGCTGTTTCCGACCTGCTGGTAAGGGCGCGTAACGAACTACAGAACCTGAGCCGGATCGATGATTCATTTGACGATCTGGCAAACGAGATTTCCTCGGCGCACATCTCTGTCAGTGAGACGGCTTCCTTCCTGCAGGACTACAATTCCCGCATCGAATTCAACCCAGGGCGTCTGGACGAGATCAGGGAACGGCTGATCGATTTCGACCGGCTCAAGCGCAAATACGGAGGCACGATCGAATCTGTATTGGCGCATCGTCTGGACATCGGAGACCGGTTCGAAATGGCGGCTGACTTTGAGGGGGCTCTGGGGCGATTGGATGCAGAATTTGGCGCGGCCACGGCTGATTTGTCGGATGTCGCACAACGCCTCTCGGCCAAGCGTAAGGCCGTGGCCGCGCAGATCGAATCCGCTATTGTTGCGGAGCTCGACACCCTCGGGATGCCAGATAGTCGTTTCGAAGTGCGGCTTTCGCACACGGAAGATGAAGCCGGCTGGATTGACGTCGACGGGCAACGACATGCCGCGACGGTGCAAGGAATGGACCGCTGCACGTTTTTCATTTCGACCAACCCG
Source organism: Rhodothermales bacterium (assembly GCA_030830105.1). GTDB lineage: Bacteria > Bacteroidota > Rhodothermia > Rhodothermales > UBA10348 > JAAZVD01. The sequence goes on along the minus strand of JAURNP010000138.1, from coordinate 930 downwards.
GGTGTGGAGCCCATGCCCTTGTCCCAGGTGGCTTCGGGCGGTGAGATCTCCCGCATCATGCTGGCCCTCAAGTCCATTCTGGCGAAAAGCGACCGCCTGCCCATTCTCATCTTCGACGAGATCGACACGGGCATTTCCGGAGCCATTGCGCAGCGGGTCGGCGATTGCATGTTGACCTTGGGCGGCTATCATCAGATTATTGCCATCACCCACCTCCCGCAGGTCGCTGCTGCGGGTGAGGCTCATTTCAAAGTCGCCAAGTCGGCTGAAGAAGGCCGGACCCATGTAGCGATGCACCGACTTTCCGAGACAGAGAGGAGGGAAGAGATCGCTGCTCTCATCAGCGGAGCAGAAGTGACAGAAGGCGCCTTGAGAACTGCCCGCGAACTGATAGAATCTCGACCCCGGGGAAGAAATCCTGCTTCTGGTCGATAAGTCCAAATCACGCCCCGTATTTTTTACTCCAGCAAGGCTACCATTAAGGCCACCGAATACACCACACTACCCGCAGAAATGACCCACAAGCGATCCTTGATCAAATTCGGAACAGATGGCTGGCGTGCCATCATCGGCGACGGGTTCACGCTCGATAACCTGGAGCGAGTGTCCAGAGCTACGGCTGAATGGGTACTTGATACTTACGGAGAGGGGTCCAGCGTTTTGATTGGGTATGATACCCGATTCCGCGGACGCGACTTCACGCTGCACGTCGCACGCGTAATGGCCTCGATGGGGGTAAAAGTCTTCGTTACTGATACCCACGCGCCGACGCCAGCCGTTTCCTGGGGTGCCAAGCAATTTGGCCACCAGGCTGGAATCGTGATTACCGCCTCGCACAATCCGCCCGAGTACAGTGGGTTCAAGATCAAAGCGGATTTCGGTGGCCCGGCGCTTCCAGACATGATCGCTGACGTCGAAGGTCGCATCGAG
>JAURNP010000137.1 GCA_030830105.1 Rhodothermales bacterium | reverse complement strand
GATGCTGGAGAATGCATGGTATTCCGTCATTTCTCCGGAAAACTGCTCTGCCATCCTTTGGCGTTCCTGGGACTTCAAGGAAGAGGCTGCACGAGCCCTCAAGCTCACTGCCCCTGACCTGACTGATCAAGGAATCGTTGACGATATCATCAGCGAACCTCGCGGTGGCGCTCACCATGACTCCAAGGCTACGTCAGATGCCATGGGCAAGGCCATCATGAAGCATCTGAAGCAGCTCCAAAAACTATCTGCCGAGGAGCTGCTTGACGGACGCCTTGCCAAGTATGATGGCATGGGACCGTTCGAAACGGTCTGACCAGGCATCACTGACTCCTGACTGCGCTATGGCTCTGGCTCCTCACCGTTTCCGGCACCGCGTCCGCTTCCGCGAATGCGACCCCATGGGCATTGCCTACCACGTCCACTATTTGGACTGGTTCGAGTATGCTCGGACGGAAGCCTTACGCGATGCAGGCGTGCCATATAAGGAAATCGAGGATGGTGGCTTGGCGCTTCCGGTTACCCACCTGGAAATCGACTACAAGCAGTCTGCGCACTACGACGAGGAAATCATCGTGGAAACGATCCCCGAGCTTTCGGCTTCTACCGTGCGGATTAGCTGTCATTACCGTGTCCTGCGCGCTGAGGACGAACTGTTGCTGGCGACAGGCCGCGTCGATCTGGCCTTCCTGGATCCGGTCCGTGGCAGACCCGTTCGGGCTCCGGAAAAAGTAACCAAGCTGCTTCTTTCAGGGGATTGAGCGGAACCTTCCGCGGCCTCGCTCTTCCCACTGCGTCCTCTCACAAATCTCTCTGCTTCTCGAACACGGTTACCACCTTTCCAATCCCATCGTAACCCGCCATGCTGCAGGAGCAGAGCCGACTTTTCCAACGACTTCTCTTCTTTGCTGACGTACTGATTGTCGTCGTCAGCTGGGTATTGGCCTACTATACGCGATTCGAGCTCTTCCCGATGCTCGATATCTTCCCGTTGCCCGAATGGCTGCCCCTTTCGATGTACACACGCTTCCTTCCGTGGGTCATCATTCTGACTATGCTCGTGTTCTGGGCTTCGGGTCTGTATGTCCCCGATCGGGCCCAACGCATGTCTACGCTCATCTATACCGTGGGCAAGGCTATCGCCATCGGAATCCTGTTCGCCGCTGCCGCGACTTCATTCTATCGGGCGTTCTATTTCTCCCGCTTGCACATGCTGCTTTTCGGCATGTATTTGCCGCTGCTGCTCGTGCTGCTGCGCCTGACCATCCTCGCTTATTTGAAGCACGGTCGCAGCCAGGGACGGTTCATGCGCCGCGTGCTCATCATCGGGGCAGGCCGGATTGGCCGCCGCCTGGAGGATTCCTTCCGGCAGTATCCCTGGATTGGGTTTGAAACCGTTGGTTTCCTCGATGACGCCAAGACGGAAGACCCTGATGTGATTGGCACCACGGATGAACTTGGGAATGTGCTGGATCGCTTTGAGGAAGCAGGCAGGCCGATTCAGTATGTCTATGTGGCACTTCCCATGTCAGCCACAGAAAGGATCACGGATCTGGCCAATGAGATGTCGTCACGGCTCGCCCACGTCTGTCTCGTCCCCGACCTGTTCCACCTCAATATCCTGAACAGTCGTATTACGGATATCGGCGGATTGCCTGTAATCCACATGATTGACGAAGCGCCGCTCGACTTCCGTCGCGCCGTCAAACGGATGATGGATATCGCCTTCTCAGCCCTGTTCTTGTTGGTAGCCTTCCCCATCCTTTTCGTCATAGCCCTGGCTGTGAAGCTATCCTCCCGGGGACCTGTTTTTTACCGACAAGAGCGGATGGGCCTGAACGGTCAGACGTTCGACATGTTGAAATTCCGTTCCATGCCGGTGAACGCGGAGAAGTCGACCGGCGCTGTATGGGCCAAGGCCGGTGAAAACAGAGCTACGCGAGTAGGTGCATTCCTGCGCAAGACCTCCCTGGATGAGTTGCCGCAGTTCTTCAACGTGCTCAAGGGAGACATGTCGGTGGTGGGACCGCGTCCCGAGCGTCCGGTATTCATTGATCAATTCCGTGATCAGATTCCGAAATACATGCTCCGTCACAAAATGAAAGCGGGTATTACTGGCTGGGCGCAGGTAAACGGTTGGAGAGGAAATACGTCTATTGAGAAGCGGATTGAATTCGACCTGTACTACATCCAGAACTGGTCCCTGCGTCTCGATCTGAAGATCATGCTGATGACAGTCTGGAAGGGATTCGTCCATGAGAATGCTTATTGATCAGTCACGATCGAACCGGTCGTAGGCCATTCCTAGATGATCCAGATTCAAAATATATCGCTGGCTTTCGGCTCGCAGGTCATCCTGGACCGGACTTCGTGGGGGCTACGCATTGGTAAGCGTTTCGGACTGGTTGGTCCGAATGGTGCCGGCAAGAGTACGCTCCTGAAGCTGCTTTCCGGAGAACTGTCCCCAGACGATGGCAGCATTGTCTATGCCGGGCAGACGGTTGGGTACCTGAGGCAGGAAACGGAGGAGGTCTCCACCGGGACATCGGTTCTCGAGGAGGCCATGACCGCCTTTCAGGATACTCTCGACTTGGAAGTAGAAGAGCAGCGCCTGATTGCGGCGATGGAGGCGCATGAAGACCATACGTCGAATACCTATCAGCAATTAATGCGCACCTTCGATTCGGTGCATCAACAGCTGCTGGCTCGCGAAATCCACTTGATAAAGCCCCGTACCCAGTCCGTACTGAGTGGACTTGGGTTCGAGGCGGACGACTTCGAACGGGAGCTGGCTACGTTTTCGGGAGGATGGCGCATGCGTGTTGCGCTGGCCAAGCTGCTACTCCGACAGCCCGATGTCCTGCTACTCGATGAGCCTACGAATCACCTGGACATCGACTCCATCGACTGGCTGGAAGACTACCTGAAATCCTATCCCGGCACGGTGGTTCTGGTCTCTCACGATCGGTACTTCCTGGACCGAATGGCCGATACGACGGTCGAGCTCATCCAGGGAAAACTGACCGAATACGCGGGCAATTACAGCTTTTACCTGCACGATCGCGTCGAACGGCGCGAAATACAGCGTTCTGCGTGGATTAACCAGCAGAAGATGATATCCGACAATGAGCGGTTCATCGAGCGTTTCCGCTACAAAAATACCAAGGCAACCCAGGTCCAGTCCCGGGTCAAGATGCTCGACAGACTGGAACGTATTCCCGAGCCGCCCTCAGACGAAGCCACCATCTCATTCCGATTTCCCGAGCCTCCGAGATCGGGGAAAGTTGTGATGGAACTGGGATCGTTTTCGAAGACCTACCCTTCCGACTTTGGACCCGACATCGAGGTCTTCCGAAAATCGGCTCCAATCCATATTGAACGGGGTGACAAGATCGCGCTGATCGGGCGCAACGGAGCTGGAAAATCCACCTTGGCCCGCATGCTGCTGGGCACGGAATCATTCGATGGTGAGCGCAAGGAAGGCTACAATGCCGAAATCACCTTCTTCGCGCAGCACCAGGCGGAAACGCTCGACCGGAATCAGACGGCGCTGGAAGCGCTGCGATCCGAAGCACCTGATCGCTCTGAAACGGAGCTTCGGACTCTGCTGGGCGCATTTCTATTCCGCGGAGACGACGTTTTCAAACCCGTCAAAGTGCTTTCTGGTGGAGAACGCAGCCGCGTCGCACTGGCCCGTACACTCGCCTCCCCTGCCAACCTGCTCATCCTGGATGAGCCTACCAATCACCTCGATATCCAGTCGATAGCCGTGCTGGCCGAAGCGTTGCGTCAGTATACCGGGACGTTCCTGGTCGTATCGCACAACCGGCACTTTCTGGATGAGATCGTCACCAAGGTGTGGCGCGCCGGCGCGGGCAGCGTTCAGCAATTCGAAGGCAATTACAGTGACTACCTCTGGCAAGTCGAGCACGGCACCGCCCGCGCCGACGCGCCACAGGAATCCGCCAAACTGGCTCCGCGGCCCGACATAAAATCGTCTCCCAATCACAAGGAAGAGACCGACGCACCCTCGAGCAGCGGCCCCAAGAGCAAGGAACAGAAGCGACGTGAGGCGAAGGAGCGCGCGCGCAAACGCAAGAAACAAATTGCCGCGAGCGACTCGAAGACAGCGGGCCTCAACGATTACCAGCTCAAGATGGAATTCGAAAAAGTCTCCTCCGATGTGGAAGAGCTGGAGTCCAGCGTAGCCGAGATGGAAGGCCAACTGGCTGATCCCGCCCTTTTCTCCGATCCGGTCCAAGGCAAAAAGCTCATGACCTCCTACGAGTCAACGAAAACCAAGCTGGACGAGAAGACTACCTGGTGGGAGCAGTTGGCCGAAGCCATTACGGAGCGTGACCTGAGCCTCTAGCCGGCTCGCGGACCGAAAGTGACGGTTCGCTGCGTCAAAGCGGCACACCGGTAAGAATCCGTCCAATCTCGGCAACCGGTACCACCCTGACTGGGTTTAGGATCCGTGACCCGACCATTGCTCATAGCCCTGTTATTCCTGTCATGGACGCCCCTCCTGGACGCCCACGGCCAGCTAGCCAAACTGCCCCGTCCCGATTCACTGGGTAACGTGTTTTTTGGTGGGGCCGTTGCGATAGACGGTGACTGGGCCGTTGTCGGCGCCACGGGTGACAACCACTGTGGGACGAATGCAGGATCGGCCTGGGTCTACAAGCGGGATGGTTCTTCCTGGAGCGTCGTTCAACGTCTTGACCCCTCGGTGTGTGAGGAGGGAGCCTTTTTCGGAAATTCGGTCGCTTTGGAAGGCACGCGCATTGCCGTATCTGCATTCAGGACATTCATCGGGCGCGCTGTCTCGAATCACGTTTACGTATTCGAATTGGAAGACGACGCCTGGACGCAAACCGCTCGCCTGTCCAGCCCTGACAGGGACGCCTCAGGGCCTTTCGCATCGGCAATCGATCTCGATGGCGATCGGCTCTTGATCACGTCGGCCGGGGATGCATCAGGGAGCGGGGCCAATGGCAAAGGCTTCTTGTTCAGGGAATCTGACAGCGAGTGGACGCTGGAGTCCATGCTGGAAAGTCCCCTTCCCCTCAACTCGGGTACGCTCGGGACGTCCGCTGCCCTGGACGGACGGTGGGCAGTTGTGTCAGGTTCGACTTACTCCAGACAACAACCAGGATTCGTCGCCCTGTACCACAGGGACGGCGATACGTGGTCGCACCACACGACCGTACGCGGAGTCAACGGCTTCTTCATTGACGTAGACATCCGGGACGATCACCTGCTGATTGGGGAATCACGCGGGGGGTCGCAAGGATCCGGTAGTGCCAATCTTCTTCGTTTTCGGGATGGAGAGTGGCAACGTCTCGTGACGTTACGACCCAAGTCCCCTTATGCGGCGGGAGCGTTCGGAACGCGAGTGGCACTCGGCAACGACGTCGTGTTGGTTTCTGGATTCGACGAGCAGCTCGAGCTGGACTTCAATGTGGACCAGGTCGTGTACGTGTTTGAATCATCCCGCGATGGATGGCGTCAGCGCCGCGTGATTGACGTGGGCGAATCCGCATTCGGCACCGCCATTGCCCTGGACAAAGACAAGGCGTTGATTGGCCAGGCGGCTGAAGGAATCCCAGGTCAGGCGTACATCGCTACGATTCAATAGCTTGCGATCTCACTCCTGGATGCTGCGAGACGGGGCTTGGATACTGCTCCTTCGTTGGGTACCACTCCTTTCTTGGTTACCACTCCTTCGTTGGTTACCCGTTTTCAGGGAATCGCCGGATGTATACGTGGCAGTACGGTGATCCACCGGTCTTGGCATAGTAATCCTGGTGGTATGCCTCTGCCTCATAAACGGGCCCGGCAGCCGTAACCTCTGTGGCTACATCCAATCCCTGGTCGACTAATATTCCGATCAGCTTCTCGGCCACTTCCCGCTGATGCTCGTCCAGGTAATAGACGGCGGACCGATACTGGGTGCCAATATCCGGGCCCTGACGATTGACCTGGGTTGGGTCGTGCGTCTCAAAAAAGAGCCTTGCCAGCGTCTCGTAGTCGGTTAGCGCAGGATCCCAGGTTACCTCCACCACTTCGGCGTGCCCCGTGGTTCCGCGGCACACTTCCCGATAGGCCGGATTCTTGACGTGGCCACCCGAAAACCCCACCCGAGTGGTCAGCACTCCTTTAGCCTGTTTCATGAATTGCTCGGTGCCCCAGAAGCATCCCGAAGCGAAAATGGCGCGATTGGACATGGATGTCATGATTATTCATATCGGCCGTGCCAGGCCGAATTTCAGGTTACTGGTCTCCCTTGAAAATCAGGGAGATTGAATTCACACAGTGGCGCGTGTTCTTGCTCGTAAATCGTTCTCCCTCGAATACATGGCCGAGGTGCCCGTCGCAACTGGCGCAAATGATCTCGGTCCGTCGTCCGTCTGCATCCGAGACGCGCCGTACCGCTCCGGGAATTTCATCATCAAAACTGGGCCAACCACATCCCGATGAAAACTTGTCGGCGCTTTTGTACAAAGCGGCATCGCACTGCCGACAGTGATAAGCGCCGGACTCGTAGAAATTATCGTACTCGCCGGAGTAGGGAGCTTCCGTGCCTTTATGGAGGATGACTCGGGCTTCATCTGGGGTCAAGGAACGCATGGTACAAGATCAAAGTCTGAATAAAGTGTCTCCTGTGTTGCCCGAACCCTTGCGGTGTTTCTCAGTTTCCATAGTCTTGACACGCCAGGAACGAGCTGGTCTTGCTTTGCGTCCTTTTGAGGCCGTAAAACGGACTGATCAGTATGAGAATGGACTGATTATTGCCCGTTGAAAGGCATCTGTATTCCGTTCACCCTTTTATTCCAGCGACGGGCTGAAAATAGCGTATCTCGCTCCTTGCAAAGCCCACCCGGATGATTCGAAACGCATGCGCCGCTTCCCTTACCTCCTTTCTTTATCCCTTTTGAGTATCTGTATGGCCACTCTGGTCGCCCCGCAGAGCCATGCCCAGGAGGTTCAACTCAAGCAGGAACCCCAAGCGGTCCAGATTACGCCAGAGGGGGCCCTGCCCGATGGTCTCCAGGTGAAGCACCGGACACCTGAACTGATGAATTCACCAGAGGGCCGCGCTGCGTTGGCCGAACTACGACGCCTGAAGGAGTCCGGCCTTCTCGGAAAAAATGCTGGAAGCTCCTCAGTTGTTACCCCAGGGGATGAGCGATCCTTTCAGTTGCTCGACTTCACAACCTGTACTGCCAGTAGCGGATGCCAATATTTCAGCGAAACGTTTACGCTGATGGTAAGCGAATCCCGCTTCAACCTGTGGATTGCGAATCCTGACCTTGCCTCAAACGGTGGCCGATTGGTCGAAGCTGACTGGCAGGAATTCGCTGTGGCCCTTGGCACGTCCACTCCGCAAGATTCCTGGAATCCATCCCTCGGTATCATCGAGATCGATGAATCCGTCTTTGGTCCACCGTCCGATATTGATGGCAACGGCAAAGTGGAGGTTTTGGTACATGACATCAAGGACAGCTTTGACCCGGGAGCAGGCAATAACCTGTTTACCGCGGGCTACTACTCTCCGGCTGACCTGACCAATGGCAATCAAGCCGACATCATCCACCTGGATACGTATCCGTCCATCTACCGAACGGATGGCTCCCGCCGAGGAACGGAATTTGTTCTACAAACGATCGCCCACGAATACCAGCATCTGATATTCGCCGTTCAACACGGCGGAGGTGACCTGACATTCTTGGATGAAGGCCTGGCAGAATGGGCTGAAGTGGTGAATGGTTACGCACCCCGAACAATCTCCTACCTCGCCGGGGCTGGTGAACTCACCCGGCCCTTGCTCGACTGGCGCGACGCTTTCAACGAGCCCTACGGCGGTTCCTTTGGACAGGATTACCAACGCGGGGGCCTTTTCCATCACTATCTCGCAGAGCGGCTGGGGACGGAGTTAGTCGGAGCTATTGCGCGTAGCGATGGCTCGGGGGAGGGCAACTACACCAAGCTGATGACGGATAACTTCCTGGAAATAGCCGTCCTTCGGGACCTGATCCAGGGATTCCATGCAGCCAATCTGATCAATGACCAGGCTGTAGACGCAGCATATGGCTACGAAAGTACCTTCAGGTCCGGCATTGGAGCCACAGGATTCCAGACCATAGACGGATCCTTGGGGTCCTCTTCTTCTACCAATGGAAATTTGAACCCCGGAGCCGTCCGGTACCTTCGGTGGACGCAAGTCGGTGACTTTACGCTCAACATCGGAGCGTCCTCCGGCGCTGATCGCATGATGCCCCTGCTTTTCTATCGCCCTGCCTTTGGCACGATGCAACGGGCATTTCCGGAAGTGGCGGGCGAGCCCTTGACCGTGAATGGCAATTTTGACGAAGTGTATCTGGTGCTGCCCCACGTCGACCTGCTCACATCGGCTTCCGCCTCTTTCAGTGTGGATGCATCCTGGGCCACGTTTTCCGGCTCGGCTCAGTTTGAAAATGTGAGTTACGACGACGGAGAAGCAGCTACGTCGAGTGGAAGCCTGATCGGCTACGGGCTCGGAGGCGGTCTGCAAGCCTCACTTCCGGCTTCAACCGAATTCGCAAACGTGTTTGACATTCCTGAGGGAGGTGCTCTCTATTCGGTTGATGTGTCTATGCTCTTTTTTGAAAACCTGAGTGGAGTGGCGGTAACCTCGAGTGTGAAAGACTTCACGCTCAAGGTTTACGACGACCTCGCTGGAAGGCCGGGCAACCTCATCCTTGAGAAGGAACTCGCCTGGTCCGCTGGGGCCAGCACACCCCAGCTCACCTTTCAGACTGTAGATTTGAGTGGAGACATAGGTGTTCTTCAGAATTACCAGGGGCGGGTGTATGTGAGTATATCTGACGCTGGCTCAGACGACAATCACATTTTCCTCCCCTTTTCCAACCTGCAAGTCACGGATACTCCCAGCTTCATGTATTTCGACTTCTCGAATTCGGGATTGGGATGGGCCTCATTCGATGGAATTACCGGTGGAGACGGCTCCAGTGTCTTCGACGGCCTGGTGGTACCAATCCGGGCAAAGATCAACCTGGTCGGAGGCGCTACAGATACCGAAACAGATGCGACGATGCCCCGCACCCTCGCTCTTCATCAGAACTATCCGAACCCGTTCAATCCGAGCACCCAGATCCATTTTAGCCTGCCGCAGACTTCGAATGTCCAGCTGCAGGTATTCGACCTGCTCGGTCGGAACGTTGCTACACTGGTGGACGGCCCCATGGCGTCGGGCCAGCACCAGGTATCATTCGATGCGTCCGACCTGACATCGGGGCTATACCTTTACACCATCACAGCCGGGACGCAACGGATTTCACGGACAATGACGCTCATCAAGTAGCGTCGTTGGTTGAACTGGAATTATCGTTCTGCGATCAATTCGCGCACAACCATTCGAGTGAACGGACGGCCGTTCCACTCCCCGAGGCGAATGACGCCGGTCACTTCGGCACGGGCGGGAGTCACGAGAGCTTGGCGATCCTGCTCCGTCAGCTCCAGGATATACCAGTTGTTGTCGTCCGTGATCAGCACCACTTCATGAAAAGGAACGTTGCCCCTGACGGTGATGTCACCGGTTACCGTGATCACGTCTGACTCCATGGTGGCCGTTGACGCGCACCCGGATAAACCTGTAAGCAGGATCATCAGCGCTACGGGAAGCACATATCTTCGTATTCCAGTGAAAACCGGCCTCGATTGACACGTAACGAGAGGAATTGCTGAGAAACCCATGATGCAGACCGTCGGTTAAGGAAGTGTTCACACGGAAGACAACAGAAAGCATGCCACGTCGCCAATTGACAACGTCACAGACGCTCCTCGCCTTGATAATGACGTCTGTTATTGTTTGGGGAGCGCCTACGCCTGTGGCATCAAGTCCCCATGAGCCTGCTGAAAATGTAGCCTCCAGTGGACGATATGTCCACTCAGGGCCTCTGACTGCGAGCTCGGTGACCCTTGACATGCATAACTACCTCCCGGGGCACACGCACGATGAACTGCACATCCATGACGGGCCGAATGCTTGGTGTGGTACAGACCTCTCAAGCCCAGAGGCACAACGTATCATGGAGCAGGTTCGAATGGATCGGCGCGCGGGACGCTACCCTATTGCCCGAAAGGGGATAGTGGATCCCGATATAGGAGACAGGCAGACCTTCAACGTAAGTGAAGCAGCTGTATCGTCCTTGGAATTCGAGTTGGTGGACAAGACCTCACTATATCACTTGTGGGTTGAAGTTGGCGAGCTTGATAAGGGGAATGTAGAACAGAGCAACATCAACCAGCTCAGAGAGTCGGTCCTGGAGAGCACCCCTGCACGCTCCATCAACCCGAACAAGGGGACCTTCTCAAACAACCATGATATTTTCGGACTTCCACCCGATGTTGATGGAGATGGCATCGTAGACATTCTCATGTATGATATTGGGCG
>JAURNP010000136.1 GCA_030830105.1 Rhodothermales bacterium | reverse complement strand
GCGCGGACAATCGAGCAGAAATGATGGCGATCGATGAACTGCCACTGATTGCACTCTTCACCAATTCGCATATGGCTTACGAGATTGATCGCGTCGTAGAGGAAGAGCCGTCAATTGCCGAGATGACCATGAAATCACTCGAGTTGTTGGGCAGCGCAGGCAAACCCTTCTTCATCATGATCGAAGCTGGTCGTATCGATCATGCGGGGCATGGCAATGATACGGCCGCTCATTTGTGGGATGTCATCGCCTACGATCGGGCTTGGCAGGCAGCCGTCGAATTTGCTCGCGAAGACGGCAACACGTTGGTGCTCGGGACATCCGACCACGAGACGGGTGGATTGACAATCGGTGCTGAGCATGGAGGCCAGCGCGGCTCTGGATACAGTTATGACCCGACCAAGCTGGCGCCCATCAAGAGCTCTATAGAAGCATTCCAGGGAGAACTCGCCGGTCTCATGATGAACGGCGGCGTTGATTCCGAGTGGTTCCAGGCCGCCTTATCGGATCGCTTCAACATCGAATTTGGATCGGTGGCGGAACCGATGTCGGATATCATCGCACAGGCAGATACCAATGCCTTGGCGGCCTCAGTCCGACTTCAACGATTGCTGGGCGGTGTGATGGCGGACTCGGCGCGTATTGGATGGTCCACGGGTGGTCATACGGCTGTCAATGTGCCCATTTTTGCCTACGGCCCAGGATCTGCACGCTTCATGGGAACGCTGGACAACACGCAGATCGGCATCCGTTTGCAAGAGGTTCTGGGCTTCCGATAGGCGGTCCGGAAGGGTACACCGAGGAAAAGTCGACCAGATTCTTCCTTTAGGAGAGGTCGAAGCCGTCGATACCGATGGAGTAATCCTGCCTACAGGCCTATTCCAATTCGATGTCTAGCGCATCCTCTTTCCAGCCTCAATCGTCCAAAAAAGGCGAAAATGACCGCGTGAACGCGCTCTCTCATGAGTTGCGGACGCCACTGGCCATTATTTCGGGGTATGCGGAAATATTGGAAGAAGAGACTGGCGGCGAACACGAACACCTGACACGTCCCATCCGCGATGCGGTGGAACGCTTGCGTCACGTGGTCGAATCCGTCGTAGCCTACGAGCAATCCCGCCAGCCGGCCCCGGTACATTCCATTGCGCCGCGAGTGCAAGGAACGCGCGTCCCCTTGGATCACCTGGTTGGACGTACCATTGGAAAAGTGCAGCGACGTCATCCTGAATCGCATGCCCATATCATGCGCAAACTGGATCATAGCGTTTCGCTTCCTACCGATCTGGCCGACGTTCTTTCCGAATCCCTGAATCACGTTCTGGACAACGCGATGAAATTCGCTGACGAATCCATTCGTGTTTCTGCCTCAATCGAACATGGATCGCTGACCCTGTCCGTTCAATACGACGGACCCGGGCTCCCTGGAAAATCGATAGCAGTATTTACCCCATTCCAGCAGGGCTCCAGTGGCCTCAACCGCCAGAAAGGGGGGCTTGGAATGGGACTGTTTCTAGCGAAGCGTTCCTTGACCCAGGTTTCCGGATCCATCCAGTTGACTGATCTGGAAGGTCGTTCCGGTACGCAAGCAACCATCCGCATCCCGATTCCTGAACAAGGCAGCTTGCGACTCGCAGCCTGATTGAAGGCTCGTGGTCCCGATTTGTGAGTTTCCTGGGATCGACCGCCGTGGAGCACGGTGTAGTCTCATTGCGCCGTTGGAATCTCATTGCGCCGGAGACAGTTCATGGAGTGATTCAGCACTCCGATCATGTCCGCGCTCCAGCAATTTCTCTCCGATGATGATACCGTCGTTGTGACGGACACCGAGACGACCGGCATCCAAGCCCGTCAACATCGGGTGATCGAAGTGGCGGGCATGCGCATTTCAGGAGATGGATCTCGCTCCGAGTTTTCCGAGCTGATTAATCCCGAGACAACCATTCCTGGTCGCATAACCCGCATCACGGGAATCACGACAGGCATGGTTTTCGACCGTCCAACGGCTCAGGAGGTCATTCCCTCATTCATGGATTTTCTGGGAGACGGAGTATTTGTTGCCCACAACATCCGTTTTGATTGGTCCTTTCTGAACGCCGAGCTGGATCGTCTGGGTCTTCCAGGCATGGAGAACCGCGGACTGTGCACGCTCAAGCTCGCGCGGCGCCTGTTACCAGGATTGCGATCGAAGAGCCTCGGTAACCTGGCCAAGTTCTACAGGATACCGGGAGAAGGTCGACACCGCGCCGCCAAAGACGTCGAGATTACGGCGAAGGTATTGGAGCGATTCTGCGAGATGGCGGCCGACGAACATGATATAACCGATATCCATGAATTGATGGAGCTGCAGGGACGAACCTATGCCCGAGTCCACGCGCACGCCCAGCATGTCGTTACCATCAAGCGGGATCGTCTGCCTGACCTGCCCCGCTCACCAGGAGTCTACTACATGCTCGATGGCAGGAAAAAGGTCCTGTATGTAGGTAAAGCCAAGGATCTGTCCAAGCGGGTCGCGTCCTATTTCAATGCTATCGAAGCCCATCCGCCGCGCATCCGGCAACTGATTGCCAAAGTGCGGGATGTACGATGGGAAGAGCAACCGACCGAATTACACGCGCTGATCGAGGAAAGCCAGGAAATCAAACGGTTGGACCCATCCTTTAATAGGGCTCAGAAGAAATACATTCCCCGACCTTACTTGCGCTTGGATAGCCGTGAGCCCTTTCCGCGACTGACTGTACAGGTAATCATGCGCAATGACGGTGCAGAGTACTATGGTCCGTTCCGCAGTCGGTCCCAGGCAGCCTCCCTGCTCGAGTTGATCGAGGCTAGCTTCCCCGTGAGGAATTGCTCTCCATCTGAGTTTGAACGAGGAAGAAGATGCGTCCGCGCTGATATTGGTCGATGCGGGGCACCCTGTACGGCCGAAATTTCAGAGCAGGCCTACGAGGAGGTGATCGATGCTGTCAGGCGCTTCCTCAGCGGGGACATCGGGGAGGTGACCATGCAATTGGAAGACTCCATGCTGCAGGCCGCGGAATCCCTCGATTTCGAAATGGCGGCGCGGTACCGAGACTGGATAGAATTGCTTGAGAAGCGATTGGCCAGGGGAGGAGCCGTGGCACAGGAGGTGGCTGGTCCCGAGACGATCTACTTCATGCGAGGCTCAGACATCGAACGTCCGACACTTGTCGTCATGGCATTTGGACGGGTTCACTTGCTGGCCGCACCCGAAGACGAATCGGGCGGAGATCACTTGATCAGGGACGCCATGCACGATCTGGACCATCTCGACGTGACGGGTTCGGGCATCACACCCGTAGAAGCAGATGCCCGACGAGTCCTGGATCATTGGTTGCATGTGCACCAAGATCGAATTGTGTCCGTTGAGCGACGCATGGATGAGCCCCGCCCTGTATTTGCGGAAAGGACCACGAGCATGATTGAGATGTACCTCAAAACGACAGGTTGAAGTTCATCCCGGCTGGTGATTTCGGCATCATCCAAACAGCCATTTGACGACGAAAATGGCGGCAAACATGGCTACAATATCCGCGATCAGCCCTGCTGGGACAGCATGACGCGTCTTCTTGATGTTGACGGCTCCGAAGTAGACGGCAATCACATAAAAAGTCGTTTCGGTCGAGCCGAACATCGTGGCGACCATTTTCACCAGGATCGAGTCTTCGCCGAACTGCTGGATCATATCCAGCACAATTGCGGCTGAACCGCTTCCTGTGAGTGGGCGCATGATCATCATCGGAAGCACCTCCGGAGGGACACCGAAAATGCTGAGCAAGGGACGTAGTCCTTCTACCATGAAGTCCATGGCCCCGGAAGCTCTGAACATGCCGATGGCGAAGAGGATGGCCACCAGGTAGGGGATGATGGTGACGGCTACCTGGAAACCGCCCTTGGCACCTTCCACGAACTCCTCGTAGACCGCCACTTTCTTCAGGAGGCCGTACAGGGGGAATCCTACGATGAGGGCCGGAAGAACGAAGACGGATGCCGTCTCGATGATGGTGCGAAGTAATTCCATGATCAGCCCTCCGTTGACAGCTTCGGAGCAGAGTTCCGGAAGCGCTTGGTTTTACTGAGCAGCTTGGCGGCAGCAATGGCCACGATAAGGGAGATGCCCGTCACGATGATGATGGCGAAGATGAGCTGGTTGATCTGCAGGCCCATCAAGGCGACCAGTAGGACGGGAGGCACCAGCTGTACCGAGGCGGTATTCATGGCCAGAAGCATGACCATCGAGTCGGTGGCTGTCTCCTTGTCTT
>JAURNP010000135.1 GCA_030830105.1 Rhodothermales bacterium | reverse complement strand
GGTGTGATCGGCGTGGCAGTAGTTGTAGCCGGTCTGCTTGGAATCTACCCGCCCGGGTTTGTCAGTCAAGTCGTAGCCTTTGCCTTTGGTTTGGCTGCTGCCAGCTTCTTCCCTGTCATTGTCCTGGGCATCTTTTCCAAACGCGTGGGCACCATTCCGGCCATTGCCGGGATGATCGTAGGCATCGGGTTTACAGCTGTATATATCCTCGGAAGCGTCTACGGCGGGTGGTCTCACTGGGCATTTGGAATCGGCCCACAGGGAATTGGAGTCGTTGGAATGGTGCTCAACTTTGCGGTGACACTAGGTATGACGCCTTTCTTCCCGGCGCCTGATCAGAGCATTCAGGAGCTCATCATGTCTATCAGGGAGCCGGAAGGGGCTGGTCCTGGATTGGATATTGATCACAGTATCGAAGCAGACTGAGTTCTTTCAGTGCCCACCACTGAGACTCATTGATGCCAACGACCGTTCATCCTGAACGAGCGATCGGGCCCGCTCCGTCATGAGCGGGTGCGAGAACGGGTTCGGGTAGCGTCTGCTTCCGCATGGTCTTCGGGGGACCAATCGAGCTGCGATTCGCGGGTTTCATTCACGGTGTCGTTCACCGTGTCACGTACAGAGTCACTCACGCTTTCTTTTTCCGTTGCTGAAAGGGTGGCTTCCGTGCTGTTTCTCATCACGATGTCTTCAAGTTCGTCGGCCAGGCCAACCAATTGCGTGTGTTTCTTTTCACGCCACTTGGTATCCAGATAGTAGACCAAAGGCACGAGCAGCGCCGTCCATCCAACCAGGGCGGCTGAGCCGATGAGGGTAGACTTCAAGACGGCACCCGTGATGATGGCAAAGAGCATGGCAAATGGAAGACCGTACGCCCAGGATTCCGTCTTCGTGCTTGCAGTGCCGACTCGCTGGCTGATTTCCATACGGGTGCCCTTCTTATAGGGGCGCAGCAAAACCGTTGTTTGAACGCCAGACAAGCTGGTATGTCGCCATTCTCGAGATCGACCAATCTGCTCGATCTTACCTCGGCCGAAGGAGCCCAAGTCAAGCCCTAAGTCGTAGGAGTCACTTTCGAAGCGTCGCTTAAGGGCAAAAATTACTTCTTCCCACTCGTCCTCACTAAGATCTGAGGGCAGGAGGCGGTCAACGCGCACATGCGTCTTCGTTGTATTCTTGCCCATCGGTTTGCCACCGGAATGCTCCGGCTCAAGAGCAGCACGATGCAGGAATTGAGGATTCAGCCCGGCATCTCGCGCAATGCTTTCCAGTTCCGATAGATTCAGGCCTTCACGATTCTTTTCGGGAGATTCGAATTCCTCGGCCTGCAGCTGTGCTGTCCGCTCGAGAAGAACCGCGATTTCCTTTTCGGTATAGGTGCGATTGGAGTCGAATACGTCCAGGGTCTTCCGGCGGCTGATCAGCGGCTTTCCGTTTCCATCAAGGATGGGGAAGGGTTGCTCGACATTCGAGTGTGCAATGGGGGGCCGCCGATACCCCCCGAGCGGCTTGAGCGCTTCTTTGAAAAGTTCAACTCAACGAAGGGAGCACATGGTGGAACCGGTCTCGGCACGTCCTACTCTTTTGTCGTGGTGACGGCGCACGGTGGGGATAGTTCGGTGACAAGTTCGGCAGAAGATGGCACCTGTATTCTGGTACAGCTACCCACGGGATGAGCGGCCCTTTTTTCATTCCTGGGAAATAACCGATCAATCAGCAATCCGTACGAAATAGGCGCGTGGTTCTCCGACCACACCGGACAGCCGCATGGCCGCCCGTAAAGGAGCCGAGGCCATGTAGTCGACGAGAGAGGACTCATCCGTGACGCCGAACATCATGTGTACGTCTGTCGAGTCGCCGATCGGATAGGATACGTACAGGTCGATGAGTCCGGCCCGCTCACGCGAGCCCACATGGCCGTCGAAAACGCGCTTCCATGCATCAAAGTCGCGCACATCGTGCTGAACGATTACCCGACTGGGAAAGTCATCCGGATTCAGAGAGTTGGTATAACCCGATGCGAGCACCGCACGGTAGGTCTCTCCTTCGACTCCCTCGGTCTCCATGATGCGCGCCAGGTTCGGGTCCACCATGAAGCTTTCGGCAGCCGTAGGCCCCGGGGCCATCATCATCATCCAGACCACGGAGTCTTCATCGGCACCCTGCATCAGATAGGCATCCGTGATGCCCCAATTCTGGCGAACGACATCGAGGTCTGTATGGACTTGCTTCCAGACAGTGTAGTCACGCACCTCATGACCAAACACGAGGAAGACGGAGGAATCGGCCAATGCGGTTGCAACGGTTGGTTCGTTGGTCCATTCCTCAGTGGGTTCCTCGCTCGCGGTGCACGAGGCAAGCAGCAGGACAGGGATTGTCAGAAGGAAGAAGCGATGGAACGTGCGCATGTCGGGAAGCTCCCGGGACGTATCCTTTTAGGTCGGAGGCCCCAAGCAGGGAACGCCCTACCCAGAACGGTAGTGCCCGTATAGGTAGGAAAGAGACAGGTCCGAGAATAGAATGGTGTTTATTCTGTTACCTACACGCAGGGTGTTCCCTTACGCGGCTGTAGGTGATTGTCGCTTC
>JAURNP010000011.1 GCA_030830105.1 Rhodothermales bacterium | reverse complement strand
GGCGATTGAAAAAAGTGGACTTGCCCACGTTCGGGCGTCCCACGATGGCAACGAGCGGCATACAGGGATTACCGGCAACAGGGCCGGCAGAAAGGGAGAGGCGTCAGAATCGTTCTTTGCGCTCAATATACAGCGCTCGGAACAGCATAAACGCCGACTCGGCCGTCTCGGTTGTGAACCAATAGTTGATTCCGGCACCGATGGCTGCCCCTGCGATGGGAATCATCTGGGCGATTTTCCTCCCCCCGATGCTCTTTGCAATCTCGCGCGGGAGATGGCGATTCTGATCCCGAAACGTGCCAGCTACACGGCCGCGGTATTCCGAAGAGTGCGCCACAGCAGCAGCAGCCACGGTTATCTCACGCAAGGCCTGGTTCTTGGACTCCCTCGATCCACTGGCAGCCACATTGAAAATAGACAGAACAAGTGGCGAATACGCCGGCGTGCTCACATCAAATCCATAGGCCGCACCGATCTGCTGGATCAGTCGCAGGTTGATGCCGAACAGGAGAGGAATGTCTGCCGCAATGAGTACTGCACCGCCCAATCCGGTACCGCCGCCCTCGATGGCCGCGAGGATGGCGTTCTCCGACACATAGCTGCGAGCAATGTCGTCCAGCGTTTTAAGATCCTGGTCCCGCAACTCGGTTATGTCGGTAACCTTGATACCCCGCTCCCCAGCGGCGCGAAGAACTTCCTTCGGCTCATACGTCCAGGTAGACGCATCATTGAGCAGCGAAAGGAATTGGGAAATGGCCTTGTCTGCCTGATCAATGACCTCTTCGGGGACCACCTGGTTGACTACCCAGTCCATGGGAGCCATAGCCCAATTGAAAGCCTGTGCAAACAGGGACACATCCCCGTGCTGCCATTTGTCGATGTCTTTCTGAACGGATCGTTCGTAGTCAGTAAGTCGCATGTCCATCCTCAGTGGTGGAGAAAGCGACGCTGATCAGGCGTGGGCTATGCCCATCATCACGGAAAAAACCCCGCAGGGTCAGTCCATGATTTCGAACCTCTTCAACAGCCGGTACATCGTTGCGCGTCCGATACCCAATTCGACGGCCGCACGGTCCACATTCCGGTCACACAACCGGTAGGCCCGTTCGACAGCGCGATGCTTGAGCTCATCGAGCGAAACGATGCCTCCGTCGCCATCTCCGAGGGGTACATCCTCCTCGACAGATTCGAATCCGTTCGCGTCGTTTCCGGATACCGGTGTACTGTTGTTGGACGATTCAGGTTGCGTAGATCTTTTTTCTGCCGGCGATGAGAAGGACGTTTCGGCCGCTTCGGCCAGTGTGAGGCGATCTGCCCAGGGCGAGATCGTGTTCTGGTCTGCGATCATCAAATCCGGCGCCGAGATCTCCGCTTCGTCGGAAAGCAGGATGGCGCGTTCGATGGCACTTTTCAATTCGCGGACATTACCGGGCCAGGTGTAATTCTCTATGGCTCGTCGAGCCTGAGTAGATATTTTCTTGCCCTTGAAATCCGGATGTTTCGTGATGTAGTCGCGGAAGAAAAAGTTCGACAGCAACAGGACATCGGATCCGCGCTCACGCAGTGGCGGAAGCGGAATAGGGAATTGGAACAAGCGATAGTAGAGGTCTTCGCGAAACTTGTTATCGCGAATCATGCCCACGACTTCGCGGTTCGTTGCGCAGATTACGCGAGCATCAAAATCAATCAGCTCACTACCGCCAACGCGGTTGAGCTCCCCTTCCTGCAACGCACGTAGCAATTTGGCCTGCAGATCCATATCCAACTCCCCGATTTCATCGAGGAAGATCGTACCACCGTCAGCTTGCTCAAACTTACCGATCTTGCGAGCATGAGCGCCGGTGAAGGACCCTTTTTCATGTCCGAAGAACTCACTCTCCATGAGTTCACGGGGGATGGCGGCACAGTTCACGACCACAAACGGGCCGCGCTTGCGCGAAGAGGCATAGTGGATGGCCTTGGCGACCAATTCTTTCCCGGTACCACTCTCTCCCTGAATGGCAACCATCAGATCGCCACGAGTGGCTTTCTGGATTTTGCGATAGACTTCCTGCATGGCAGGTGATTCACCGATCATCCCCTTTATCTGGTATTTCTCAGATACCTCAGAGCGTAGTGATTCTACTTCCCTTTCGAGAGATACTTTTTTCCAGTACGTTGCGAACGATCGAATCCAGTTTGACCAGATCGTCCTGTCCTTTCGTGATATAATCGTAGGCGCCCATCTTCATCGCCTCGACGGCCGTGTCAATCAGACCCTGTGCGGATACCATGATTACCGGTACATCCGGGATACGCGTCAGCATCTGGCGTAGCACTTCAACACCGTCGATGCCGGGCATCATGATGTCCAGTAACACCAGGTCTGGTTTTTCGTCCAGGGCGGAGAGTACTTCCTCGCCGTTGTGGAAGACCTTGACCGAATAGTTTTCGTTCTTGTCGAGTCGGTAGCTCAACATGTGAGCGTAATGACGATCGTCGTCGACAACGTAGATGCGATAATTCATGCTTGCCCTCCGGGATGCGGGCGAGGTGGCGTGGATAAGAAGGAGACGAATGGTCGATCAAGGACCATGGTGGGGTCCCCGTATCGGGTCTTCGCATATCCGTTATCGGGCGTCACAAAGGAATCTTAAGGGCCTCTTTATCAAAATGAGACGTCCAAATTGGCCCTCCTGCACGCTGGAGCACATTTCTGGTAAGGGAAACAGGATCGTGGAGCGCACCACAGACTTAGCGTGGACGGCAGGCCCGTCAGGCGGCGCGCGGTGCACGCATATTGCAGATGCTAGATGAGGACCAGCCCCAGTATTCCAATCGCGAAGCAGTAGACGGCGAAAAGATGGAATTGTCCACGCTTTACGAACGTTAGAACCATTCGGATGGCAACGATTCCAGAAAAGAAGGCGGCCAGTACGCCAGGAATCATGATACCCCAGGCGGCACCGTCAATGGCACTTCCGGCATCTCCAAGCTTGAGCAGGGTCGCACCGAGTACTACCGGAAGCAGCATCAGGAACGAAAAATCGGCTGCTTCCTCGGGATTGATATTCTGGTACATTGCCGTACAGATCGTCGCTCCGGAGCGCGAAATGCCAGGAAGCATCGCTGCGGCCTGTGCCAGACCAATGAGGAGACTGTTCAGGGGACCAACACTTTTTGTGCCTTTGTTGCTCCACATCGTCAGCAGCAGCAGAGTCCCGGTCACGAGTAGCATTCCTGCAGCCAGACGGGGTGAGGTAAAGGCTGCTTCGATCCGGTCTCCTGCAAACACGTAGACCAGTCCCGTTGGAATCATGGTCAGCAGCAAGTGCATGCCGAGTCGGAAATTGGCATCGTTCCGATACCTGTCTGCCCACCTAGCCGGCTTGACCAGGCCCTTCAGGATATCCATGGTCAGGGAGCCGAGCCGCGCTCGGTAGACGTAGGCAATGCTCATAACCGTACCGAAGTGTACCAGCACTTCGAACAGGACGCCATCTCCGCCAGAATCCAGTCCTAAAACGTACTGGCCCAACACAAGGTGCCCACTGGAGGAGACCGGAAGGAATTCGGTCAGCCCTTGAATTAGGCCCAGTATGATGGATTCCCACCAAGACATGAGGATTTCGTTTGAGCGATTAGCAGAGAGATTGGCAGAACTGAGAGGAGGTAAACTACGACCCGTTGGATCATCTAACCCGACTCACCCTGCACGACTTCTGCGTGTTTCGGGTCATTGTGGCAAGCGTGGTTCGACCAACAGGACCTCCTCACGTTCGACCCGCACAGATCCGGCAACAGATTTCTTGGGCTTCCGGACGTATTTGCGTTGGGTCACGATCACAGGCGCCAATGAAGAAGTACGAGCTTTGGAAAACCACGCTGCAATTGCTGCTGCTTGCTCCAGGATGGGCTTGGGCGGAGAGTCCGTTCGTCCCTTCACCCTGAGTACTGTGTGCGATCCGGCCACGCCACGGGCGTGCAACCACACGTCGAACGGACGGGCATCACGCAACGTCAACTCATCATTCTGGCGAGCATTGCGTCCGACCCATACCTCGTAACCGCCTGACAGCTCAAACCGGCGATAGGGTATCGCATCCTGTTCAGCCGAGGTCTGCTGGAGGGTAGCCAACAAGTCGGCATGCTGGGCCTTGAAAGCCTTGACTTCGGAGACGTCAGACAGGCCTTTTACCTCATCGAGCACTTTCGTCAGGGAATACACCTGCCGTATCAAACCATCGAGACGCTCCTCGGCTACTTCGCGCGCAGCCCGCGAAGCCTTGGCCTTCTCGTACATGCGCTGCGCGTTTTCGACGGGTGAAAGTTCCGCATTCAGCTGGATGGTGAGCATTGAACCGTCTCCGAGGAGATCCGGTAACTGAGTGACCTTCGCTCCTTCCTCGATCAGGTGGAGCTGTGCCATCATCACGTGTCCAATATGCTCGTAGTGTTCACTGCGCTCCGGTCGGGCCAGCTCCTTTTGCACGCGAGTGAGGGAGCGTTCGGCCGCTGCATGCCGCTTGCGAATGGCCTGAAGTAACGGCTTATAGGCACCATCGAAGCGGTTATGCGCCAATCGACGGCGTGCACAGATGCGAACAGCGGCGTCTACCGTGTCGAACATCTCTGCCTCTGAATCCAGGTGGTGGAGTAGCACGAAGGAAAGTGTGGGGCTTCCATCTTCATCCTGATACATGCGGGGCTGAGGATCTCGCAATTCACTTTGGAGCATCGACGCCGCATCATACAATTGCTGAGGATCCTCGATGCCTCCCACCCTGTGCAGCAGTTCGTCACGCAACGATCCCGAAAGCAGGGGCCACAGCCGACTGGCCGGCTTTCCGTTTTCCATCAAGGTCCGAACTTCCTCCGGCGATCCCGGCATCTTGGCCGGCTCGGGCTGGGGGGCCGCTGATGGAGGCGCTCCCTTGAAGGTGTCCAGAACCGCACCATTCTCATCGACCAGGTAGGCATTGGCCCGGCCGCCAAAAGGAATCATGATCAGCCTCAAGTCCTTATCGAAGCTCCAGGTGATCAACCGATCCCCGTCAGCAATCTTGATTCCCTGAAGCGTACGGGTTCGTAACCGAGCAAAGTGATCCACCACGTTGCGGCGTGAGCGGTTTGAACCCTCATAGCGGAACAGGTGACGCTCAGGCGCCTGCACGGAAAGATTGATCGAATGAATGTCCTCATGCGGAGTCGCAAATACCAACACCAGACTTCCCTTGTGTTGGGAATAGGCATCGACCAGCTGAGCGCCTGCCAGCATGGGCTCCCACTCCTTGGTAAGCGCGCGAAGCGTATAGTAGTTCGTCAGCAAAGGTGGGCGGCTCCGCGGATTCGATCGGTCCCGTCAGGACGATTTTTTGGAAGGACGCCGTTTTGATTCGGCTACTACGGACAGCACCCATATCACAGCCCAGCCCGCAGCGGCCCAATAGAAAACAGCCACGAGTAGGAGGATCAAGTTGGACCCATAGAGCACGTGGTAAAACCACGTCGGCACGTCGCTGGCTTTCTGCTGAACGGCTGCAGCCGCTGTGGATAGACCAAACACTTTCAGAAGCACCATCAGCGGTGTGTAGATGGCTACGATCCACCAAGCCCAGCTTACCCCCGTAAACGCCAGTACGGCAATTACAACGGTTATTCCAAGGTCGATGATCGCATTCTTGATCCAGGCCATGACATTCCTCTCGATTCAGGGTTGCTCCAAGATCCACAACCCCTGCTCAGGGATCAAGGAGGTGAGTCAGTACCCTTCCAGGGCTGGCCCTATCAGTCTGTGCTTAGTGGATACGGGCTTTCTTAGCCAAATGGCTTGGTTCTCGTCAACAGAACGGAGTGGATTGCGGCGTTTGAAATGTCGCTCCATGGTAGCGGGAAAAAGCGGAAAGTACTGGGGCTCCAAGGATATCGGTTTGAAGCGGATAGGGCAAGCGAATGTGCCTTTGTCAACTCGAAAGCGTGCCTTCCTTACCCCGAAAGTGAGGCCCACAAAAAAGGGCGGCTCCCATTTGGGAGCCGCCCTTCCGGAAACGCCGAGGATTGGCGTTACCCAATATGCATCTGGAGTTCCTCGCGGCGATGCTTCTGACGAAGCTTGCGGAGGGCTTTTTCTTTAATCTGACGGACGCGCTCACGCGTCAGTCCGAAACGCTGACCAATTTCTTCGAGGGTCAACGGGTGTTCGCGGCCAATTCCGAAGTACAGACGCGTAATCTCGGCTTCGCGCGGATGAAGCAAGCTCAGAGCACGCTCAATATCAATCTTGAGCGACTCGTCCATGAGCGTGTCATCCGGCTTGATGTCTTCATCATCCGGAAGGACGTCTAGGAGACTGTTGTCGTCGTCTTCGTTGAACGGCGCATCCATGGAAAGATGACGGCCGGTATGCTGGAGGGCTTCGCGAATCTTGTTCACATCCACTTCCAGCTCCGTTGCCAGCTCCTCAATATTCGGCTGACGTTCGTGGATCTGCGCGAGCTTGGCGCTCGTCTTGCGGATCTTTGAGATCGTACCGATGCGGTTCAGGGGCAATCGCACTACGCGGCTCTGCTCGGCCAGTGCCTGCAGGATAGCCTGGCGAATCCACCAGACAGCGTAGGAAATAAACTTGAAACCACGCGTTTCATCGAAACGCTGAGCCGCCTTGATCAGGCCGTAGTTTCCTTCGTTGATCAGATCAGCCAGGGTCAGACCCTGTCCTTGATACTTCTTGGCAACGGATACCACGAAGCGAAGGTTTGCTCGGGTCAAACGGTGCAGTGCATCCTGGTCACCCTGCTTGATCTTCTGCGCTAGATCTACTTCTTCGTCAGGAGTCAGCAACGGGATTTGACCGATTTCCTGAAGATACTGATCCAGCATGCGCTGCTGGCGTGGGACGTACATATTCCCCTTCCTCTGTCCTGATTCTTGGTAGCTGTAGGGGCCGGCGTACTCGCTCGTTACGAGTTGGTGGACCGGCGGGTATGAGCGTGGTTTTCTTTTACGGGTCCCGCGAAACCGGGGCGGGCGTGATTCACGCTGCGCTGTGGGTGATGTTCCCCTCTTTGCGGCGTAAGTCCTTATTACTTCACTGTTACGTATTGTTTCCTGAAATTTTCAGTAGAGCATCAGCAATTTCTCTGCCTTCGCTCATTCTGGGCACCTTGGTCTGGGCGCTTACACGCTTCTTTGTTCGCTGCAGCCACTCGAAAAATGAGCCGCGTCGCAGGGAAGAAATCCCGGGAGGCAGGAAGGCCTGTGCTTCCCGTCGGATTAGATAGTGCCGGTTGATTTCCTGCAGGTGGCCATCAATGATGTTGGAGAATGCAGAAACATCGGCCGGCGGCTCGTCAAACTCGATCAGCCATTCGTGTCCCGGCAGGGACGCCTGGGATATGGGAATAGGAGCGATATGATAGTTCGTGGTCTGGGCCCCCGTCTCCGCGCATGCCTTTTCCAGCGCTTTTCGTGCTTCGTCTCCGTACACGGCTTCGCCGTAGGTATCCAACACTTCGTTGGTTCTACCAGCCACAACGAGCCGGTAGGGATCAGTCGATGTGAACTTGACCACGTCACCGATCTCGTAGACCCACAACCCGCTGCAGGTCGAGACGAGGATGCGGTATCGGATCCCTGTCTGAACACTTTCGATGGATACGCGGGGACCGCTACCGTCCACCGGCTCGAACTCAAAGAAGACCCCTGTATTGAGGTGAACCAGCATGTCAGCTGCGTTCGGAATGTCTTGGAACGAGACATAGCCTTCGCTGGCACCGTAGTTCTCGACGAAATTGACCGGCCCACCGATCTGCCCCTCGAGCAGCGTTCGGTAAGACGATAGCGCAACGCCTCCGGAGAAAAAAACTTCCAGATTGGGCCAGATTTCTGAGATCGTCGTCACAGAATCCTGCCACACCCTGTTGTGATGGGCGATCAATTTGCGGAAGAGCACCGGAGCCCAGGACGGTACCATGGCCACGGCCCGAATATTCATGTCGTAGGTGTGCTCGACAATGGCGTCGAGTTTCTGCTCCCAGTTGGGCAGAAACAGAATGTCTTTCGGGACGGCCTGGTAAAATTTTCGGATGACCGCCGGAGTCACCAGGAACTGTAGACCTGATACTTCACCAATCCAGGATCCCGGATGCGTGGGATCGTCCTCGATCCGGCCGGGAATAGAAAGCAGTCGCCCGAACAGGAAGGACGGATCGGCTACCGACTCGAAGTAGGCCATCGCTACGGCCATGGTGAACCGACGGTTCACATCCAGCATGTCCTTAGAGAGGGGGATGACCTTGCCGGCAGACGCCGTACCCGAGGAGACAGCAAAATGCTTGAACTCACCAGGCCAGATGATGTCCTTTTCCCCACTGCGAATTCGTTCTACGTCGCTGCGATAGTCATCGTATTTGTGAATAGGTACGCGTTCCCGGTACAGACGCACAGGATCAGGAGAACCGGAGATCTCTCCGAATCCAAACCGCTTACCCCACTCGGTGTGGGATGCCTTGCGTGTCAACTTGCGAAGTAACGTCGTCTGGGTCCCGACAGGATCCTCTTTGAACGCCCGTATGACGTTCAATGGGGAAATAGCAGGCGGCCAGCGGGCTTCGTCAATGACCGGGAAATTGAACGGCATGGCGTCGCAATGAGTCTGTCTTGACGCTCGAATCCGTCTTCCGAACGATTCGCGCGCGTGTGTCTATCTTCACCTCATTCATGTACCCAATGCACCCGAACCGGTTCTCTCGCGTCCCTTCGTGTCCGACTCGCCTCATATCCTTCGTTCTGGATCCCTTACTCTCAACTGTTCACTGCCGGTCCAGGGATGTGCCCATTTGATGGGCGTTCTGAATGTCACGCCGGACTCTTTTTCGGACGGCGGATTGTATATCGATCCGGATCGGGCTCTGGCAAGAGCGCGAGAAATGACGGCCGAAGGTGCTGTCATCCTGGATATCGGAGGCGCCTCGTCCCGGCCAAAAGGAGCTACTTATGGAGAAGGGGCCGCACTGATTTCAGCTGAGGAAGAATGCCGCCGCATCCTCCCGGTCATCGAACGGGTTGCCCGAGAGCTGCCGAAAGTCTGGATATCCGTGGATACTTTTCGCTCCGATGTCGCAGAGGCCGCGCTCCAGGCCGGGGCGCACATGATCAACGACATCACTGCTCTGCGTTTTGACCGGGCACTGGCGCGCGTCGTGGCCAGCCACGGTGTCCCCCTGGCCCTCATGCACTCGGACGGTATGCCCGGAGAGATGCCTCACATGGTCGACTCGGCCAATATCGTGGCTGAGGTTACTGCAGACCTCTCCCGCGCCGTCTCCGTCGCTCAAGAGGAAGGCTGCGAACAGTTGGTCCTTGATCCAGGATTCGGGTTCGGCAAGACGACAACAGGTAATCTCGCTCTGATGAGCGGCGTCGGCACCTTGCTGTCCTTGGGCTACCCGGTCCTGATCGGTGTATCCAGAAAGAGTAGTATTGCCCAAGCCGCCGCCGAGGAAGGAATGCCAAAAGATCAGCTTCCGCCTCCCTCCGACCGGTTGGCTGGATCGCTGGCAGCCACGGGTATTGCCGTACAGCACGGAGCGAGCATCGTGCGGACACACGACGTGGCGGCTACGAGACAGTTCTTGAATGTTCTCGAAGCAACCATTCGTGCCGGGTCTGGTCAAAATTAGGCGGCTAAAACCGTATACTGCAGGTACTTCTCCTGATCCGACGGGATCGTGGCCATTTCTGATAGCCACCGTCCTGCCGATAGCCTCTTACCTCCCGGACACGTGACGCTCATTCCGTGGGTCATACCGATTCGTGTCGTCGATCTCCTCGAGATCGGCTTGGTGGCGTACGTACTGTATAAGCTGTACCAGCTTATGCGAGGTACGATTGCGGTCCAGATATTTGTTGGTATCCTGGCACTGTATCTGATCCAGTTGATTGTGACTGCGGCAGACATGACCATTCTGCGGGCCCTTTTCGGCTCCATCTCCGAGGTCTTCGCATTGGCGGTCATCATCCTCTTCCAACCGGAAATCCGCCGATTGCTGCTGTTGCTCGGACAGAATCCTCTTGTTCGACGGTTCATGCACTCCCCTGCCCAGCAGGAACGTATCGAGGAAATTGTGGCTGCGGTCCGAGACTTGAGCCAGCGGCGTATCGGGGCTCTCATTGTCTTTGAACGATCCACCGGTTTACGCAGCTACATCGAGACCGGCGCCCAACTTCATGCGCAAGTGAGTCGGGATTTGCTCGTCACCATCTTCTATTCGCAGAACCCACTCCACGACGGGGCGGCCATCGTCAAGGATGGGCGGATCGAGGCGGCGCGCTGTATCCTGCCCATCTCAACAAACATGAAGCTGGACAGCAATCTGGGCCTGCGACATCGCGCGGCGGTAGGCTTGACCGAAGTGTCTGATGCCTTTGTTGTAGTTGTTTCCGAAGAAACGGGATATATCAGCACAGCCAGCAACGGCGAGCTCAAACGGAAAATCAGCATCGAATTGCTGGACAATTACATTGTCGAGGCGTTGTCCCCAAGCTTTAAACCCGAGACCGAATCTGTCCCAGCGACGGCTTGACCCATGAAGGAAGACTGGAAATTCCATCGTCGACGCGCCCGTCTGGTAGAGGAGCTCCGAGACAAAGGAATCAGCAGTGAACGCGTCCTGAAGGCCATCGGAACCGTACAGCGACAGCACTTCGTGGACCCTGCTTTCTTGTCACGCGCCTACCATGACGAGGCTCTCCCGATCGGCCTTAAGCAGACCATTTCCCAACCGTTTACGGTTGCTTACCAGAGCCAAACCCTGAACGCTCAAGCGGGTGAACGCATTCTCGAGATCGGAACCGGGAGCGGTTACCAGGCCGCTGTTTTGTGCGAAATGGGAGTACGGTTGTACTCGATCGAACGAGTTCGGGGTCTCTACGAGCAAACCGCTCCCCTTCTTCGCAGCCTGGGATACCGCGCCAACTGCCGATTCGGTGATGGAATGGCCGGATGGGAATCAATGGCGCCCTTCGATGGCATTATTGTCACAGCCGGTGCGCTCGATGTCCCCGACTCCCTACTGAAGCAGCTCAAGATGCCGGAAGGGATGAAACCGGGTGGACGCATGGTCATCCCCGTGGGAGGCCGCGATCAGCAGATGATGACCTACATCGTCCGCATGGGCGAGGATGAATTCGATCGCATCGAGATGGAGGCGTTCCGTTTCGTCCCACTTCTCGGAAATACCGACTGAGCCCTCAGTCACCATCCGGGCTGGGCTTCCAGCTTCCCGATGCGTGATCTACCCGATCGACGACACCCACGATCGTGACATCTGTCGGTGTCGGCTGTGGTTTGAACGGTACGGTAGCTTCGGTAGAAGAGACGAACAGGACGGTATCGCCCACGCCGGCATCCACGGTATCCAATGCTACGATGCGCCCACCGACTTCCATGCCACTGAAGGATTGCGGTTGCACAAACAGCAGGCGTTGGCCGTCCAGACTGGCATCTTTGCGTGTAGCCCAGACCTTTCCCGTGACTTTTCCGAGGTTCATGATTGTGCGGAATCAGACGGTGTCCAGCTTATCGACGATGGCCGTTATGACGGCATCAATCGGCTTGTTGCGCGTAAGCTCAGTTTGACGTGCGCTCGATCCCTGGCAAAAGAGGACCGTCTCTCCGACGCCGGCTCCCATGCTGTCTACACACACCACTACGCGGCTCTTGTCACTGCCGTCTTCGGCAATCTCACGGACGAGTTGCAACTTCATGCCCTTGAGTTGTTCGTCTTTTCGGGTCGCCCAGACCGTACCGATCACTTTTCCGAGAATCATGGCGGGAGCTGTCAGGATGATTCGAAGGACTGGCCTCCGAAGGACTCGTCGAGTCCAAAAAACGCGGCAACCGTTGCGGCATGATCCACGAAGGAATCGCGCGTACGCAGGTTGGCCGGAGTCTGATCGGCATAATACAAAAGGGGCACGTATTCGCGGGTGTGATCCGTACCAGGATACGTGGGATCGTTGCCATGATCGGCTGTAATCAACAACCGGGCGCCTTCTGGCAAGGCCTCCAGGATAGTAGGCAAGGCCCGATCGAAGGCCTCCAGCGCCGCTGCGAATCCCTGTGGGTTATTCCGATGCCCGTATTCCTGATCAAAATCAATCAGATTGGTCCAGATGAAAGTGGGACCCTTCGCCGAATCGATCTCCTGTATGGTCGCTCGCACTCCTTCATTATTGCCATTTGTTTTGATAGTCCGATCAAACCCCACGCCACCGAACAGGTCCGCCACCTTCCCCACCGAAACCGTCGCTATGCCTTGGTGCTGCAGTTGCTCTTGCAACGGCTCCTTTTCCGGAAGCCTTGAAAAATCCTTTCGCTTTCCGGAAATACGCGCCCAGGCACCATGCGACCCCTCGAACGGACGAGCGATCACGCGCCCGACCCCGTGAGGACCCACGCAGACCTTGATGCGAGCCACTTCGCACAGCCGATACAGCTCGTCCAAGGGTATGACATCGACATGAGCCGCTATCTGAAAAACGCTGTCAGCCGATGTGTAGACAATCGGCAGACCGGATTCCTGATGTTCTCTCCCGAATTCGTCGATGATCACGGTGCCTGATTCGGGTCGATTCCCAAGTATGCCACTCAAGCCGGCTTCCTGGCAAAAGAGGCCAACCACCTCCTGAGGGAATCCGCGCGGATAGGTAGGAAAAGGAGCATCGAGCTTCAGACCGGCGAGCTCCCAATGCCCTGTGGTGGAGTCCTTGCCGGCCGATCGCTCCTGCATGCGTCCCCATGATGCTGCTGGCTGCTCGTGAGCAGGCACGCCATGCAAGTCTCGAATTCGCCCCAGACCAGCTGCGGCCAGATTGGGAAGGTGGGGATGGCAGGTGGCTGAGACGTGTCCGAGAGTATCGGCCCCTTCATCTCCATAGTCTGCGGCATCCGGTTGCCAGCCAATCCCCACGCCGTCCAGCACGATGGTCACAAACACCATTTCGATCTCAGATAGCGTGGATCAACCCACGATGACGCACTCGCCAGACTGGAATGACTCCTGTAGGGCAGCCGTGGCTTCCGACCTCAGCGAGTCGGCCCCGTCATGCCGGTCCAGTAGCGGTGCCACGCCGACACTTACGCCGCCTTCAAAGTCTTGCGCGTGCTCTGGAAAGGCCTCTTTGATACCCGAGGCCCAATCGGCCAGGGAATCGTGAGCGCCATGATAGAAAATTCCGTAGGTCAGCTCGCCGAAGCGTTCCACACGAGCGTCGAGCGCGACAGAACGAAGTCGCTTGGAGAACAAATCCTCGAGGCCGTCCACATCGGCAGAGCCATCACCTGAAAGCGCCTCTCCCCGATTCAAGTACACTAATGCCAGCGATAAGGGATGCGACAGCGAGCGAGCCTGTTCCATCTCATCCGCAATAATCTCTCGGCGAGGACGCGGAGTATTGATGGATTCGTCACTGGAAATATCGGTATCGACCGTATCCAGGATGGTGGTTACGAGCCTGGCATATTGCTCCAACAGGACTCGGACCGATGCAGCTTCAAGTCCGTCCTCATTCATCGTGTCAACCACGAGTAGGAACAGATCATCGTAGCGCTTCGGGATCACCGGGACAATGGCTACCTGCCGGACATTGATGGGCTCGTGATAGTATCCCAACTTGGCCTTGGGAAATCCATTGGGGCCGACCCGCGGATATACGACCGGGACGAGCGCCTTGTGACCCGACAGCATCGGCTCCTTCGCTGAGTAGGAGCCGCCGCTTCGAGCATAAGAGTTTTGACTGACCATCACTTCGATGTCGTAGCGAAGCGGTACATCTTCTTGACGCAGCAGACCCACGGTATAAGCGTCAAGTGACGCACGCAGCGAACGCAAGCAAGGGATCAGGACATCGGCCTTGGATTCGGAGGCGGCCTCTGATACCATGATGCGCGCCCTCGCGGGCCGCTGTCGTGCCTTGGAAACTCCTGCCACATGCGCCTGGGCCGCCGTGGGAGACACCGAGCGATTAGGTGGTGAAGCCGGCTCTGTCGGAGTGTCAGTCTCTGGCTCTGCTCCCGCGGCCTCTTGATCTTTTCCAGGGGTGTCCTCTACGTCGCCTTCTTCTACATCTCCCTTGGGTTTGATATCCAGAATACCGAGAGCCGCCAAATCTTCTGTAGGCTGCTCAGGTGCCTGCATGAACGTCTCCGGGACGTCTTTATGACGACGTCTCATGTTCATGGTGACCAATAATCCAGCTCCGATAAGGAGCGCCAACGCCAAGAGATAGAGCATCGGCTGCCCAAGCACGATGGCCAGTGCAATCGAAACCACGGCAAGGATGATGAAAAGGACGCGCAGCATACAGGCCGGAGCAGCTTAGAGTCTAGGCAGATGGGCAATCGAGGGAAGCTATCTGCACCCACCCCAAAAGTCAATGATTGGGGATAATACCGGCAGGTGTCGTTGCACAATGTGGTCTTGGAATGAGACGAACGAGAGGAAGAAAAAATCCGAATCGCCTTTTTTGGCTTGAAATGAGCGCTTGAGTACGGTTTGGCACGCACTTTGAAAAGATGATGGGTGTGTCACTTTTGTTGCATCGGATGCGCGCGATCACTGCCTCCCAGCGCGTTTCCGGAGCCTCTTTAGGGCAACATTTGTGACCCGTTTAGTGGGACTATCCAACTGCCTCTCTGGATAGCCCCTGTGCGGCCCCCGCGAGATCCTTCTCGCGGGGGCCGCTTTTCGTTTTCCCCTCTCCTGACGGCGCTACACCCGGCCACAATACGAGCTTATTGGGCCCGCTGATGCATGAATCTGGCTGTCTCGAAAAGAACCCCCATGTGGTCGCATGATGGACCTATAACGCCAAAAAGGGGCGTTTTCGTGATTCATAATGAGACTGGCACGCCTTTTGACATGAGGTACCCGCGTGCGCCTGATGGCGCCCTCTAAAACCAACCAAGACCGTAATGCGACGCGACCTGAACCCCACCCCTCATATGGAGGACCCCCTCATGTTTGAACATACGCGACTCCTCAGCCACAGCGGCGGCTATCGCACAACGGCTGATCTCATTTCAGCTGTCAAAGAGCGTTTGGTCGAAGACAGGCTCAGCCTTCGCCGTTCCCGTAATCGGCGAATGGAATCCCTCCAAAAGGCCGCAACCCGTCGCGCCAGGGTGCGCAAACACCAATTTCGCCGTCACAGAACGGCCAGCTGAACGATCTGAATAGAGATCATGTGCAAGCCCGGCAAACCTCCCACCTCATCTTGCCGGGCCGTAATTCCGAAATCCAAGAGGGAGGATCTGCGCCCCGCGTACGTTGTTTGGATGCTACAGCGATTTAGAAAGGAGCTCAGCATGGACAGCTCGACCGAGCATCCGTCGAACGATCAAGCACATTCATCGAAGGAAAACCGGGGTTCGTCGAAACCCAAGAGGGTTGGAGGGTCCGTTGCGTTCATCCAGCCGAGAACCCGAAAAGCCCCCCAGTGTGTGATGAAGTCGTTAGCTATACTCGGTCCCGGAAGCGCTTACAGAACTAATCGCGACATCGTAGAAACGGTACGTAAACGACTGACGTTGGCCAACATCGACGCCAAGGTCGACAACCACCGCTCATCTCCAGACTCCGGCAAGGAGGACCCAGTCAGGACGCTGAATCAGAAACGGGCAGCGTAACGTAGGGCAGTGCCCCCTCGTCCGGCGCGGGATTTGACTCCACCCAAATGTCCCCGCGAGTCGTCCTCATTGCGACTCCCTCCGACGTTCTTCCCATTACATAGTCCCGCGTCAACGGCACCTTCCCGGACGGGGTATCAAGGATATACCTGGGAATCGCAAAACCGGTCAACTTGCCCTGAAGTGCCTCCATGATCTGCATGCCAGTTTCGATGGGCGTCCGCAAGTGTTCGGTGCCTCCTATCAACTGCGCTTGGTAGAGGTAATACGGCCGGGCGCGCATCCGGACTAAGCCCTCGCACAGCGCGCGCATCGTTTCCACATTGTCGTTGATCCCTTTCAGCAGAACCGTCTGATTCCCCACGGGGACGCCCGCACGCAGCAGCCGATCGATGGCTGCTCCCGCTTCCGTGGTTAACTCCTTGGGATGATTGAAGTGGGTATTGACCCAAACCGGATGATGCTTCTCCAAGACGGCGCACAATTCCGGCGTGATCCGCTGAGGCAGTTTGACGGGCATGCGGGATCCGATCCGGATGATGTCCACATGGTCAATCGCCCGTAGCTCGGTCAGCAACCAATCAAGGTTTTTCTCTCCAAGCGTAAGTGGATCGCCTCCCGTCAGTAGCACATCCTTGATTTGCGGATGAGCTGCGATGTAGGCAATGGCCTCCCGCAATTCATCCTTGCGCATCATGAAATCAGCCTCTCCCACCATCCGCTTTCGCAGGCAGTATCGGCAGTAAATGGCGCATTGACTCGTAACGCAAAAGGCAACCCGATCCTCGTAGTTGTGGATCAGATTCTTGACAGGAGAATGGGCCACCTCTTCGAGCGGATCTTCCAGACCGATTCCGTCCGGAAGCAACTCGTCCGTGAGCGGTACCACCTGGCGGCGGATGGGACAAGTCGGGTCCTCCGGATCCATGAGAGAAGCATAATATGGCGTGATGGACCACTGGAATACTCCTTTGGTAGCCTCTATGGCTGCACTTTCGTCGGCCGTAGGCTCCATCCAATCAAGCAGGGCTTCTTCGGTTCGGATCCGATTGCGCATGTGCCAGCGCCAATCCGCCCATTGCTCGGGCGTCGAAGAAATAGGAATGTGGGAGTCCGTCACGATCTGAAGATGGCCACTGGGTAGGTGGAGGGCTTGCAAGAACGCCGCATCAGGATATCCGGCGCAGCGCTTCCGAAAGTATGTCGGCAAGGAAATCCGGATAGGATTGTCCCATCAACTCCGCCATGATGGCAAAAGTGCCATCGGGTGCGAAGGTAGGTAGCGGGTTGATCTCCAGAAACCAGGGCCTGCCATCGCCATCGACCCGAAAGTCAATCCGGGCGAAGTCATTGCACTCCAATTTGTGGAATACCGCGAGGGCGTCTCGTTGCAAACGCGCCTCCAGCTCGGGTGTCAAATCTCCAGGCAAGGACCACGCATACTCATGTTGCGGCAATCCCTTGCGCTCAAGCACATGCAGTCCGATGCCGGAATCCGCCTCGACGGCTCGCTGGATGACGGGCAGTGTGCGAGCCGGATCATGACCTACCACTGCCACGGTGAATTCGGATCCCTCGACAAAGGCCTCCACGAGCACATCCTGTCCGTAGGTCTCCAACAGCCGCTGCGACGCTGGCTGTACGTCTTCAGCATCATGAATCTTGTTGGCCTGTGTTAATCCCTTGGCAGATCCTTCATAGCGGGGCTTGAGAAAGGCCGGCATCGCGGGAAGCTCCCCTTTGCGCCCGCCGGGTGTGATCAGGCAGTAGTCGGGCGTTGCCACACCGGCAGCCCGAACCAGGTCCTTGGTCCATGCTTTATCCAGGCTGAGCGACATTGTCAGGGCATCCGACCCAAGGAAAGGCACGTCCATCAGCTCGAACAAGGTTGGCGCCTCCCCTTCCCGATTGCGGCTGCGGGCGCCTTCGGCAATCGAAATCCCAACCTCAAACCCGGGGTCGCTCATGCGGGAAAGAAGATTTCGGGCTGGACCGATTCGGATGGGCTCATGTCCCAAGGTGCGAAAAGCCGCCTCGAGCGTTTCTACGGTTTCCTCAGGCTCATTTTCCGCATCCGCATCGAACGCCTCCCCCTCTATCCAGGGGTAGTCGTCAAAGAGGTCGAATATGAGGCCAATGCGCATGATCTAGTCTATTTGAGGTGT
>JAURNP010000134.1 GCA_030830105.1 Rhodothermales bacterium | reverse complement strand
CGATATTTCTTTCGCGTTCGAGGATCCTTCGTACGGGATTTTCTATCGGCGGGAGGGCTTCTTGGGACACCTGTTCCGCGGGTCAGGTGCAGATACCGATGGATCTGAACTGGTTCTGTTGGAAGGCAGTGTTGATGCTTGGGGTGCGCTTCGCATCACCGAGCGCAAAGCAGATTCAGGTATCGACCTGTATTTCCCGGTCGGGCTGCATGGTGATTACCGCAAGGTGACGAAGGAATCCGACGATGTTGACGGTACCGTTTTCGAGGTTTCCGTCGTGGCATTGGGTGCAGGTCTCGGGCTCGATGTGGCGACCGGAGCTGGGGCCCTGTCCATGCGCTCGAAGCCGTTCTTCGGTATTGCGTCCCGCGCCTTCGGTACGGAAACCGGGACATCGGCGGGTTTGTCCGTCGATGTGGATTGGGGCCTGCCTGATCTTTCTTCGCGGCTCGGACTGTACGTGGGATGGAGCTATCGCTGGCAGCGCTGGTTGATGAGCGCGTCAACGGTGTTTGCAGAGGCAGGCTCGGACAACATCGAATACCGGAGCTCCGCGCATGCTGTCCAGGTGGGTCTGACCTTCTGATGGATATGGACTATTTTCCCTCATGAAGACACTTCAGATCGTAAAAGAACTGGAAGAAGCCGTTGAGCAACTCGGCACCCGGGTTCGTCGGGAGAAGGGTAATTTCAGGGGAGGTATATGTGTGCGGAACGAGGAGGAATTCCTGATGCTCAATCGGGTCCATCCTCCGGAGATCCATCTCGCCATCCTGGCGGAGGCCATGCGCGGCATGGATGTTGACCAGGTGTATCTCAAGCCCTTGGTTCGACAGGCCCTCGAAGATGCTTGGGCACGACATGATGTGGTCGAAATCCGGACGGAAGACGGTGACTGATTCAAACCGCGTCAGGGTCGAAATCCTTGGAACAGGTACATCAACGGGTGTTCCAGTACTGAACTGCCCGTGCGAGATCTGTACATCAAACGATCCCAGGGACAAACGTCTGCGTTGTTCGGTATTTGTGCAGGCGGGCGGGGTGAATGTGCTGATTGATACTGGGCCAGATTTCCGCCAGCAGGCCTTTCGGGCAGGTATCGAGCATATCGATGCCGTTCTGATCACCCATCACCACTTCGACCACGTGGTTGGGATGGATGATCTGCGGCCGTTCCTGTTCTTCAATCGATCCCCGATCCCGATCTATGCCGAGCCTGGTTCAGCCGACGTGCTACGCTCAATGTTTTCCTACATTTTCCGCGATGGAAGCTATCCGGGCGTACCTCGACTGGAGATGAACGAAATCCGGGGTCCATTCGAGGTGGCTTCCCGGGAAGACAATTCCCACCGTCTGCCCATCACACCGATTCCTGCGGTCCATGGCTCCCTGGATATGCTTGGATTCCGGATTGGAGGCTTTGCGTATCTGACGGACGTGAGCGAAATCCCCAACGCCAGCTTCGCACTACTTGAAGACCTGGATGTCCTGGTGCTTGATGCACTGCGCGATCGACCACATCCCATGCACCTGACCATTGATCAGGCTAAAGAAGTAGCGGGCCGTATTGGTGCCCGACAGACGTACTTCACACACATGTCGCACGAAATCCTGCATGTGGACTTCGAGAAGCGGGTGGGAGAGGGGATGGCGCCTGCCTTCGACGGGCTGGTCTTTGAAGCCGGACTCTGAGCCTCGTCACCGGGTTGGAGAAAGCGGAGAGTAGCCGGCCGGGGCGCTTTTGGCGCCCCGGCCGGCCTTGCAACCTAGTTGGTGCCTGCCGGCTCAAATCCCATGGTCTTGCCTTTGCGGATGGCCGGAACGCCTTCTTCCAGCCAAACAGGAGCTGGAGCATCCATCAGATAGTGGTCATAGAATTGCTGCATGCGACGCTGCCAGTCCCGACGATCATCCAGGTCTGAGAGACCGTGCCCAGCACCGTTGTAGTTGAGCATCCAGACCGGTTGTCCCAGTCGCCGCAATGCCACGAAGAATTCAATACCCTGATACCACGGCACTGCGCCATCCTCGTCGTTGTGCATCATGAGGACAGGCGTTTTGACCTTGTCAGCCTGGAAGAGCGGAGAGTTATGGATGTAGCGTTGTTGCGCATTCCACAGCGTACCGCCGATGCGGCTCTGCGTCTTCTCGTACTGGAACATGCGGCTCATACCAGACGCCCAGCGGATGCCGCCGTAGGCTGATGTCATGTTGGAAACGGGAGCTCCGGCCTCGGCCGCAGCGAACAGGTCCGTCTGGGT
Organism: Rhodothermales bacterium; assembly: GCA_030830105.1. Lineage (GTDB taxonomy): Bacteria > Bacteroidota > Rhodothermia > Rhodothermales > UBA10348 > JAAZVD01. Next base: position 7,460 of record JAURNP010000134.1, on the reverse strand, counting down.
TACCATGTAGGCGATCTGATAGCCTCCCCAGCTGTGTCCCTGGACACCGATGCGATCTCGATCCACGATTCCCTGATCGATCAACGCAGTCACACCTGGCATGATGGCATTCATGGCGCTCTCTCCCGGATACCCTGTCTTGTACGGGATGTCTGGAATGAACACCAGGTAACCACGGCTCGTGTAGAACGTGAAGTTGATGCTCGAGCCTCCGGTCGACGGAGCGTAATGGCGGTGCAGGTTGCGGGAGTACTTCTCGTAGAAATAGACCATCATCGGATACTCTTCAGACGCGTCGAAGCCTTCCGGCATATACAGAATCCCTTTCAGAGGATCTCCGTCGATGGACGTCCAGTTGACCAGCTTGTTGGTCCCCCAATTGAAATCAGCTTGCTGCGGATTCAACCAGCTAAGACGCACCGGGTCATCGAATTCGACATCGGAAGTGAAAAGATCACTCGCTTTTGTGTAGCTCTCTTTGCTGAACAGGATTGCATCGGCATCTGCTGCTTTGGCCCGGATCCGATAGCTATGAGCGGACATGATTACTGGCTCGGCATCGCCGTCTTCAGGGTCGACTTCCCAGAAGCCACCTTCCATTGTGTCGAGATGAAGTGCACGCAGCAGCCAGTCCTCATCTGTGACATGGGCTACTTCTTCAGGGTTCAGATCCTGAATGCGCAATTCGACGCCTGCTGCCCGTCCGGCACCCTGGGTCAGATTGCGGATAGAGCCGTTGGGAGAGGCAGCCCACACATCATACTTGCCGTAGATCAGGAATTCGCCGTCTTCCTCGGTCCATCCACCAGTTCCATAGCTGGAGGGATCGTACGCACGATCATCCAAGGCATTCACGAAGGAGGCGTCTACACCGCTGGTGACATTGTGCATTTCACCGGTTGCGACATCCATCATCATCCAGTGCCCGATCTCGCGAGCCCACCAGGTGATGTAACCACCTTGCGGTGACAATCGTGGGGTATCACGCACCGCTTCCAGCACCAGGCGATGATCGCCGGTAGCCACGTCAATCAGCCAGGTATCTTGGCGGACAGGCCAGTCCCAGGAGACATCTTGCTGGTAGGGCATATTGGTGACGCCAACAGCAAATGCACCATCGCCATCGGGGTCCATGCGAACGCTCGGAATATCTTCGGAGCCCATTTGAACGATAGTGTCGCTGTCCTGATGCAGAACCGCTCGATAATGGCGGTTCCGTTCCTGATTCAGACGAACCAACTGCATGGGCTGCAGCAAGGGGTCTTTCCAGTTCCAGATATCGACTTTGACCTTCTCCTCGTCGAGGATGTCCTCGTCTTCAGGGTCTGGGTCAGGACGTGGCGCGGTGCCGAAGAAAACACGGTTTCCGCTCTCAGAGAAGGAAATGGTTCCATTCTCGCTGATCCACCAACCATCTGGAATACCAGCATCTCCTTCCGAAGCTGCCAAGTCAACACCGTCCATCGACCCCACATACAGTGAGAAGGACGGTTGGTCGGCTTCGAAGTCTTCCCGATTCGTCAGAAAAGCGAGCTGATCGCCGGAGTCGGTCAGCGCAAGTTGCACGTAGTTACCTGTACCGGTGTCTACCGTACGCTCGGCAAGATCATTTCCTTCGACTGCGTACACGCCATCGACGTCACCCTTGTCGTTTTCACGGAAGAACAGAATGCTTTCACCCTTTGGGTGCACCCACGCTTGCGTCACGTGATGCAGCGTCTTCACCACATCTGTACTCAGATGGGCCACCATCATGGCGACCCCGTTCTTTTTGTCAGGTGTGTCCTCGTCTGCTTCTTCCGAAGTTTCTTCTTCCTCTTCTTCCTCTTCTTCCTCTTCCTCTTCTTCCGCTTGAACCTCTGTTGAATCCGGCTTCAATAAGTCTTTGGAGGCCTCTTTGGTCAACTTCCACCATGCAAGTGCCCCCTCTTCATCCGACACTCCGAAAGATTGGACATTCGCGTAGGTACGTATCGAGCCGTTCTCCAGCGAAAGGATACCCAGCGAATCTGTGGGCAAATCCCTCTTTGGCACATCGTCCAGCTTGTGCTGTCGTACCGAGTCCGCTTGAGGAACGATGCGGAAAAGCACGTAGCGACTACTACCGCTGAAAACGGGGTCCTGACCTCTCGGAACGGTGAATTTCTCATCTCCGTCGGCCGAGGAAATAGTCACGTGACCATCACCCCTATCAGGGGCTTCAGTCCAGGCAACCCACTCACCGTCTCGAGAAAGTTCAACATCACTCATACGGATCCAGTCGTATACATCCTCGTGCTCGAGTACGCGTTTATCCTGACCGAACGAAGCAGGAACAAGGAATACAAGGATGAGAAATGGGATGGGTATGCGGTGGATCATGGACGTAGGAATATGATGAGTCTTGCAGAATAACAGCATTTTACTACATTTGAGCTTCACCCGCGAACCGGATCGGTCCAAACGATCCACAGTCTTAGTCCCGCTAAGAAAGCTCTGAAATGGATACTCGGCACGGTTTTAGTCCTCGTGCTCCTTCTTATGGCCTTTGCCTTCTACATGATGAGCCAAGGCGCCAATCGATTCGATCAGTCCTGGGAAACCAATGTCGAGATGGTCTCCGTTTCGGATGATTCATCCAGCATAGCCTTGGGCAAATTCATTGCAGAATCCCATGGTTGCCAAGGATGCCACTCCCCAGACTACAGCGGCCAGGTCATGGCCGATGCACCACCGTTCCTGATGGTCGTGCCAAATCTCACGGCGGGCGCAGGTGGCATCGGAGCAAAGTATTCAGACGAGGACTGGGTTCGTTCCGTGCGACACGGAGTCAACACCGATGGTCGCGGCTTGATGATCATGCCTTCGGAGGCATACTACTACATGAATGATGAGGAGATGGCAGCCCTGGTCGCCTATCTGAAGACTGTCGAACCAGTGGATAATGAGTTGCCAGCCTTCGAAATGCGCCCATTGGGCAAATTCATAATGGGAATGGATCCAGCCATGGCTTCTGCTCCGGGGTTGATGCCTGATCGTGACCGGATAACGGATGCCGTGCGGGGTGTCACTGCTGAGTGGGGTGAATACCGAGCCAGCGTAATGTGTATGGTGTGCCACGGCGGCGATTTGCAGGGTGCACAACCACCCAATCCGGATTCACCCTATGCGCCTGACCTGCGGGTCGTGGCAGGTTGGGGAATGGATGGCTTCATGGAGTTTTTCCGTACCGGTGCCAATCCCAGCGGGAAAGTTGCCGACAAGGAGATGATGCCTTGGGACAAGTTTGTCTACCTGGGAGAAGACGAACTGACGGCACTTTACCTGTATCTGGAAACCATCTGATACGACGGGTTCTACATTCGTCATTCGATAACGGTTACATCTACCAACCAGTTGTCGATGCTGTCCGAGGCAATCTGAAAATGAACGGAGTCGCCTACGCTGACGGCGGCCCGGATGGAGTCGGCCCTGAATTCAAAAGGCATGGTCATGGCGGGCATGAACCCATCGATGTCACCATGGTCAATCTGGATGAGGCGGCTGTTCTCCAGGATAGCCACCACGCGACCCCCAGCCTGGTGGTACGCAACTTCGCGCTCCTGATCAGGCGATGATTCAGGTGTTTCAGAGCATCCGCTCATGAGAACGAATGCGAGGAGAAAAAGGGCAAGGGCAGAAGAATGGGCCGAGTGTAATGACATGGTCAGAGCAGGGACTTGACGGCGCCGCCGTCAACGACGAGTGCAACACCGGTGATAAACCCGGCCCGCGGGCTTAGCAGAAAAGTGGATGCCGCGGCGAATTCATCCTCGGTACCGATCCGTTTAAGGGCACTGCTCGAAGCCCATCCTGCTTCAATCTGCTCAATGGGCGTGCCGTGACGTTCATTCAAGGATTCACTCAAATGACTCAGGCGGTCGGTGCGCGTGTAGCCGGGCAGAATGGTATTTACCGTGATGCCATCTGCACCTACTTCCTCCGACAGACTTTTAGCGAATCCCTGAACACCCGCCCGTGCAACATTGGACAAATAGAGGGAAGGAATGGGCTGTTTGGCGGAGAGCGACGTGATCATCAAGATGGATGCGTGCTTGCCTGAACCTGCGGCTTTGCGAAGATATGGGAGGGCCGCGCGGCAGAGATTGATCGTGCTCATCAGGTTGAGCTCCAGCGCGTTACGCCACGATTGAGCGTCCAGGTCATCGATTTGTCCGGTAGGAGGCCCTCCGGCATTTGTGACCAACAGATTGAGTTCGCCAAATGTTGAGGCAGCTTCCTGCATGGCCCGCGTGATGTCGGCTTCGATGGTCACATCGCATGAGATCGCATGCACATTCTCTGCCGGGCAACCAGTTTCGTCTATCAGCCAGGTTCGGGCTGTCTCGATGCGATCTCGATCCCGGGAGCAGATCGTCACACGGCACCCTTCTATAAGGAGCTGTCTGGCAATGGCCCGCCCTAATCCACTACTTGATCCGGCCACGAAGGCACTGGCATCATTGAGTCTCAAATCCATGCAGAAACCCCTATATCGCTGTTCTTGGTCGTTTATTCGTTTGTCTTACGGCGCCGACCCATGCATTTTTGGATCCCCGCACTCCTATATACAACTACCCCCATCAACCGGAAAGCGGCATGCGCAAACGGGAATTGACCGTCGACCGACATATGGTGAAAACCGATCTCGCCCCTGCAGCCATCGGGCCCTACAGCCAGGGCGTGATAGCAGGCAACACCCTGTATTGCTCCGGGCAGATACCAATTGACCCCAAGACAGGTCATATGGTGACAGGTTCAATCGAGGAAGAGACCGAGCGTGTATTGTTGAACCTTGAAGGGGTGCTCACGGCAGCCGGAATGTCTCTCGGTAATGTGGTTTCGTGCCGGGTCTACATGACGGATATCAACGACTATGCGCAGATCAACGAGATCTACGGGCGCTTCTTCGGCGCCAATGCGCCAGCTCGGGAGGCCGTTCAGGTGTGCGCCTTACCGCGTGATGCTCAGGTGGAGATTTCGGCGGTCGCTGTCAAGTAGCCCTCAGTAAGAGAGCAGCGAGTGCAGTGGGGTGCCCGTGGGTAACTGATCCCGTCCGTTCAGAAAGGATAGCTCGATCAGGAAGGAGAATCCGGCGACACTGGCTCCGGCAAACTCTGTCAGGCGATGTGTGGCAGCAGCCGTCCCGCCAGTAGCAATGACGTCATCGTGGATGAGAACCCGATCCGAAGCCGATAGCGCATCGATATGCATTTCGATGGTGTCTTTTCCGTATTCGAGATCGTAGCTCTCCTTGATGGTAGTGAAAGGCAGTTTCCCTTCTTTTCGAACTGGAACGAATCCCGCGTCCAGTTCATCGGCCAGCATGGCACCCAGAATGAATCCACGGGATTCGATAGCCAGGACTTTGGTGATTCCCTGATCTTTCCATTCATCGGCCAGCAGATTAACCGCATGGCGTAGGAGGGAAGGGTCTGCGAGAAGGGGAGTAATATCCTTGAACTGGATACCCGGCTTGGGAAAGTCGGGTACGGTGCGGATAGCGGAGGCCAGTTTTTCTTGCATGGCAGGTCAGACAGGGTCCTACCGGTTGGAAGCACTCAGGTGGAGACCCTGGTCGTATTCGGATTTGAATTGCCGGATGGCCCGAAAGATAGCACTGGCGAGGTAGGTCTGCCCGTCATCGCTGCGCATGTATGCGGCTTCTCCCGGATGGGAAAGGAATCCCAGCTCGATCAGTACCGATGGCATGGAGGCGCCGTACAGTACATAGAATCCAGCCTGTTTCACGCCCCGGCTTCGACGCCCTACTCGGTTCTCGAATTGATCCTCAATAGCTTCAGCCAATGCTTGGCTTTGCCTCATGTACGCGCTCTGGGCCAACGTTTGCATGACTGACGTCATGGCGTTGTACTCGTAATAGGCAGAGGCATCGGCTTCGAGACGGATGACTTCATTCTCGCGCTCCATCACCTGGCGTGCCGCATCGCTCTTGTGCAGTCCCAGGAAGTAGGTTTCTGTACCACGCGCACGTCGATCAGGGGCCGCGTTGGCGTGGATGGACACAAAGAGCTTTCCTCCCGCCTCGTTGGCCAGGTGTCCACGGCCTTCGAGCGGAATAAAGCGATCGTCCTCTCGGGTGTAGACCACATTGACGTCCAGGTTTTCCTCGACATACTTTCCAACTTTGAGGGCGATGTCTAAGACAATGTCTTTCTCGCGCGTACCGTCTGCCGCCAGGGCGCCCGAGTCTTTACCTCCATGGCCAGCATCGATGACGATGGTATCCAGGGTCCAACGTTCCGCGTCGGCATCGGCCGTTGGACGAGGTCTATCCGCGGAGCGGGCAATGGCATCGTTCAGATGATTGGAGAGCGTTCGGTTGTCGGGGGCCGGTCGACCGGAGCTGGCGATAATGGGAATGGCAGGCGGCGACCCTGTCAGATTGACAAGGATGTCATGGCTGGAACGATCCCGATAGGCAGAGGCTGCGACTGGGACCGGACCAGGCTCCAGTCGGATGATAACATCATTTAGGATTTGATCTACCCGATACGATTTGACCAGGTGTTCGGGGACATCCAGTGTGTGGTTGCGATGCAGGGTACTTCGGAACAGAACGATTTCGATAGAGCCGTCATCCCGGTACGTGGGCATGCTGAAGGCTGCGAGCGGCTGGTCGAGATGCAGGCGCATGACTGAACCATGTCCGTCCGAGCGCTCGGAAAAGGAAATACGCTCAAGTACAGGTGCCGCTTCGGAGTCATACGTCGCGGCGGAGGCGGTGGATAGAGTAGACCAGGCGGTCAACAAGAGGGCCAGCACTGCCAGAATTCTGGCAGTGTAGCGGATTCCAGTAAGTAGGGAAGGTAGAGCCATTCAGGAGCGCTCGTTGGGAGCAAGCTTGCGATGACAGGATTCGTGCGTCGATATGATGATCAAGGCAAGCACAATGCCAAGGTACGTTTTTCGGACAAGCCCACAGGGTTTTTACACCCGAATTGTCAGTGAATGGCCATTGGAGCGCATAAATAGAGGGTCTCTCCAGGAAAAAACGAATGCGGGCGGCGGCCATTGGCCGCCGCCCGCGGGGTGCGAGGAGCTCCAGACGGAAAAGCATGCGGAAATATCCGGAAGCTTTTTCCGACCCGAGTCCGGGTCGCGACCCTTCGCAGATTGAACGATGACCCTCCCTTTGTCTTCGTCCATCCCACGAAAGGGGTGAGGGTGCTCTACCAGTCGTAACGGGAGGAGCGTCCCAGCAATTCGTTCTTGCGCTTTCCGATGATCTCTTCTCGATCCCTCTTGCGCTGCGCAAGGCGTTCCTCCAGATCTGCCAGCTTCTCGCGCATCTCATCGATTCGTTGTTGCTGTCCGTTCTGTTTTTCGTCGAATGCCTTGGACAGTAGTTCGTCCAGCTCCGCTTGGAGCTCGTCCACATCGCCATCTTCGCGGCGAATCATACGAGCTATCTCGCGACT
>JAURNP010000133.1 GCA_030830105.1 Rhodothermales bacterium | reverse complement strand
TGGTTCGTGTTTGTGGGTTCGGGAGCGATCGCCTTGAGCATTGCTTGGCTGACAGTCAGTTGGCAGTCGGTCCGCGCCGCCACGGCCGATCCAATCAAGAGCCTGCGATACGAATAGATCACCCACAGCGCTCCTGCGTGTATAGATTGGGGATTCGCGGCCCGGCAGCAACCCTGCCGGGCCGTATTTGTCTAATGCACAGCCACCCGGAACAACCAATCAAAATCCATGCGACTTTTCGTCCTTATGGCGCTGCTGGTGACGGCAATCACTGGCTGCACCTCTGTCAGAGTCCCTGCTGAAATGGCATCCATTGGCTTCGAGTGGGTGTACATCGAAGGTGGTCCCTACCTCATGGGAGACCTGGAGCAGACCAATCAGGACGCGCTCCCACTCCACGGAATTCGCATTGGGCCCTTCTACATTTCCCGCTACGAGACGACGCTTGAGCAGTATGACCTCTTCGCCCAGAAGACAGATCGCGAAACGGTCCTGCCCGAACAGGTGAGTCGTGGCAGACGGGCCGCGGGCGACATGAACTGGGAAGATGCCAGAGCATTCTGCAAATACATGGGTGGTCGTCTTCCTACGGAACAGGAATGGGAATTTGCTGCCGCAGGTGGTGAGGCAAAGCAGATCTATCCCGGAACTGACAATGCGGATGAAGTGGACGACTTTGTTCGCCACCGCGTCAATTCGATGGCCGAGTCCTTTCCCGTAGGCCGGAAGAAGCCGAATCTATTCGGCTTGTACGACATGGGCGGTAATGTGGCCGAATGGATCGGTGACTTCTATGAGTTCTATCCCGAGCCCGGAGCAGATCCTGAGTGGATTGATCTCAGTCAGCGGGAGTTGCGTCTAGCGCGCGGGGGAGGGTACTCGGCGGAAGTGCATGTATCGCAGACCTACTGGCGGGCAGGAACGCTGGGCACCATCACGACGCCTACCATCGGTGTGCGATGCGCTCGCGAGCGCTGATGCGCCCTTCTATCTGCTCATATCTCCTGTAGGGGATCCCCGATTCAACGTGCGGGGAGGCGATTACGAAAGGGGTTGACCGAATTTTTACGCTACCTTCTCGCACACCAAAGCCTTGTCTTATTTAGATTACGTCTAAATAACGATCGCGGCAGCCCCGAAAAAGCGATCGTGAGCGGTTCTTCAAGCCTCGGCCCTACCACACTCGACGCTTTTCCGGAGCCGGTCATCCCCATCTTCCACACGAATCCATGAGCCCCATCTCTCTGCCACAACCGCTGACGGCCTTTACCTCCGGCGTGGTTGTTCAGTTGGCGTTCCTCTCGCTCGTGCCTGCTGAGGCAGCGCGATTGCGGGAACTGGGAATTCGTGAAGGCTGCCCCGTTCATATCCTGCGTAATCACGATTCGCTGGTATGCGGTGTGGAATCCAGCCGGGTCGTGCTCAGACGGGAAGTCGCACAGAATGTGTTCGGCGTCCTGCAGCCTGCATGACACTTCTTGATCTGAAACCGGGCCAGCGTGCCCGGATGACGGGCTGGTCAACTGAAACGCCCCCTTCCCGGCTACTGGAAATGGGCCTCCTACCCGGTTCCGACGTAGAACTGGTACGCTTTGCACCATTGGGCGACCCGATTGACATCAAAATTCGCGGCTTTCACCTGTCCATCCGCAAGTCCGAGGCGGGACTTGTCGATGTAGAGACCATCTGAGGGTTGATCAATGGCTGACACCTCACCGGAAGCACTGCGTCGGGTTGCTTTGATCGGCAACCCCAATGTGGGAAAAACCACGCTCTTCAATCTTCTGACGGGAATGCGTCAGAAGGTGGGAAACTACCCGGGTGTCACGGTCGAGCGTAAAGTGGGTCGGCTCGATGGTGAACCTCCCATTGAAATCATTGACTTGCCGGGCTCCTACAGCCTGAGTCCCAAGTCAGCTGACGAGCGAGTCGCCTACGATGTCCTGATGGGACATCTTCCGAACGAGCGTATTCCAGACCTCGTGGTATGTGTGGTTGATGCCTCTAATCTGGAGCGGAATCTGTATCTCGTATCGCAGGTCATGGACACTGGTCTGCCGACCATCGTGGCCCTGAACATGACGGATGCGGCCGAAGAAGCAGGACTGCATATCGATGCGACCAAGCTGCAGGAAGAACTCGGATTGCCGGTCATTCCAATGGTGGCTGCACGCAACGGGGGTGTGGGCAAGCTGAAGTACCGCATGCGGCAGGATCAACTGCCACCCACCGCCGAACGCAAGTGGGAAATCATGCCAGTAGTGGACGAAGGATTGCCCTTCCTGGTAGATCAGCTCGAAGAGTACGTACAGCCGCATGGACGCCGCATCGAGGTACTTCAGTGTCTGACCAACGATGCGATGCTTACTTACTGGAAGGAGCGTGCGCCGGCATTCCACGCCGCCGTTCTCGAGGAGCGAAATCGCTTGAGCAAGCTGAAGGCCCCGTATCAGCAGAGCGAAATAATGGGGCGCTACAACTGGATCTCACCGGTGATCGCACGCGTGGTCAGCCGCAGCAAGGCCGATGGTGCGCTCACCGTATCTGACAGGATTGACGCCGTGCTCACCCACCGTCTGGCGGGGCCCGTGCTATTCGGCTTCCTGCTTCTGGTCATCTTCCAGGCCGTCTTCACGTGGGCAACGCCTGCCATGGATCTCATTGAATCCGGTGTGGGAAGTCTGGGTCAGCTGGTCCGGGGTATAGCGCCTCCAAGCATGGTCACTGATCTTCTGGTGGATGGTGTGATCGCCGGTGTGGGCAACGTCGCGGTCTTCCTTCCTCAAATCCTGCTGCTCTTTTTCTTTCTGGGGTTGATGGAAGACACAGGGTACATGGCTCGGTCGGCTTTCATCATGGATCGCGTCATGAGTCGTGTTGGGCTTTCTGGGGGATCCGTTGTTCCACTTTTGTCCTCCTTCGCGTGCGCCATCCCCGGCATCATGGCAGCGCGGACACTGGCCAATCCCCGTGATCGTCTGATCACGATCATGGTCGCGCCGCTCATGAGCTGTTCGGCGCGCCTACCGGTCTACACGCTGTTCATTGCTGCTTTCCTGCCCACCGGTACCGTGTTGGGCTTCTTCACCTTCCAGGGCATCGCGATGTTCTCGATGTACCTCTTGGGGACGGTGATGGCTTTTGTTGCGGCATTCATCCTGCGTCGCTTCGTCTTCAACAAAGGAGATTCCTCATTCTTCGCCATGGAACTGCCACCGTACCGTCTGCCGCGCATGCGTCAGATCCTGTGGCGCATGGTCGATCGCTCGAAGGCATTTGTTGTCCGGGCCGGTAAGATCATCTTCGGAATGTCCATCATCCTGTGGGTGCTGGCCACCTTCCCGATGACGGACCCACCAGAGGCCATGGTTACCGAACAGACCTCGCTCGACGAGACAAAAGCCCAGCGGGTAGAGGGGCTCGTTGACGGGGGTGTCGAACGCGAAGAAGCGATCGCCTTGATTGACGTCGAATTTGCAGACGATGTGCAGGCAATAGACGCTCGTATTGTAGCCTGGCAGGTTGAGCGCTCGTTTATCGGCCGTCTTGGTCATGCCATTGAGCCCGTCATGCGCCCACTTGGATTCGACTGGAAAATCTCGGCAGGCATCATTTCGGCCTTCGCGGCGCGAGAAGTGATCATTTCCGCGCTCGCTACCATCTACAGTGTGGGCGATGTAGATGAAGACAGCCCGCTCCTGCGTGAGCAGCTCAAGGCGGACACCTATGAGGATGGGTCGCCTGTCTACACGCCTCTGGTGGCCGTAAGCCTGTTGGTCTTTTTCGTGCTCGCCCTTCAGTGTATGAGCACGCTGGCTATCGCGCGCCGCGAGACCAACTCCTGGAAATGGCCTGCCGTGATGTGGCTCTACATGACCGGTCTTGCCTATCTCTTTTCGCTGATCATATACCAAGGTGGACAGGCCCTGGGTTGGGGCTGATCTTAGTCGAATTGCCAGCGGATGGGGGCGCCGCCGCGTTTCAGGTCATCCTGCAATGCGGCCACGCGCTCAGGCGATGTGTGGATACCTGCGGGTAATTCACCGGTCGCCTTGCATTGTGCTGCAAGCGCTCCCGTTGCCTCTCCGATACTCCATTCCACGGGATGAAGACGATAGCATCCGTTGGTGATATGGGTAGTCCCGATGTTCTTGGAGGCAGCGATCAGGTTGTCAATGCGAATGGGTACGAGTGCGCCAAGGGGAATTTCGAAGGGAAGAGCCGCCACATCGATATAATTGTCTCCAGATGTGGAAGGGTGAAGGTCGATGCGGTAGTGACCCACGCCAACACTGTCCGGAAAGTACTCAGCTGTGGTCAATCCGACGGCCGCTCGCGCTTCCTCGCCTACATGATGTTCATGCACAGTGGTGCGGGCGCGGATGCGCCGGGCTTCGCGAATGTAGGGAGCCATCGCCAGGCCGTCGTCCGTTCCAAGAACGCCTGGCATGGGAAACAGGCCCGGCCATCCGCGCCCACCATCCGGTCGTTCCACATCCGTCCGGAGCCAGTGGATCAGGCAACGGGTCAGGTCTTTTGCCGCCTCCTCATGCCGGACGCGTTCGCCTTCAGAAACATCGATCAACCGACCCAGCAGGTAGTCGTTCTGGGGCCAATTGAGCAAGGTCACGCCGCCACTGACTGGCCACGTCCGGCCGGCTTGCTGAAGCCGCCGGTATACCCACAGGTTGAATCGCTCGGTCTTCGCTTCTGGTCGGGGATCGAAGTCCAGGCGACGGGGCTCGAGCGTGATTGGATTGGAATAGCTCAGGTCCAGCAGATGGCCAGACCAAGCCGGCGTCAATTCGGGCAAGAAGTCTTTCCAGAACGCGTAATTCCGGGGTGTTTCCAGCAATGAGGCATTCACGTCTCCAGGTGCAGCGGAACGGTTCGGGTCGAACAGCGGATCATATCCGATGGCCGCACACCATGTGATGGCTTGCTCATTGGTTGGATCTGCTTCGTTTGTTGCGTGTGGCTCGCCATAAGCTGCCTGTCCCTCGCTACCTGTCACATATTCAGCACCTGTGAGCGGTAACAAATCACCCCGTTCGGTAGCATCTACGAAGAGGGGAGCTTCGAGAATGAAGGATGTCCCGTCCATCAAAGAGCGCATCTGGATCTGTTCGATGTGATCTCGATGTCCCCCTGCGAATTCCGGGACACAAAGCGGCATGAACCGAATATGCTCTGCGTGCTCCTGTAGCATTTCGGTAAGAACGTCAGTGGCCACACTGGGGGCATGGCAGATACGGGAGACGCCACAAGCACCGGGGTTCAAAGCTTCTGGTGAGACCTGCCAGGCTTGCGCGTACCGAATCCGGACGCGTTCTCGAAAGGACCGATAAGAAGTCGGAGCGCCCTGCTCCTCAATCCAGGTATGTTCGTCCGGAGGAACTCCCTGGGAAGTAAGCTGGCCGCCTGGAATAGACATTTCCTCTGTGAGCACAACCTTCAGGCCGCGCCGCGCCGCAGCGAGGGCCGCTGCGACGCCTCCTGTAGAGGCACCGATGATTACCACATCCGCCTTGAACCCGCCTTGTGCACACCCCGAGAGCAGGAAGGGACTCGCGAGCGCAGCCGTGGCGGATGTCCGAAGAAAATGGCGTCTACGCACAGGATTCTGATAGCTTTGTTTTGGTTCGGATCAGGCTATCTTTTGGGTAACCAATCGACAGCTTCATGGATCGTTTTACTTTTGGATGGGCGGACGCCTGGGCCGCACAATTAAACCAAGATACCCAGTGGGCCGAATCCGCCAAGAGTTGGAAATGGTCCGTCCTCATCCGTGTTGAGGATGTTTCCGCGTGGTATCTGGATTTATATCGGGGAGAATGCCGTTCCATCCGGATGGTAGATGCCGCCGAGTCTGCAGACTTCATCCTGAGCGGCGAGCGGACAACCTGGAATCGTATCCTGGATGGGGAGCAAGCACCCATGGTGGCCATCATGCAAGGGGCTGTCAAGCTCGAGAAGGGCTCGATCCTGACGTTGGGCAGATTTGCCAAGTCGGCAACCTTGATGCTCGAGGCAGCGATGCGGGTCGATGGTCCACCGGCGGAAACGCCTCTGATGGTCGCCGTCCAGCCCGCTGGAGGAGACGGCGAGGCGGAGTCAGAGCACCATGTCAGTTTTCGCACGACATCAGGCCGCGGTCTTGATCACGACTCCCTTCCAATGCAGTTGTATCAGAAGGCCAAAAAGCTGGGAATCTGGGATCCGCGCAATCTGGACATGTCGGCAGACCGAGAACACTGGGAGTCATTGACTGATCCTGAACGGGATGTGCTCACTCGCCTGCTGGCCATGTTTCAGGCTGGGGAGGAGGCGGTGACACTGGATCTGCTGCCTCTGATGCGCGCCCTGGCGCTGGATGGACGTCTGGAAGAAGAGATCTATCTAACCACCTTCTTGTTCGAGGAGGCGAAACACGTTGAGCTCTTCCAGCGGATATTTGAGGAAGTGGTCATGCTGGATGCCGACCTTTCTTACTTCCACACACCGTCCTACAAGCAGCTCTTCTATGAGAAACTGCCGGAAGCAATGAATCGCCTGGACACTGATGCGTCGTCCGAGGCACTGATTGCCGCCTCCGTGACGTACAACATGGTGGTGGAGGGGACGTTGGCGGAAACGGGCTACCAGGCATTCTATACGGTGCTTGAGAATCGCGCAATCATGCCCGGCGTCACAGAAGGGATTCGACTCCTGCAACGGGATGAGTCCCGCCACATTGCTTTTGGCGTGCACTTGATCACCCGGCTGATCGACGAGAATCCGGATCTGATGGGCGTATTCCAGAATCGTATGGCCGAGTTGATGCCACTGGCTATGGCCTCCATCACTGAGCTGTTTGCCTGCTACGACCCCATGCCCTTCGGATTAAAGGAAGAGGATTTTGTCCAGTATGCCATGGATCAGTTCGGCAAGCGCATGCGGCGTATTGAGCTTGGGTCCAAAGCCAGTCAGTTGATCTCTGAGTAACCAAGCAGCTGCACGTAATGTGACTGGCTGGACTCGGGGAATGCTTCGGGAAAGACTTCAATTGAAAGGACGTAGGCTGCGTCCTGCTCGAATTGCGAAGGTTTCTCAGCACTGATCATCAAGGCGGGACCGTCCGTGTGGGGACTGGCGGCAACGGTAATGTGATCTGGTACAAAACAGGCGAAATCGGGAGGACATTCCGATATACCCACCACGTAAGCCGTCAGATCGTACGAACCCGGTACATGGTCGCCCGCAAGTAATTGCTCCAGGTCGGCTGGCGCAAAGCCCAGAGATTCAGGGTATGTGCGTTCGGGGTCCGCAGTATCCTGCTCCTTGAGGACACTGCATCCGTCCAAGACAATCAGGGTCAGGAGGAGTATCAGTAGTCTGGTCATGCGTATTGCCGTCGGTACTCGTGTTCATACGCTCGATCAGCGATCCAGTTACTGCGCACGACCACGCGCTCTGTCCACCAGCGCAAGCTGACCAACGGTGCCCCCGCTCTGAATCGTCCAGCCAACTAATCCGCGGCCGAGATGTCTCCCGATAACGAGGCGCGGAAAACGCGTAGAGCCGCGGCCCGGTCAAAGGGCCTTGGATTGGTCCCAGTGCTCGGATCTGCCTCGGCTTGTTCTGCAATCCAGGACGCATGAGTGTCATCTACGCCCAACTGATCGATGGTATGGGCCACGTTGAGCCGCTCCCGGAATGAGAGGGTCCAATCCAGGAGGGCACGGAATCCGCTTCCTATCTGCAGTGCATCACACATGGGATTGATCTTCTCCTGGATGTATTCCCGGTTGAAGTGCAGGACGTAGGGTAGAAAGACGGCGTTGGTCATTCCATGATGCGTGTGATAGCGTGCGCCAATCGGATGTGAGAGGGAATGGATGGCTCCGAGTCCCTTCTGAAAGGCGACAGCACCCATGGATGCTGCGGTCATCATGTCCGCACGTGCCGAAAGATCTGTACCATCTTCGAAGACACGCGGGAGGGACATTGCTACGAGACGCATTCCTTCAAGGGCGATCCCGGCAGACATAGGATGGTATGTTGGAGCACACCACGCCTCAAAGCAGTGGGCAAAGGCGTCCATCCCAGCCCCCACGGTTAGTGCAGGTGGCAGTCCGACTGTCACGGCGGGATCACTGATAACCGCGACGGGCATCATTTTCGGGTGGAAAATGATCTTTTTCTCATGGGTATCCTCGTTGGTGACAACCGTTGCGCGACCCACCTCAGATCCAGTTCCGGCCGTGGTCGGAATGGCAATAACCGGAGCAATTCGATCGGCATCAGCACGCGTCCACCAGTCCCCAACATCCTCAAAGTCCCAAATGGGTCGGGTCTGTCCTTGCAAGAAGGCCACACTCTTGGCCGTATCCAAAGCCGAACCGCCACCGAATCCAATCACACCATCGCATCCACCCTCGCGGTAGGACTGAACGCCCCGCAAAACATCCTGCTCACGCGGGTTTGGATGCACGTCAGAAAACACACTGACCGTTCTCTTTCCAGACCTGATTGATTCGATAGCTTCCCTGGTCATGTCGAGGTCTGCCAATCCCCGATCGGTCACGAAAAGCGGTCGATTGATGCCGTGTTCATCGCAAACTTCTGCTAACTCGGCAAGGCGACCTACGCCAAATCGGATGGGCGTGGGGTAGGACCAGTTGGCATGCTTCATGACGTACGGGCGTGGTAGGATTTAGGTTGGGTGAGGCATTGATAGCCGACCTCCGACAAGGTGACGCCTCGCCCGGACTGTTTGACACCTGTCCAGCAGAGTGCTGGATCGAGGTAGTCACACCGATTCATGAACACCGTTCCTGTTTCGAGCTCTCTTCCGATGCGTTCGAAGGCACGTTTATCCTGCGTCCACACCGACGCAGTCAATCCATAAAGGCTGTCGTTCATGAGAGAAATAGCGTCCTCGTCGTCCGAGACCGACATAATGCCCACAACAGGTCCGAAGGACTCCTCTTTCATGACGGACATGGAGTGATCAACATCGATCAGGATTTGAGGCGCCAGATAGGGTGTTCCAGCTTGGTTGTTGGCGAAGGTGTCAGCATCGATCAGGGCCCGTGCTCCGGCCGAGCAGGCATCCTCTATCTGGCGCCGTACAACGTCTGCCGAAGAGGTGGATATCATGGGACCGAGCGTTGTACCGGTATCCAGGGGGTTTCCGAGGACATAAGCTTGGGTCAGCGCTACAGCCGACTTGACGAAAGCCTCGAATAGCGAATGATGGACATAAATTCGTTCGACCGCGCAGCAGCTCTGTCCCGAGTTGAAGAAAGCGCCATCGACTAAGCTGTCTGCTGCCGTTTGCACATCCGCATCCTCACGGACATAGGCAGGGTCTTTGCCTCCGAGCTCGAGACCGACCCCGACGAAGGAGCCTCCTGCAGCTGCTTCCACAATTTTCCCGGAGGCCACCGAACCGGTGAAATGGACGCGGTCTACCCGTCCTTGCTCCAAGAGATGATCGGCTTGATCGTGGGAGAGCACGATATTGGTGAATAGACCGGGAGGCAGGCCGGCTGCGTCGCAGGCCTGTTGGAAGCGTTCCCCCACGAGCAGGGTTTGAGGCGCATGCTTTAGAAGTACAGCATTACCGGCCATCAGCGCTGGAATTACGGAATTTACGGCTGTCAGATAGGGGTAATTCCATGGTGCAATGACAAAAAGGAGTCCAATTGGCTCACGGGAAATCCATCGTTGTTTGGCATCGGTTTCCTCAATCACTACCGGAGACAACGATTTCTCTGCGATGGAAATCATGTAGCGAGCACGCTCTTCGAAGCCATTCAACTCCCCGTGGCCATAGCGAATCGGTCGCCCCATCTGTCGGCTCAATTCAGGGACGATGTCGTCTCGCATGGCAAGCATCGAATCGACGATGGCTTCACACCGTTGCGCCCTTTCTGCAATAGTGGTCTTCGACCATGCCTTTTGAGCCGTGCGCGCATCCACGAGAATACGATCGATCATATCGCTCGAAGCGATACGGCGCTCAGCGACAAGACTTCCGTCGATTGGCGAGCGACTAACGAGGACATCCATCATAGGTCAGCTCCGCTCAAACCCTCGTTGCAGTTCCCAGTCTGTGACACGACGATCATATTCACCTTGCTCCCACCTGGCCGTGTGGAGATAGTGATTGATCACATCCTCGCCCAATGCATCCCTCAGCCAGGTCGACTGCTCCATACAAATAATAGTGTCCCGAAGGGTCCTGGGTACATCCTGCAACGCGTCGCCCGAATATGCATCGCCTTTATAGGCTGGCTCAAGCTCCATGGAGCGATCAACCCCTTCGAGACCAGCTGCAATCAGGACAGCAAACGCGAGGTACGGATTGAGATCGGCTCCACCAATGCGACACTCGATCCGAATCCCATGAGACTGTTCTCCGCAAAGGCGGAATCCTGCAGTGCGATTATCAATTGACCAGACCGTTTTTGTTGGTGCAAACGTGCCAGCCTGGAATCGCTTGTAGGAATTGATGAACGGAGCAAGGAAGTAGGTTATTTCTTCGGCGTGGGCCAGCTGTCCGGCCAGGAACTGCTGCATGACAGCCGACATGCCGTGAGGCTGCTCCGGGTCGAAGAACACATTGCTTCCGGATTCGTCTTGCAACGACATATGGATATGGCAACTGTTTCCGGCCAGCTCGTCGTTCCACTTAGCCATGAAGGTAATCGCCTTTCCCTGTTCGTCGGCGATCTCTTTCATGCCGTTCTTCATGATGACATGACGATCTGCCATGTCAAGCGCTTCACAATATTCGATGTTGAGTTCTTCCTGGCCCGGCCCCCATTCTCCCTTTGAGTTCTCGACGGGAATCCCCGCCCCCTCGAGTCCGTTGCGCATGGCCCGCAACACAGGTTCTTCGCGAGTAGTTTGGAGGATGTGGTAGTCTTGGATGTACGTACCTGAGGTCCGTGGATTGCGAAATCCTCGATCAGAAATAGCTCTGAATGACTCATCGAACAGGTAGAACTCAAGCTCTGATGCGCTCATAGCCGTCCACCCTCGCTTGGTCAAACGCTCGATCTGACGTCGCAAAATGGCGCGCGGACTGTGAGGTACTGGTTCGTGATGATGATCTACTACATCACAGAGCACCATGACGGTGCCATCAAGCCACGGAATCCGTCTGAGCGTAGACATATCCGGTTGCATCGTGAAGTCTCCGTAGCCGGCGGCCCAGTTTGCTGCTTCATATCCGGGTACCGGTTCCATATCGATGTCATCGGCCAGCAGGTAGTCACAGGCATGGGTTTCCTTGAACCCCTTTTCCACAAAGAATCGTGCATGGAACCGCTTGCCAACCAGCCTGCCAAACATATCCGGAAAGCACACCAGCACGGTATCGATTATTCCCTCACTCACCTGACGTGTGAGTTCATCGAAGTTCATCATTCCCTTGGGTAATAGTGTCATGACTGTTCCCCCCGGTGCTGCATTGCGAATTCCTCTTCTGGTGAGAGAATCATCTGGTGCCTGGCGTAGAGCCAGAAGTACGCCACGCCGCCGGCAAACCAAATGGCTGTTCCGTAGACACCAGGCCGGTAGTCAGGATTCACGAAGAGGAAGACAAGGGTGACGGCTGCAATAATACCGGCCAGGATAGCTCCGGGCTTGCCCAATGGACTCACATACGGACGTTCAAGGTCCATATCCCTGATCTTGACGAAGGCAATCATCTGCATGATGTAGGCAATTACAGCTCCAAAGACAGCCATGTTCAGCAGAACCGCCCCAACAGGCACCCGGCCGAAAAAGGACGACCCATATTCGATGATCAAGGCCACTAGATAGCCATTCAGCGCTCCCGCAATCAAGGCGATGTACGGCGTCTGACGAGTTGAATGAGTGACGGAGAGCCACTTTGGAAAGTATCCAGCTCGACTCAGCGAATAGATGTTACGGCCGTAGGCGTATATGATGGTGTGAAAGCTCGCTACCAAACCGGCAACGGCGACCATCGCCAGTAGAGACGCCCCCACTCCCTCACCGAAAATCGTTCGGAAAGCAAGCAGCAACGGTTCATCCGAAGTACCTACAACGGCTGAACCTGGGGCGATACCTGCGTTGAGAAAGAGCGTCAGGACAGATGCGACGATCAAGGTTCCGATTCCCCACAACATGCCACGAGGCATGTCACGCTTGGGATCATGCGATTCCTCAGCAGCGAGGGGGAGCTGCTCGATGGCTAAATAAAACCATATCGCAAATGGCAGTGCAGCTGATATGCCCCACATCCCTCTTGGAAACCAGCGAGTACCACCTGCTTCTGGCTCAATATTCAACGCATACTCCCAACTGAAATGAGGAATAGCTCCGATCCAGAATACCAGCAGGATGGCCAGTGCCAGGAAGGTGATGAAAATGGTGAATCGGAAGGTTACCTCAACACCCAAAACGTTCATGCCAACGAAGATGGCATAGAAAATAGCCCACCATATCGGAGCAGAGAGCTCGAGTCCGATCATATCATTGGCAATGGAGCCCATGTACCCACCAATGCCAACGACGATAACCGCCGGTGTCAGGATGTACTCCATGCTTTCGGCCAGCCCTGTAATGAAGCCGCCCCACGGACCCATGGCTGTTCTTCCGAACGAGTAGGCTCCGCCCGTATGTGGCAAGGCAGGACTCATTTCCGCAATCGAGAAGCACATCCCGATGTACATGATGGCTACGATGACCGTTGCCACGAGCAGGCCGCCGAATCCGCCTGCTTCCAATCCGAAATTCCACCCGAAGAAATCCCCAGAGATGACGGCACCTACTCCGAGTGCCCATAATGACCAGACGCCTGCAAATCGTCGAAGTTTTCGCTGCTCAAAATACGCGTCGTCCGCTTTCGTGTAGGTAACGTGCTTGGGGCCTTCCATTAATCATAATGTGTTTGGTGGGCCGATAGAATAGGTAATTCGATCAATACAAAATCGAGGGATCGTTGACCTCGGTCCGTTGAGCAAGGGGTTGATTCGATGAATGGGGATATTTTCAGGTGCTTATTTTCGAAATTAACAGGTATCGGGCCCCTGGCTCCTCTGAAATAATTCTTTTGACAAACCTGGCAAAATGACGCCGATGTGGTTCAATTTCCGCCATCTGAGGATAATTGCGGGCCTTCTGCTTGCTGTTGGCCTCGTTTTTCAAGACGCACATTCACAAACCCCTCTTCGTACCGAGTACGGTGAGCTGTCACTTGATGCCGTTCAATCAGGGCAGGTTTCCAAGACTGCCGTGGAAGCGGCTAATGAAGTTTTTCATGCAGCTGGTGGTCGTGTCGAGTACCAAGGATCCTATCATCTTTTCCTCCAATTTGAGAATATCCTTTCTAGCGAAGAACGTCAGAGATTAGCTCAGAAGGGTATCCATCTGGAGCATTATGTGCCCGAGAACGCCTACGTCGCGCAGGTCTCTTCACGGGTGTTGGTTTCCGAGCTCTTGGATGTTGGACTTGTCGCGTTCGGTACCGCTGAGGCTGAACATAAAATGGCACCTTCCTTTCTTAGGGAGGTAAGGGACCACGACTTCGATCGCTATGTGATCCGATCCAGTTATTCCCAGTACGTGGCGGCAAGCGATGTGCTTGCAGAACTCCGTTCGCTCCCAGGGGCATCGAATGTATCGATGCATGAGCGCTCCAATCACTTTACAGCCGAAATGTCTGCCGATACGATTGAAGAGGTCACAACGTGGCCCTTCATTCACCGTGTCGAGCCGCATTCATTTGAGCGTCGAGTCGAAAGTCTGGGAATGGCCAGTGACTATGAAGAGGCCTATCCGTCGGACGTTCAGGTCACGCAGATCCGTGCCAATGTGATTAAGTCCAATTTGCTTGGCAACCCAGGGCTTACCGGGTCTGGCGTGACCGTAGGGGTGGGAGATGCTGTATATCAAGGCCAGACGCATGTGGATCTGCGCGGAAGGCATACCATTCTGGACCCGGGAATTAGCAACAATGGCAATACTACTACCCATGGAAACCATACCACGAGTATTCTGGCTGGAGATGGGTCCTTGCAACCGCGTTTCGAAGGGTTGGCGCCGGGAGTCAAGGTTTATACGATGCGAACTGAGGCACCGTTTTCACTTGCTTTGGAGCAATCGGATCCGATGGTGATTTCCAGCAATTCCTGGAACACCTCTGATCCTGTGTACAGAGATTGGTACGAACAGAAGGGACGCTACAACATCAACAGCCAGACGATTGATCGTCTTCTTCGGGAAGAAACACAGTTGCTTTCTGTTTTTTCCGCAGGGAACTCTGGCGGGACCCAGACGGGTTACCCGGCCAACTATCTCATGCTGAATCCGTCCTATGGAGCGGCCAAAAACACACTGGTTGTGGGCCGCTACAGCGGTCCCATTAATCCTTCGGCCGCTCCTTCGTATGGCCCCGCAAGAGACGGCCGCACCAAACCCGATGTCGTAGCCACAAATCGTGTCTATTCTGCCATTTCCTTGAATCGGTACGGTAGGAAACAGGGATCAAGTCAGTCCGCGCCGGCCGTTTCGGGCGTGGCTGCGTTGCTGGTAGAACAGTTTCGTAACGAGAATGGCGGTGCCAGTCCGGATGCGGGTCTGATTAAGGCTGTTCTGATGAACACCGCCGACTATGTCACTGACCCGGGACCTTCGTTCCAAGTGGGCTGGGGGTTGGTGAATGCGCGTCGCGCCTCAGAGGTCATTTCCAATTCCCGTTACGAGATGGGACAAGTTGATCACGCGGGTCAGGTTGACATTCCGATCCAGATTCCGAGCGAAATCGATGGGAAGTCCGTGGCTCGAGTGAAAATCATGGTGTATTGGAATGACAGGGAAGCCTCTGCGTACGCTGCACCTGCGCTGGTGAATGACCTTGACCTCGTTGTGTCGGACGGCGTTGATGACCACCTTCCTTGGGTATTGGATACGACGCCCTCGGAGGCGGCATCATCCGCAACCAAAGGCGTCGATTCGTTCAACAACGTTGAGCAGGTCGTCATTGAAGCTCCCGGGTCTGGTACCGTTACGGCGCGAATCAGTGGTACGGCGGTGCCATTTGGCCCGCAGGACTTCTATCTCGTCTACTCGTTTATGTTGGATGAATTGGTCATTACCCATCCGATTGGGGGCGAAGCGTTCTTCAGTAATCAGAACAGGACCGTGTTCTGGGACTCCCATCATCAGGGAGACGAACGCGGTGTCGATGATGTCGCATATACCTTGGATGGCGGAACCACGTGGACATCGTTTCATGGGAACAGCAGCTTGACGCGTGTTGCATCGAGTTTTGTTGTCCCCGAGGCGCCCCTCGGCTTGGCACAGATTCGTCTGACCCGTGATGGACAATCGGTGGTCAGTGAGCCCTTCACGGTTTCAGAACGATTGGATCTGGCGCTGGATGTCTCGTCGTCCGGTCAGGCGACGGCTACCTGGAATACGATATCAGGTGCATCCACATACGAGCTGATGTTGTTGGGCGAGGACAATACGTGGAGTGTGGTTCACACCGGATCGGAATCTTCGGTAGAGCTGGATGCCGGGTGGGTGAGTGGGAGAAGTGCTTGGATGTCCGTTCGCGCCATTGATGGAACAGGGGCTATCCGGAGCCAAAGAGCAGATGCGGTTCACTTCGTCCCGACCAATACGAACCCTGTTGCCGCTCCGGATGATGTTTCCGTGTCTACGGGAGGGTTCATCCAATTCGATATTCTGGCTAACGACTCGGACGCCGACGGCGATGCCCTGTATGTCTCTGAGATTGGGTCTGCTTCCGGTGGAAGGGTACAGTTGATGGATGACCTGCAAGTCCGATACATCCCAGATTCAGGATATTCTGGAGTGGACACATTTTCATACACGCTCGTCGACGGCATGGGAGGTAGCGACACGGGCATCATTTCCGTTTCCGTGGTCTCTGGCGTCTCAACGCAATCGGATGCTACTGTGCCAACGGAAGTGGTTTTGGCACCCAATTATCCGAATCCATTCAACCCGCAGACGACCATTCGATATGCCGTTCCCGTTTCGGCACCTGTCTCATTGAAGGTCTACGATCTCATGGGGCGTCGCGTGGCCGTTCTGGTAGAAGGGCATCGGTCAACCGGATGGCACACCGTTTCTTTCGATGCCTCGTCCCTCGCCAGCGGCGTGTACTTCTATCACTTACGAACAGAAGGCGCCAACCGAACCCGTTCGATGCTCGTTCTCAAGTGACGTTGGCGTACATGCTGTCGATGAGCTCGCCGTAGTTGGCCTTGATCACCTTACGCTTGAGTTTCATCGTGGGCGTCATCATGCCATTCTCGATAGAGAAGGGCTCGTTCACCAGTCGGAAGCCGCGAATCTTTTCATGTGCTGCCGCGGTCCGGGAGTAGGAGCGGAAGAGCTGATCAAAGACGCGCTGCACTTCCTCCGTTGCAAGGATTTCCGCCAAACTTGAGGCGGCCAGGTTATGCTCCTTGGCATAGCTGCGGATGACTTCTTCGTCCGGTACGACCAGCGCCGTCAGGAATTCGCGCGCCTCTCCGATGACCATAAGCTGATCGATCCATGGCTCGTGCTTGAAGCCTTCTTCGATCGGCCCCGGATAGATGTTTTTGCCGCCCGCCGAGACTAACATGTGCTTGATGCGGTCTGTGATCATGAGGAAACCGCCGTCGAATCGACCGATATCTCCGGTATGGTACCAGCCGTCGGCGTCGATGGCTTCCCGGGTGACCTCAGGCTTATTCCAATATCCTTTCATGATGTTGGGGCCCTTGGCAATGATTTCTCCCGGCTCCGTTGTCAGCGAGCTCGGGTAGTTGTCGCCTAGCAATTCGCCCAGGATTTCACTCGTGTCCGGATTCTGGATCGCAACGGTCACGCCCGGAATGATGTGACCGACTTTTCCATACTGCGGATCATCAAACGGTGAGATGGACAGCACGGGGGACGTTTCTGTCAAGCCGTACCCCTCCACAATGGGGATGCCAGCTGAAAAGAAGAACTCGCCGATGGCTTTTGGAAGTGCCGCTCCACCCGAGACACCGAACTCGATATGGCCGCCCAGTTTTTCGTGCAGTTTTGCGAATACCAATTTGAAGGCCACCTTGTACTGCGCGGACAATATCGGTCCGATACGTTCTCCACGGGCCTTTTTCAGATTATAGCGGAAGCCGACACCCTGCGCCCAGACAAAGATTTTCTTTTTGGCGCCCCCTGCTTCTTCCACCGACTTGCTGACAGCGTTGAAGATCTTTTCGTACAGCCGCGGTACAGACAGCAACACGGTCGGCTTGACGTCCAGGATGTCCCGCGTCACGGTATCAATGCTGCGTGCGTACGAGATTGTCATGCCGCTGGCGAGTGTCCCCAGGTATCCTCCCAGTCGCTCAAACGAGTGGCAGAGTGGTAGAAAAGACAGGTGACGACCGCCCTCACGCAGTCTCAGGCGCTGCAGGGCCGATTTCAGATTCTCACACAGGTTGCGATGCGTGAGCATGACTCCCTTGGGATTACCTGTAGTACCCGAGGTGTAGATCAAGACGGAGAGGTCTTCTGGTTTGACCGCTCGCTCGTTGGCTTGAATTGCGTCTTCGAATTCCTCGTAGTACTCGAAGCCACCTTCCATGGCTTCGTCGAAGACATCCACATGCTCTGTGTTCTCCAGGTCGTCCGGTGGAGAAACCATCGAGACGATTTTCCTGAGCTCGGGACACAAGTCGTAAATCTGGAGTGCCTTGCGAAGCTGGATTTTGGTCGAGACAATAAAGACCGATGCGCCCGAGTCGTGGACGATGTAGCTGACTTCCTTGGGAGGAAGGGTCGTGTAGAGCGAAACGTTCACGGCGCCCAGTAGCTGGGTCGCCATATCTGCGTAGGCCCACTCTGGTCGGTTCTCTGACAGAATTGCCACACGGTCTCCAGGCCGGACGCCCTGCGCGTACAAGTAGCCGGCCATAGCGCGAGCTCGGTCCCTGAATTGTGGCCACTTGATGTCCATCCACTCTTTCGAGTCCTTGTCCACGAAACGGAGGACGGTCTGATCTTTTCCGACGTGATAGTCGACCAGACGATTGAACAGCTGAGGGACGGTATTGAAATCAACGAGAGCGTTCATGGGCGTCTTGGATGAGGGAGGTCAAAAAGCCGGATGAATGAGTCTTCTGGCGGGCGCGGGCCTTTCAAAACGATCGAAGCGCTTCCAGGTTGCCTAGACACCGTTTTGACATTAGGTGTTGCAACACGTATGATGAAAGGGTCATGCCAAAACTTCAAGACAAATCATCTGCCGTCAGGCGCAAATTGCGCTTGGAAGAGGAAGTCTCCTTAGAGATTCTTCGTGCAGCTGCAGGCTTGGAGCATTTCTTGGCCGAAGGCCTGAAGACGCACGGCTTGACCATGAAGCAGTACAACGTGCTTCGCATCCTTCGGGGGGCCGGTTCAACGGGCCTGTGCCGTAATGATGTGGGTGCGCGTATGATTGCTCCTGTCCCTGATGCGACGCGACTGATTGATCGGCTCACACGTGCCGGTTACGCTCAGAAGGACGAAAATCCCGATGACAGGCGATATATAACTACACGGATCACCGAGAAGGGGTTGGAATTGCTGGCTAGTCTGGACGAACCGATCCAGGACATGCATCTATCTCAGTTTGGCCACCTTTCGCCTGAAGACCTACAAACACTATCCACGTTGCTGAAAGCAGCCCAAAATCAACCATGACTTTTTTTGCACCTATAGGTGTTGTAACACACATGTTTAAACACACACTAATTGTTTTAACGCTCATTTTTACGTCACCCGTCGACACAGCTCGCAAAGAGGTACCCATGAATACCACCGCAGATACACAGACCACAACGACCTGGCAGATTGACCCGGCCCACACGCAGGTTGGGTTCGTAGTAAAGCACATGATGTTCGCCAAAGTGCGAGGCGCCTTCAACGAATTCAGCGGCACGATTGTACAGGGAGAAAATGGCGATCTCGCCGGTGGCAGCTTCTCCGCTACGATTCAGTCTGGTTCTGTAGATACCGGCAATGCGGATCGTGACGGACACCTTCGTTCGGGGGACTTTTTCGATTCAGAGAACTTCCCGACCCTGACATTTTCCAGCGTTGGTGTAGAGCGCATTGGGGAAGGTCAGCTGAAAGTTACCGGTGACATCA
>JAURNP010000132.1 GCA_030830105.1 Rhodothermales bacterium | reverse complement strand
TGCGTCTCGTCCGTTCAGCCGAGTTTTTCTCCTCGGTATCCTATCGCTTTGCAGCTGTAGCAGCGGCTCTGGTCGTAGGTCTGTCGATGGCCCTGTCACCCAATGCAGATCATTATCGAGCAGCGCCGGGTGCCATAGCCGATCATGTCACATTATCCGATGGATCTGAAGTTCTGTTGGCCGCTGGTTCGCGCCTGACTGTCCCGGCAGCGTTCGGAACAGACACCCGCACCGTTGTTCTACATGGAGAGGCTTTCTTCAATGTGGAAGAGTCTTCCCTACCGTTTGTGGTTCGCACGGTCGATGCACAGACTACTGTCCTCGGTACGAGCTTCAATGTTCGCTCCTGGCCTGGAAGCCTTTCTGAGTCAACCCACGTAATCGTGGAATCGGGACGCGTTGCGGTAGCCAACGAATCAATCGAGTCGATTGTCGAGCCCGGTCAAGCCATCACTGTTTCGCCACTGGCCCTGACGCCAGTAGAGACAAACCCGGCTTATCGTCTTGCATGGCGCGATGGTGGATTTTCTTACGATAATGAACTGATTGGAACCATTATCGACGATGTAGAGCGCCGTTTCGACGTTGAAATCAAAGCGCCCGCCTCCATCCGCCTTCGCCCCGTGACCATTCACCGAACGGAAGTGTCTAGCGCTTCTGAATTCATCGGTGACATTGCTGCAACAATCAGCGTACGATATCGCCCGACGGCCAACGGTTTGGAGATGTATCTGGATTGATCCTCTTGACGACAGGTCTGAATTGATAGCCGATGGGTTCGCTCCCGTCGGCTTTTTTGTTTTTGTAGCGCTCGGAACAGAGGGCCGTATGTTGCTTAGCATTGGCAGACAATAGCTTTGCGGCCGTTTCAGTATATTTAGCGATTGAAACGTCACGTCAACCGTCGCTCCAATCCCGCTACCCTTCTACCGTTCATCCAGCTTGACTGCGCCAGCCAGCAACCTCCTGTCACTAGTACGGGTTGCAACCCGTCTGGCCGCCTTTCTGGCGGTGCTGGCTCTCCTGTCTCCAGGTGTTACGGAGATACGTGCCCAGGAAAGGAGCGAAGATGCACGCTATACAATGGCTTGGCGAGGCGTGGGACTTGATGAGGCTCTACGCCAATTCCAGGAAGTCACTCGCCTCGATATCTCCTGGGATCCGCTCCTTACACAGGGGAAACGCTCATTCTGTGTTGCCGAACAGCTCTCAACCGAAGCCATTCTGGCTTGTCTTCTGGAAGGAACAGGGTTGGACTATGTGCGCCGTTCCAATGGTCTGTACGTGCTGGAGATCGCGACGGAAGGTCCAGGGCAGTACGGAAACCTGCGAGGGATTGTACTTGATGGGGATACAGCACAACCGCTTTCACATGCTCATGTCTTGATAGCGGACGTAAACCGCGTCAGTGTCGCCAACCTGGATGGCCTCTTCATTTTTCCGCGCCTGCTGGCTGGCAATTACAGTGTCAGAGTCAGTCACATGGGCTATGCTACGCGGGAGCAAGCCATCACCATTGCAGCTGGCACCAGTGAAAGCATAGAAGTAGTACTCGAGTCCGGTCAGCCGATCCTGATTTCGCAGGTGATTGTGGACGGAATTGGAATGATGCCCTCTTCTACCCTTTTAGGAGCGCCTCAGGCCTCACAGGAGGAGGTCACCAGTGAGCTGGTAGCCGGTACGTCCGGGCTCATTCGTGGCTTGGATGCCCTTCCCGGAGTTCGTGTCAACGATGCCACTGCCGATATCCATATCCAGGGAGGTGAAGCCGGCGAACATCAATTTCGATTAGATGGCGCTCCCGTTTTCTTGCCCTTGAATGTTGCCTCATTCATCGGACCCTTCAGTCCATTTGCACTTGGGAAGATTACCGTCAACAAAGCAGGATTCGGTGCACCGCTTGGTTCTCAGATCTCAGGCATCATATCGGCCGAGCACGACCTGCGGGCTCCACAAAACCGCGTTTCTTCGACCGGAAGCAACAGCCAGTTCACGGTCCAGGTAGATCCATTATCCACCAATGCGCGTCACACTGGGTTCTGGTTGCGGCCTTCGGGGTCCAAAGTTACCACGCTGAGCGCAGCTCGAATAGGTACCTGGAGCCTGATGGCTCCTCCCTCACTTGCGCGTTTGATGGATGATTGGAACGTAATCGATACGTTTCTCCTATCTGCCTTTGCAGAGCAGAATACTCCCTTCGCCAATTTCCCGTCCAGCGGCAATCCAGCTATTCAGTTTGCGGATATCCACGCTGCTACGAAGATCCAGTCCGGCCTGCGCACGATCACGGCTTCCTCTTATTGGGGACGCTCCAGCCTTGGCAATAATCTGACTGACATCGATTTGCTTACGGATGGTGATGGCAGTGCGGTGCGAAACACCTTCAAAGACATCTATTTTTGGCAGAATGGAATGTCGCAATTCCGCGTATCCGATGTCCGATCGGCTCGTTTATTGACTTCGTTAGGTGCTAGAGCCTCGTTTTATCGTCTGGAACACGATTTCGATGCTTCAGACGCCGCCTCTTCAGTCTCCACCGAAGATGATGGCAACCGTATCTACGAAGTAGCACTGGATGCGAATCTCGATTACTTCCCGGGCACTCGGCACGAGCTCGAACTGGGCGCAGAGTGGATTCTTACGGGTAGCCGCTTCACGGTGGCAGGAACACAGCAGTTTCCACTGTTCCACGAGTCATCTGGTTGGCGGCTTGGTTCATTCATTCAGGACCGCGTACGATTCGGTGATCACGCCGTGGTAGAGGCAGGGACGCGCTTTACGTGGCTTCAGGCAAGCGAAACGCTGTATGCAGAACCGCGTGTTTCGGCCCGTTTTGATTGGCTCGATACTCCAGTAGGAGGATTCTCTTTATATCTCGGATCCGGGCTTTATCGCCAGTTTGTTTCCCAGTTTGACATCAGTAGTCGCAGTCCGCGCACATTCGTCTCGTCTACTCGTTTCTGGATGGGCAATGATCAGAGTGTTACCCCTCCAAAGGCGGCTCATTTTGCCGCGGAAATGCTGATTCTGCCCCACCCGAAGTGGACGCTCACGTTGGAATCCTTTTACAAACGTCAGTATCACATCCTGTCGGTTGACTATTCAGCAAGCACTCTGGAAACAGAATCGCTCGATCAGGCCGACTTCCTGAACAACACGCGCGGTTATTCTTACGGATTCTCGGGCGGCGTCAAACGACGTGTTGGCCTTGGCAATGTGAAAGTGCGATTCGATCACACCACATCGATGCGCCGGATCCGGAATCTGTTCGACAACAACATGCTGTCCGTGCCGTGGAACGAACCCTACCGGCTGGAGGTGTCTGCCGACGTCGCCCCTTGGAGCCGACTCGTTCTTGTCGGCCGCTGGCGAAGTATCTGGGGCCGAGAATGGGGCTATAGAAAGGCGTACTACGACTTCCTTAGTGCTCACCTCAACGACGTTTCATCCCTTCTGGATCAGATGCGCGCTAATGGCGTGTCTGCCGATGCCATCCGTCGGGTTGAGCGACAGATCTCCAAATATAACTTGACGGATCCAGAGTCCCATAAGCTGTCTCCTATACACCAGCTGGACTTGAGCGCCGGTTACTCTTTCGGGCTTGGGGACTACACCCTGCAGCTACGGGCTGATGTCGTAAACGTGCTGGACAGGAAGAATACCGCCGAATGGCGATTCCAGATGGACGAGGAGATTTATTTCGGCGGTGGAGACTTGCCGTCTACAGGGCTTTTAGAGCGATCTGATCGACTTCTCCTGCCTCGAATCCTATCCTTCGCTGCTCGGCTGACCTGGTAGGTCAGCCTCCCTCTCGGGCTCAACGGTTGTTTCCTCCGTAGAGCCTCCTTCAACAGCTGAGACCTCGTCGCTTTCAATTGGCTCTCCGATAAGCTGCTTCTCGGCCAACTCGTGGAACTGCCGCTGGAAAAAGAGAATACCCACAACGCCAAGAACGATAGCCATATCGGCCACATTCCAGATCGGAAAAAGGGCCAGATACTTTCCGCCCAAAAAAGGAATACCCTCGGGCACGACACCACGCCACACATTTACGTGTATGAAGTCCACGACCTTACCTAGAAAAAGCGGGTCATTATAGAGGACTTTTCCGTAAAAGACGCGATCGATGATGTTGCCAAATGCACCTCCCAGGACGAAGCTCAGGCTGTATCGATACGGTTTATACATCCCCCCTACTTTGTAGAGGTAGGCGATGATCAATAGCGTCGCGGCAAGCGACAGGATTGTAATCATCGCCGGAGGACCGAACTGGATACCGAAGGCCATTCCCGGATTTTCGGTAAACGTCAGCCGAAGCCAGTCCCCAAATACCGGGATGGATTGTCCCTTGTACATCGTCTTGAGGACGATAACCTTGGACACCTGATCCACGATGACGACCATAAGCATGATCATCAGGGAGGTGGAAAACCACTTCTTGGAAGGTGTTGGTTCCATGCGAGGCCGAAGTAACGGCGAGAGGGGCGTTACTTCTTCTGAGCGAGCTTCGCTTCGATTGAAATCTCGGTGTGCGGTACTGCTTCGAGACGCTCTTGAGAGATTTTATTACCCGTCACCTTGCAGATACCATACGTCTTGTTCTCAATCCGCTCGAGAGCACGATCGAGATATCCGATGTATTTCTGCTCCCTGGCAATCATCAGGTACAGTTTCTCACGCTCCATGGCATCCGTTCCAGCGTCGGCCATGTGGAAGCTGTATGCGGTATCGTTTTCTGCCTGCTCACGCGCATCGGCCAGCTGAGCACGCATTCGATCCACATCCTCAGAGGCATTGTCGCGTTTGGTAATGATCAATTCTTTGAAGTGCTCGAGTTCGGCATCCTTGAACGGTGATGCGGGAGCATCCGTCGAAGTACTGTCTTTTTTGTTATCAGCCATGGTTTCACGCGGGTTTACGGTGCAGCATCAGCTACTGGGTGCTAGCCGAACACTGATCGTCAGCTTCTCTGTATTGATGTCGAACTCGGAGACGAGAACGCCTTCCGGATTTTCGGACGGTTCCAACTCCAGACATAGAGTCTCGTTCCTAATCCACTTGCCATGTTGGCCCAGGGTTTCTCTAATCGAAGTACTTCCTTTCCACGAGGCATGAATTCGATCCGTCACATCGAAACCTGCTTCCTTTCGCATGTTTTGGATACGGTTGATGACTTCGCGCGCCAATCCCTCCCTCATCAGATCTGTGCTGATCTCTGTATCGAGGGCCACGGTAATTTTGCCCTCCTGACCAACCAGCCAGCCAGAGATGCCTTCGCTGACTACTTCGATGTCGTCGCCAGCGAATTCGGTAGGATGTCCGTCCAGCTCGAGCGTGATGGAGCCAGCGTCGACATAGGTATCAATTTCCTCATCGGTCATCTTCCGGATCACCATATTCGCCGCCTTCATCTGCTTTCCGAGACGACGACCCAGCGCCTTGAAGTTGGGCTTCGCCTGCCTGGTAACGACAGATGACGACCCGTGGACGTACTCGATCAACTTGACGTTGATCTCATCCTTGACGATCGCTGAAACAGACTCGATCACGTCTTCCTCTACGCCCGGGCCGGTGACTACCATCACTCGCGGGAGTGGCTGGCGAACATTGATTGACGCGGCATTACGCAGACCCAGCACAATAGACGATATCGTCCTCGCCAGGTACATGCGATGCTCTAGTGCCTTGTCATAGACCTCCACGCCTTCTTCCGGCTCCGGAAAACGGGTCAAGTGGACAGACACCTCCTCATGCTGGCCCATGACCCCATTTACGCTTCCGAACAGCTGCTCGGCGTAAAACGGAGCGATGGGCGCCATGAGTCGACTGACATCCAACAGACACTCAGCGACCGTATGGTACGCGGCGTTCTTGCTCGAGGTATCTACATCGCCGCCCTTCGCACTCCAAAATCGGCGCCTGTTCCGGCGGATGTACCAATTGGAGAGCTCGTCCACGAACTGCTCGACGGTACGCGCAGCCTTTGTCGGGTTATAATCCTCAAGCGCTTCACTGACCACGGTTGACGTGGAATGGAGACGGGACAGGATCCACCGATCCATCTCTGGTCGATCCGCAACGGCTACGGCGTCATCGCCGCTGAAACCGTCCACATTGGCGTAGGTGGCGAAGAAGGAATAGACGTTGCTCAGGGTATTGAAAAACTTTCGCTGCGTCTCCACGATGCCACGTTCGGAGAACTTCAGGTTTTCCCAGGGTGGTGTGTTGCTCATCATGTACCAGCGGATGACGTCCACACCATGGGTCTCAATCAACTGGAACGGATCAACGGCGTTGCCCTTACTCTTGGACATCTTTTCGCCTTTCTCGTCGAGTACGAGGCCATTTACCACGACATTCTTGTAAGCAACGTCATCCATGACGAGCGCGGCAATCGCGTGCAGCGTGTAGAACCAGCCGCGGGTCTGATCGACACCTTCAGCAATGAAATCGCCTGGGAAATTGCGCTCGAACACCTCCTTGTTTTCGAACGGGTAATGCCACTGTGCAAACGGCATGGCACCAGAGTCGAACCACACATCAATCAGGTCCTCCACGCGACGCATGGTTCCACCGTCGGGTGCAGGCCACGTCAGCTCGTCTACGAACGGGCGATGCAAATCGACATCATCATTGCTTTCAGGCAGCTGCCCTGGACATTTCTCTCGCAGTTCAGCAATGGACCCGATGACTTCCATGTATTCCGAATCAGGAGCGTCTGATTCCCAGATGGGCAGCGGCGTTCCCCAGTAACGCCGGCGGCTGAGGGCCCAGTCAACATTGTTTTTCAGCCAATCTCCGAACCGCCCCGTACCGATTCCCTTTGGCTGCCAATTGATGGTGTCATTGAGCTCCATCAACCTGTCCTTGATGGCCGTGGTCCGAATAAACCAGCTCTCTACCGGATAGCTCATCAAGGGTGTACCTTTGCGCCAGTCATGCGGGTAATTGTGCAGATACGTCTCGTGGCGATACATCAGGCCACGTTCCCGCAGGTCGCGGGAAACCACCTTGTCGGCATCTTTGAACCACATTCCCGACACGAGTCCAAAGCCTTCCCGGAAATGGCCGTCGGGCTGAACCGCATTCAGCATGGGAATGCCTTCTTTCTGACCCGTCTCGTAATCTTCTGCACCAAACGCAGGAGCTGTGTGGACAAGGCCCGTACCATCCTCCGTCGAGACATAGTCTGCTGCTACAATCTGCCACGCATTCTCGGTGTCCTCCTCGCCAACGAAGAAATCGTACAATGGCTGATAGCGCTTGCCAAGCAGATCCGCGCCCTTGAACTCGTCAAGTACTTCGTACTCTTCTTTGATAACACTCAAGCGCGCCTTCGCGAGCACCATTTCGTGCTCACCGATGTCCTCGGTGGTCAGCCGGATTCGGACATAATCGATTTTCTTACCGACGGCGATCGCCGCATTGGACACGGTGGTCCACGGCGTAGTCGTCCACGCCAGGTAGTACAGGTCGTCACGTTCCGTCGAGCGGAATCGTGTGTAAATACTAGGATCCTGGACCTCCTTGTACCCGAGACTCACTTCATGGGATGAGAGGACAGTACCGGAGCCAGGGCTGTACCACTGGATTTTAAAACCCTGATACAGATAGTCCTTCCTGTGCATCTCCTTCAGAAGCCACCAGACGCTCTCGATGTAGCTTGATTTGAAAGTGATATACGGGTCATTCAAATCGACCCAGTAGCCCATGCGCGTGGTCAGCTCGTCCCAGAGCCCTTTGTAGCGAAGTACGCTCTCACGGCACGCTGCATTGTATTTTGCAATGCCGAATTCCTCTACCTGGTGCCGACCCTCGAGGCCTAATTCCTTTTCTACCTCGATTTCCACCGGCAAGCCGTGCGTATCCCACCCGGCCTTTCGATCCACGCGGAAGCCCTGCATGGTTTTGAACCGGCAGAAGGTGTCTTTGATGGTTCGAGCCATCACGTGGTGGATACCTGGCTTCCCATTGGCCGTGGGTGGACCTTCGTAGAAAGTGAAGGAAGGCGCTCCGTCTCGCTGTGCAATGCTCTGCGCAAAAATGTCCTGATCCTGCCAGAAAGCGAGGATATCCTTCTCAGACTGGTTTGCGGAGACGTCTTT
>JAURNP010000131.1 GCA_030830105.1 Rhodothermales bacterium | reverse complement strand
GGCTGAAGCTCGCCTTTTACTGGACCACGATGAGCACGGTGTAGGCATTGGATACACGTGCTCACTCGGGCACAAGCTCGTTCCGGTAGTGAGTGGTTCTGTAAGTTGGACGCCTGACGGGGAGCACCTCGTGTATTCAAAGACCCGGGACACGAGTGAAGGCTTCATCGTGCTGGATCTGTACAGGGTCCACGTGGAAACGGGAGAGAAGACGCGTTTATCGGAAGGATTGAGAGCATCGATGCCGAATGTCAGCCCGGATGGGTCGACGATTGCCATGGTCATTCAAAATGACGGCTCAACGAATCTCGCCGTTGCCGACATGCCGGTGGATGCCTCGGACCCCATGGAGCCTGCCGATCTGCGTTATCTGACCGAACAGGCTGACGGTGGACAGATTACGGATCCGGTCTGGAGTCCCGATGGCACTTACCTGTATTTCGGTTGGCAGCGTGATCACGGTCGCGACATTCGTCGGGTCGAAGTGGCCACGGGTGTGATTGAGGTGATCATGGATGGACCCGAGGATGAGCGTAACCCGAGTTTTGATACGCTGGGCCGCCTGGTCTATGCTTCGGATCGCACCGGGATCTTCAACTTGTATCGCTTGAACGAAGATGGCTCCTCCTTCGCACTTACCGACGTTCAGGGTGGTGCATTCATGCCAGAGCCGCAGGTCGATGGATCGGTCATTTTTTCCGACTTCACGGCTTCGGGATACCATATTGCTCGCGTTGGTAGTGAAGAGGCCATGGTCGCATCGAATTATTCGGCGCCGGCTTTTCTGACCACATTTGATGTCGAACCGCCGACCGATGTTGTGATGGCTCCACCTTCTGACGCTGACTCCGAGATCCGTGCTTTCGACGCCGAGGAACAGGAGGCTGAAGCCTCTCGATACGACCCGGTATTCACGTCAATCAGCTTTCTGCCGGTTTTGCGTGTGGATCAGTACGTATCCCGTGAGCGCAGCCGTACCGATGAACGCCTGCCGGATAGAACACGAGGGGAAACCCTGTGGCGGAACGCGAAGGTCGGTATGTATGCCTCCACCCGTGAAGTCCTGGGCGGTATGAGCTTCTTCGGAGGGTTGCTGGTCGGCCCCGGATCAACAGATGCCTCATCGCCGGGTGATTTCTTTTCGCCTGCCAACCTGCTGGATCTGGAGCGAGATGGATTCCTGCAGATCGATTATTCGCGCGGGCTTCCTTTCATCAAGGGCCGTTGGAATCCGCATATATCCGCCCAGGTATTCAACATCCGACGCCAAGTCGAGAACGGCCTTGAAATCGAAGAATTCCCGTGCACGGCCTGTTTCCCCGAGTCCACCTTCGGCGATCTGACCTACAACCTGTGGGAGGTGAATCTACTCACGCGCAGCAAGATCAGTCGTTCGATGCTGGCAGAGTTGGGGTATCGATACAGCCCGTACCGGGTGAAGACCAACAGTTTCTTTTCCAAGGAGCTGGACCTGACTGTTCCCTCGAGTTCGTCACGCTATTTCATCGGTCGTGCCTGGACAGCACGATGGACCTTCGAAGG
This sequence comes from Rhodothermales bacterium, assembly GCA_030830105.1. GTDB lineage: Bacteria > Bacteroidota > Rhodothermia > Rhodothermales > UBA10348 > JAAZVD01. The sequence continues at coordinate 10,673 of JAURNP010000131.1, read as the reverse complement.
GTTCCACCCGCACATCAACAGTGATGTCGTACCGGACGGTATTCGGGCCGAGCTGGAATTCGATACGGAGACCGGTCGTCTTCTGGAGGCCTTCGATATTTCGGATGGCATTCTGCAGCCTGTGTACGCATCCAATCGTGTGAATCGGTTCACATTTACCGCAAGGGGCGGAATGCGATTACCCGGTTGGACGGGACCAGGCACGCACGGCATTGGATTTCGAATGCGCGCCAGCACGATCCTGGGAGAGGAGGTAGACGACTTCTACAACGACTTTGTGGGTGGAATGACAGGGGCACGTGGTTATCCTTTTTATGCATTGGGAGGCAACGAAACGTGGTGGACGGGTATTTCTTACCTGTTTCCCATCGCTCCCCGCATCAGTAAACACGCTCAGTTCCTGTATCTCGGCAAGGTATATGGCCGCATCTTCGCGGATGCAGCCATGGCTTGGTCAGGCGCCTTCCCGGGACTGTCGAATATGCGAAAAGATGTGGGTGCCGAAGTTCGCGTAGGTCTGGGGTCATTCTATTTGTTGCCGACAGCCCTTTTTGTCAGCGCAGCCTATGGCATGGATGAATTCGATTTCGAGTTGGACGAAGGCTTTGTGACCCCTGACGGGCGGCAGAGCGTTCGCTACGGCAAAGAGTGGCAGTGGCACTTCGGGGTGCTGTTCGGATTTGACCAGTTCTGACCGAATTCCCGAAACGCAACAAGGGCGACGGGGTATGTTCGGAGTCCAGACCCCGGTTCAGGTCTTGATCCAGGTCCAGAGCCGTACTGCTCCATCAATCCCATATTTCTTCCAGTATGACCCCCACGTTTGTTTTTGGAATGGGCATCGTGATGATTGTCGTGGGTCTCATTTTCCTGCGCATGCTTTATAGCGGCAGGGAGGCCGGGGCTCCGCGTGACTTCATGGAATGGGCGGGCACCATCCTTTCGGTGTTGCTGATCTTCTCAGCGCTCGGACTCTTGGTCCTCGGGTGCCAGACGCAAGAAGTGGTGGACATCGGATCGCAGCGCCAGCAGGTAGCTACGGCGGGAAGCTACCAGGATGTACACATCGAAGTGGAGGCCCCCGAATTCGTCTTCGCGAATGTGGATACCGGAGAGGAAGATCGCCTGGCAAATTACCGGGGTAAGGTGGTCATCCTGAATTTCTGGGCCACCTGGTGCGCACCTTGCCGGGACGAGATCCCGGACCTGAACCGGCTCAACCGGGAATTCCCCGACGACCTGTCCATCATCTCTATTTCAGATGAAGCCCCAGCTCTGCTGCAGGCTTTTGAGAACCAGCTTCCGCTAGAGACGGAAAGCCGTGTTTTGCCATTCGGCACTGAACTGCCACAGCCCTTCACCGGTGCTTTTGTCATCAGGCCCTCTTCTTTCGTAATCGACAGAGAAGGGGTCGTGCGGCGCTATCTGCTTGGAGCGCGAGACTATGATTTCTTTCGTGGAACGGTGGAATCACTGATTGAGGGCAATTCCTGATGCGTGTATCCAACTGGAGACTGCTGGCTGTTTGGGTCGTCTTGGCTGTATGGAGCATATCGGGATTGACGGCCGGCGCCCAGGGCATCGCGGAGCGCTCGCTCCCGGCTGAGTCGGATCGGGCAGCGATCCCGACTGGCGTGCTAGCGATGGAAGCGTCAGACATTTCCTCTGGAGCGTTGCGAGCCTTGATTCTGGATCCGAGCTTCGATGGTCCCGGGTCGCGATCCGAGGCCGCCGATGAACGGAACGTGGCCCTCGCATTTGGCGCTTCCGCACTGCTTCCGGGCGCGGGACAATGGTTGAATGGGCAGCGGATCAAAGCGCTGGTCGCCGTTGGTCTTGAGGCAGCCATTATCACCAGTTACGTAGTAATCCGCCAGAACGGCCTGGACGGCGAGGATGCCTTCCGTGCCTTTGCTCACGCTCAGTGGGATCCTGCAAAGTATGCCAGTTGGCTGAACGATTACCGGGAATACTTGATCGATGAGCAAGCTGGCACGATCACGGCTCCTCCGGTCAATGTGGTGTCGGGCATCGATCTGACGCGGCCATCGGATTGGAGTGCTGCCGATCGCGATCGCATACAAGAGATGTTCAATCAGATCACCGCTATTGAGCGACAGGCGTTTCACCCTGAAACTGGAGCAGCATTCTCCCACCAATTGCCAGACTTCGGAGATCAGCAATACTACGAGCTGATCGGGAAGTACTTTCAGTTCGCGCCCGGCTGGGATGACTATCCAGCCTGGAGAGCGAATGACGACGGGTTTCTATCGACCATCGATCCAGAATTGACGGGTCCGAACGGGTCCAAGCCCAACGTCACCGAGACGTTCTATGCGTATGCGCGAGATCACGCCGATTCACAGGATCTCTTGCGTAAAGCGAGTCGTATTTCGACCCTGCTGGTGTTCAACCATATTATTGCGGGTATCGACGCAGCGGTCAGTGCAAAGCTGTTCAACGACAGGCAAGCAGATCGCTTGGACACGCGGATGGGCCTCTCCTGGGACCCCGACGGCCGGCCCGTTCCGGTTGCATCGGTGCGCCTGACTTTGGGGCGTTGATCGTCTGCGGCGATTCGGCCTTGACTTGGCGATGAGGCGGGCCGTTCTTAGGGCAGCCTTTCAGGGGAGTAGAGTATCCCCCCAAATTACCTGCAAATGCAGGAAGCCCATTTCTTTCACCCAATGAACGAATCCACCATGGCAACTCCCTGGTACAAGAAACTCCACTGGCAGATCATCCTCGGTCTGGTACTCGGGCTCCTTTTTGGAATACTCGCGGCCGCACAAGGGTGGAGTGAATTTACCGGCGACTGGATCGCACCCTGGGGGCAGATATTCCTTCGTCTGCTCCTGCTGATCGCCGTGCCGCTTGTATTGGCATCGCTCATTACGGGAGTGGCATCTCTCTCGGACATGAAGAAGCTCTCCCGGATAGGGGGAAAGACGATAGCGATCTATATCGGGACGACCGTTGTGGCCCTGTGTATCGGCCTCGTCCTGGTCAACCTGATGAAACCGGGAGACGGTGTGCCGCAGGATATGCGAGAAAAGTTGGAGGCCACCTTTTCTGATCAAGCTGAAGCCGGAGTAGCAACGGCGGCCAAGGCTGCTGATCGCGGCCCCTTGGAACCACTGGTCAACATGGTGCCGGGCAACGTTTTCTTTGCCGCGACGAATAACCGCAATATGCTCCAGATTGTGTTCTTCGCCATCTTCGCGGGGATCGCTCTGTTGATGATACCGAAGGAAAAATCGAGACCGCTGCTCGAGTTTTTCGACAGCTTGAATGACTTGATCATCAAGATGGTGGAAATCATCATGCTGTCGGCGCCAATCGGGGTATTTGCCCTCATGGCGGACACTATCACAAGCATAGCGGGGGATGATCTGGGTGAGGTCATGGAATTGCTGGGAGCCCTCGGATTCTATTGTATCGTCGTATTGCTGGGTCTGATCCTGCACATGATCCTGACCTATGGGTCATTGGCCATGTTCTTTACTCCACGCTCCTTTGGGGAATTCGCGCGCGCACTCATGCCCGTGCAGTTGGTGGCCTTCTCAACGTCCTCCTCCGGAGCTACGCTTCCGGTCACGATGGAGCGCGTTGAGAAAGAGCTTGGAGTCAGCGAAGAGGTTTCCTCTTTCGTGCTGCCACTCGGTGCTACGATCAATATGGACGGCACTGGTCTGTATCAGGCTGTGGCCGCTGTGTTCATCGCTCAGACGATCGGGATGGACCTGGACCTTTCGGCTCAGTTGACCATCGTGTTCACGGCTGTCCTCGCCTCCATTGGGACGGCAGCTGTGCCGGGGGCAGGCATCATCATGCTGGTCATCATCCTTGAGTCAGTCGGAGTCCCGGCGGCTGGAATTGCACTGATCCTCGGTGTAGACCGAATCCTGGACATGTGCCGCACGGTGACCAATGTGACCGGCGATGCGACGGTCGCAACCGTAGTTGCCGCCTCGGAAGGGGAGTTGGAAGATCTTCCGGTAGCGGCCTGAATACGCGAGGAATTACCCGGCAGTCTGACCATCGAGCTTCAGGCTGAATCAGGTTCCAGTATACAATGTGTCTTGCGGGGCGCGGCGCCATAGCGCCGCGCCCCGCACCCGTTTTGGCCTTGGACAAGATGCCATATGGGGGCTGCGGGAAGTACGTCTCGATATGATCCTGATTCGAGACCACACCCTGAATTCTGTCCTGAATTGAGACGCCCTCTCGTCAAAACGAAAAAAAGCGGCCCTGAGGGGTCCTGAGAGACTGCCCTACAGGAATTGGCATCATTCTGGATATACCTCCGGCAGTTCATTGACTGATTCGGCTTCACTCCCTCGGAAGCGGTGAAAACCCCTTCAGTCGAGCGCCCCTCAACGCTCGGCTGTCCCCCTCACGTTCGGATCGGCCTGCCCTCAGGTCTGTCCGTACGTCTTTCGCTTTTCCGAGTGGATTCCGTCTCCATGCGAGGCTAGAGCCCCCCGGAATTCGATGTGTGACCGCTTCTCGGCTGCCCATCGATTGCACACGCTGTTGCTAGAAAGGCAGCAACGAAAAAAGCCCACCATCCGAAGATGGCAGGCTTCTCGTCGCCTGGCGGCGAAGTGCGCGCTTGGGAGGATTCGAACCCCCGACCTTTGGAACCGGAATCCAACGCTCTATCCAACTGAGCTACAAGCGCGTGCGGCCCGAATATAGCTCTGAATGTGTCGGTGGTTCCTCAAGGGGAGCCGCGGCACCATCAAAGTTTGTGCAAAACCATACCAGCGTTCGGTCAGAAAGCTTGCTCGGCTTTTACGATCTCCCTGCCCCAGAAAGGAATGACAGATACCGCGCTCATCAAGCAGTTCAAAGCGTATCCCGGTCAGGGATACTCCGCCTTGCTCGATCAATACACTCCCATCATTCTCCGGATGATCCGACGTTTCCTTTCCGATCCTGACGAGGTGATGGAAACGTATACGGCCATCTGTGAGCGGCTGCGCCACAATGATTTTCAGGCCCTGCGTCGATTCCGCATCAACAGTGAGCTGACGCCGTGGCTTTCTGTTGTGGTTGCCAATGCCTGTCGCGATCGTTTTCGGAAGAGTCGAATGGTCTCCGTGCCCAATTCTGTCATCTCAAAACTGGACAAGAAAGAGCAACTCATATTTCGCTACTACTACCAGGAACACCTTCCCCAATCTGAAATTCCGGACGTGATCTCCGGCGGCCACGACATGTCCTGCACCTTGCATGAGGTCATCACAGCCATCGGACGCATCGATGAAATGTTGTCCGTTAATAAGCGCTGGCATCTGCTGGCTGCTCTTCGTGCCAATCGTCCTACGGTTTCTCTGGACGATCTGACGGAGATGGGGCTGGTACCAGCCACTTCTGTACCAGCACCAGACCAGGTCGCGATTGGCGAGTCAGACCGCGAAGCGAGGCTCAACAACGCTATTCAGGACCTCGACCCGGAAGATCAGCTTCTGATCCTGCTACGGTTCGAACACGGTATGCGCGCGCAACAAATCGCGAAAGTCATGCAGTTCGACAACCACAAATACGTTTACACGCGGCTGCGGACCATTATCAACCGCCTTCGCCGGGACTTGTATGAGCCGGCCTGATCGTCAACCTTTCGGGCCGTGTGACGTAGGTTATTGCTGGACTGAATGAGCCTCCCGGAATGGAAGAGCTCGTTACGTCGCATACATTTCCACCCCGAACCGCGATCTACGTGAAAGACCTCAGGCAATCAGTGCCCATCCTGCTGGATGGGCCCCTGGAACGCGCTCAATTCCCTCCGCTACTTTCAGCCTTCATCGGGTTGATCGTGGCTTTTTTGCTGTTTCAGGGTGTGTCTACCGTTTTCCTCCTTCTGGCTACCATGCAGGGAGGGATTGCGTTGACCGACCTGCTAACCCCTGAGGGCCTGTCGGACTTTCTGGCAGACAATGCCGATACGGTAATTTGGGCCAATACGATTGGACAGTTACTCGGGTTGTTGATCCCCGCACTCCTTATCACCCGCCTTCATTCTTCGTCCGTACGGTCTTTCATCCGGTTCCGTCCTGCTTCTGGTCGGGATCTGATTTGGTCAGCTGTAGGTCTTCTGGGGATGATCCCTCTCGTGCATTTTTCTGCCGGCTTTTCTGACAGCTTGCCATGGCCCGAGTGGGTTCGTTCCCTGGAGGACGGGCAAATGGAGTTGATCGAACAGATCCTCATCCAGGACTTCAGCCTGGTCTTTGCTGTTTCCATGCTGGCCCTTACCCCGGCTATTTGTGAGGAAGTATTATTCAGGGGGTATATCCAGCGTCAAGCAGAGCGAAGCATTGGCGCTTGGGGCGGTATTCTCTTTTCAGGAATCATTTTCGGATTGTATCACCTGCGACTGACCCAAGCCATTCCGCTTTCGATGTTGGGAATATTCATGGCATGGTTGACCTGGCAGACACGCAGCTTGTGGCCGGCCATTCTCGTTCATCTAATGAACAACACATTTGCGGCTGTCCTCGGCAAGAGCTTTTCGGAAAGCGAGTCCGGGTTGGATATGGAAGAATTCACCTTCCAGTGGTGGGTTATCCTCACTGCTGCTCTCGTCCTGGGCGCCGCTATCACGATGCTGCGTAAAAGCAGGCTGCCACAGGAAGACTCTGAGACCGCTACGAGCCATACAGCCGACCATACAAGAGCATCCGAGGTCTTCATGGAAGATGGAACGGAAAAGAACGGTCTGAACGAACAGGGAGGAGCTGCATGAAACGACTGGAATTCGACGGATGGCTTGAAGTTTTTCAGACAGGCACTGATTACGAGGCCGATCTCGTACGCGATCGTCTGGATGATTCGGGACTTGAGGCCGTGATAATGCGCAAGAAGGATCAGGCGTTTTCGCTGACACACGGGTCTATGTCTCGCATCTATGTTCTGGTGCCTCCGCATCACCAGGAAGAAGCGCTGGCTATTCTCTCGTCCGAGACCGTATCGGATGAAGAACTTACAGCTGCGGCGCTAGCCGCAGATCCTGAGAATGCACCGGGTCCACCTGATACGGGTGAGGAATCAACCTCTGACAAAGATCGTGGCCACCGCGATGGAGATGAATCGTGAAACAGGGTATGGCTCGCATCCTCACGGCTCTGGCAGGTATTCCGCTATTCCTGGGCGCGTTGTGGATGGGCGATTGGGTATTTCTGACGCTCATGCTGGTTGTGGCGCTGGCTGCACAGGCAGAAATGATCAAGCTCATCCAGGTTCGTGGCACGGCTGCTGATTTATGGATTTCCTTGCTGGCGGGAGCTACGATATTTGCCCGGTTCTATGCGCCGGAAGGCTGGGTTATTGCCATCCTTGCAGCGTGCTTGATGCTGGGTTGGACGCTTCGGAAACCCGTCCAGGATGCCGTAGAGCGTGTCGGCGGTGGAATCGCTTCGCTGGTTTATCCGGTATTGCTGCTTAGTTTTTTTGTTGACATCCGGATGCAAGCACATCTAGCGTGGGGTCAGACTGACGGATTCATGTTGACCCTCATGCTGATAGTTCTGATCTGGGCTACAGATTCTGGGGCCTATTACACGGGGAAATCGATTGGCAAACGGCCATTCGCACCTTCCATCTCTCCCAACAAGACATGGGAAGGTACTCTTGGCGGATTGACGCTGGCCGTGTTGGTGGCTGTCTCATTCAAGCTATGGCTGCTTCCTATGCTGGGCTGGGCCGACGTTGCGGTGCTGGCCGCTATCGGAGGATTCTGGGGCCAATTGGGAGACCTGCTGGAGAGCTCCCTCAAGCGATCTGCTGGGGTCAAGGATTCTGGTAGCTTTCTTCCCGGTCACGGAGGTGCATTGGACCGGTTCGATTCCCTCATATTCGCGGCGCCGTTGTACTGGGCCTGGTTGACGTATTTCTCCAACGTCCTTTAGGGTGGATTTCCAAGGCCGCAAGACCGGTAGTAACAGCGCAGTGGGAAACGAGCGTGGATAAGTCGTGGAGGAACGCCTCCGTTACGAGGCCTGTATACCTGGGCCAACAGCGTATTTTTATAACACCATGGGATTATTCCTGCCAGGACGACGGGTTCGAAACAAGCGGTTCGACTATGAGCCTCGGTTTTACAACCCAAAGAAGGACGAGAAGCTGAAAAAGCGGATGCGGATCCAGGCTTTCAACCGCCGCCGCCGCAGCCCAATGGGCATCATCTATTTCCTTCTCCTGTGCGCAATGGCCATTTACGTTTACAATCAGCTGGGTTGAGAGGCGCGTGAACGCACCGGTAGAGCAGACTGACATTTCGGAAACAACCGAAGGCGGTGGGGTGGACCGGATTCGGTTGATGCCGCTGGCGCTGGCCAACAAGATTGCTGCCGGCGAGGTGGTTCAGCGCCCCGCATCCGCGGTTAAGGAGTTGATCGAGAACGCCTTGGACGCCGGGGCGACCCGTATTGATGTGGCGCTACAGCATGCTGGAAGCACGCTCATCCAGATCACAGACAATGGGGCGGGCATGTCCGAGAGCGATGCGCGCATGGCAGTAAAGCGGCACGCCACGAGCAAGATTCACTCCATTGAGGATCTGGAATGTATCATGACGCTCGGATTCAGAGGGGAGGCGCTCGCTTCTATCGCATCGGTTTCCCAGTTCGAGATGCGTACAGGAATGGATGATGAACATCCAGCGTTCCTATTGCGGCTTGAAGGTGGAGAGGAAGTCGACGCACATCCAGCTCCTCCGCTGAAAGGGACCTCTGTCTCGGTTCGGAATCTGTATTTTAACGTTCCCGCACGGCGCAATTTCTTGAAGAGACCGCAGACGGAGCTCAAGCATATCCTCGACGCGGTCCAGGTCCTGTCCCTGGCACATCCAGAGGTGGCATTCACCATCGAGCACGATGGCAACATGTTGCTTTCTGTGGACGCCGAGGCCGAAGATCATACCGATGCAACGGCTGCCAGACTTTCTGCTGTCCTGCCTATCGGCGCTCCAGAAAATCTGATCCGGGTGGAAGAATCCACGAGCTACCTCGCTGTGAACGGATTCCTTGGTCACCCGGATATGGCCCGAAGAACCCGGGGATTGCAGTTCCTGTTCGTCAACGGTCGTTGGGTCAAGAACCGATACTTGGAACACGCTGTCCATGCGGCATACGAGTACCTGCTTCCGGAAGGCGCGTACCCATTCTTTGCCCTTTTTCTGGATATCGATTCCCGTCACGTGGATGTGAACGTTCACCCGACAAAATCCGAGGTCAAGTTCGATGACGAGCGTGGAGTCTATGGAATGCTGCGCGCGGTGGTAGGCAAGGCACTGGGTACCACGCTGGGAAGTCCCGATTTTTCGCGTGCAAAGCCATTAAGTGGACTGGACCTTCGTTTTTCTCCGGACTCGACACCCAGGACGGCTTCTGATGAACATCCGGGTCGCGGCCTGCCTTCAGCGGGAAATAGCCCACTTCAGGGCGGCAATCCCGGGCTGGATGCCCTTTTTAGTGGTGCGACCGAGAGCAGACCATTGCCATCGCCAGATCGTGTGGCAGACGCCAGTCGATCCCTGTATGAAGCTGCCCAACGGACCGAGACGCTCCCGGCTGGATCGGTAGGGCCTGCTGCGAGCAAAGCTGCGAGCGGCCTGGGGGAAGAGGGGCTTCTATGGCAGTTGCACGACACATATATCCTGACGCAAATCCTGAGCGGTCTGGTCATCATCGATCAGCAGATGGCTCACGAACGTATCCTGTATGAGCAGGCAAAAGCGTGCCTGAAAGATGGCTTTGGCTTGTCGCAGCAGTTGCTCTTCCCGCGCACCATCGAGTTCTCTGCCTCTGAGTATGTGCTGCTGGAAGGATTGATGCCGGATCTGGCCAAGCTGGGTTTCGATATCGAACCCTTTGGTGGCAACAGCGTGATCGTGCGGGGCGTCCCGGCAGATATCTCAGCTGGTGACGAGCGAAGCGTTCTGGATGAGATTGTAGATCAGTACCGCGCTTTTGAGCGGGTAGAAAGATTGAACGGCAGGCAGAATCTGGCGCGTAGTGTAGCACGTCGAGGTGCGGTCCGGGCAGGTATTCCACTTTCGGCCCGGGAAATGCGCTCCTTGATTGATCAGCTCTTTCAGTGCGACTCACCATATGTGAGTCCGGACGGGCGCCCTACTATGATTCGTATGTCGGGCAACGAGTTACGAGAACGTTTCGATCGAAAATGAAACGCTCGGAACTTGAGAATACCTTCCTGATAGGATGCGAATGCAGTGGATTGAATCCAGGTACTGAACCCGTAGTAGTTGGTGTTAGTGGAGGCTGTGACTCCACCGTGTTGGGGCATCTGCTTATCGAGAGTGGATTCAACGTCATCGGTGTACACATCAACTACAGATTGCGGGACGAGGCCGATGCTGATGAGCAATTCGTACGCGACTGGACAACGCGTCATGGCGTGACGTTACGTGTTGTTCATCCGTCACTGCCGACACCTGCATCGGGTGTGCAGGCGTGGGCACGGGACATCCGTTATGAGGCGTTTCGGAGGGTGGCTCTCGAATTCGGAGCCGACTCCATTGTCACTGCCCATCACGCCGACGATCAATTGGAAACGATCCTTATGAATCTGGCGCGCGGCACCGGCCCGGCGGGTGTGATTGGTATGCGGGCTCGTCGCGACTTTGCTCCGGGCGACGCCTGCGGCGT
>JAURNP010000130.1 GCA_030830105.1 Rhodothermales bacterium | reverse complement strand
TCTACCGAGTCAGCGTTTTCCCCAGCCAGTCTGATTGAACCTTCACCTGCAGATGCGCGCCAATCGTACCGAGAAGATCGTTGCAGCCCTGGTCTTCGTCTATTCGCTGGTCCTGTACCTGCTGACCGTCGCCCCGGCCACATCATTCTGGGACTCGGGTGAGTTCATAGCGATTGCAAACCGATTACAGGTTTCCCACCCCCCGGGAGCGCCGTTTTACATGCTTGTCGGGCGGCTGTTTTCCATGTTTGTGCCCACGGAGTACGTCGCTCTGTCGGTCAACCTTGTTTCGGTGTTATCCAGTGCGTTGACCGTCCTGTTGTTGCACCTGGTCATTGTTCGCCTCATTCGTGAGTGGCAGGGAGATCCATCCACCTGGAGCCCACTTGATCGCATTGTCGCCCTTGCCGGAGGCGTAGTCGGCGCCTGTACATTTGCCGTTACCGACTCGTTTTGGTTCAACGCGGTCGAGGCCGAGGTGTACGCTCTGTCCATGCTGTTCACGGCACTCGTGATCTGGTTGATCCTGAAATGGCGTGAAGAAGCGACGCTGGAAGATGAACGCCTGAAAGGCGGGCAGCACCGATTCGGACTGGCGACCAACCGGTACCTGATTCTTATTGCGTACCTGTTCGGATTGGCCATCGGTGTCCACCTTCTGAACCTGCTGGCGATCTTCTTCATCGCGCTCATTGTCTTCTACATTGAGTTCGAAAACCCTGAATGGGATACCAAGAAGCGCTGGCTGGGTATTGTCGCCACGGGATTGATATCGTCGGTATCGTTCCTGGTCGTCTACCCCGGCATCGTCCAGTGGCTGCCAGGATTCGTGGGAGATTCGGCTGCGCCCGTAATGGTACTTCTGGCCTTGTTCGGCTTGCTCATTTTTGGAATCTGGTGGAGCCAGAGCCGGGGAATGCAGGCCTTGAACATTGTCATGCTTTGCCTGACGGTGGTGATGATTGGCTACTCGACCTATACCCTCATATTCATCCGGTCGGCCGCCAATCCTCCCATTGATGAAAACGACCCGGAGACGGTCGAAGCCATCGTCTCTTACCTGAAGCGAGAGCAGTACGGCGAGACGCCTATTGTCAAGGGTAATTCCTACGACAACCAACTCGGCAATATCGATACGCGCCGTGAGACGTGGTTCCCACGCCGCCATTCGCAGGATCCGAATCACATGCGGGTCTACTCCCAGTACAACTCTGACAGCGAGTATTTCTGGAGCTACCAAATGGGGCATATGTATGTCCGGTACTTCCTGTGGAATTTTGTCGGCAGGGCCTCAGATGTTCAGGATGCCCCTGCCATCACTGGGTTCTCTTCCGCTGAGACCAGCCAGTATTTGTATCAGACGCCTTCTGAACAGGCTTCAAGGAATGCCTATTACGGGCTTCCCCTCTTGCTCGGATTGATAGGTGCCGCCTTCCACTTCATGAGGGACTGGCGAAGGGCCTTCGCGGTGCTCGTTTTGTTCTTGGTGACGGGGGTCGGGATCATCTTCTACCTGAACCAGACCCCTTTCCAACCCAGGGAACGGGACTACGCCTATGTCGCTTCCTTCTTCGCCTTCAGTATCTGGGTGGGAATAGGAGCTACGGGACTATTGAGGCTTGCGGCCGATCAGTTGAAAGAACGACTTCAGCCCGGAGCACTGCAGCAAACCTTGACCGCAGCAGCGGCGGCCATATTCGTCGCCGTACCGCTTCTCATGATGGTCGTCAACTACGATGACCATGACCGTAGCGGACGCCATGTGGCGGGTGAGTACGCCTACAACATGCTGATCGGATTGGAAGAGGATGCCATCATCTTCACCAACGGGGACAACGACACCTTCCCTCTCTGGTATATCCAAGAGGTAGAGGGTGTGCGCCAAGACGTTCGTGTCACCAACCTTTCCCTGCTGAACACGCCTTGGTACATCAAGCAGCTCAAAAATCAGGCTTCCCGCGACTCAGAGCCGCTTCCCATTTCGCTCCCGGAAGATGTCATAGACGATCTGGAAATAATCCGGTGGGAGCCAAGGGAACTGGAGCTTCCGGTGAACCGGGATGCGTTGTTCGGCGGATCTGAAATGAGTTCGTTCGTCCAGGACGAAGACTCCAGTCTGATCGAGAGCCCGATGCGCTGGAATCTTGAGGGACGACCTTTCTCGCAAGATCTCAATCTGCTTTACGGTGCTGATCAGGCGGCCCTGAATATTCTGCTGACCAACGCGCAACAGAACTGGAAACGGCCCATCTACTTTGCCGTGACGGTTGCCCCAAGTGGGCAACTGGGGCTGAATGAGCCTTCCGAAGGCGGCAGCTTCTTCCAGTTGGAAGGTCAGGCCTATCGGGTGGTACCGATTCGTCATTTCGAGCAGCTGGGCCGTGTGGTCCCAGATGTCACTGCCGAGAAGTTGAAGCTGTTCCGCTTTACGGGCCTGAATGATCCGGATGTGTATTTCGATGAGAACATCCGTCGGATGACGGATAACTACCGCAATATTTACTCCCATTCGGCCGAGGCGCTCGCCCGTGCTGGACGTGCCGAGGAAGGTCTTGAGCTGCTTGACTGGTTCATGGAGAAAGTCCCCTTCGAGATCATCCCCGGTGATGAAACATCCTTCGCTTTCATGGCACAAGCATACGCCATGCTTGGCCAGACCCAGCGCGCAGCCGAGTTATGGAAGCAGGCCGAGCCCCTGGTATTACACCGCCTGGAGCGGGCAATAGCCGCGGGAAGCAACAATCAGATGGCGCGCGTGGCCCGCTTCATCGAGATCATCCAGGGAGCGTACTTGGAGACAGAAGACTTCCAGTCTTATGCCGACTTCACCAACCGCATTGGCGAAGTAATCGGAGACTCTACGTACCGCCAAACAGCAGAAGAGGTTGAAGCCCTCTTCAATGCGATGCAAGAGACAGATCAAACCGGAGGAATGACGGGCGGGAATAACTGAAGCGCCGCCCGGTCTGGCTGATGTGATCGACGGATCAGCGCGCCACCGGAAGGACGCCGGTACGCGAGTGACCCTTCATGACCACGCGCCAGAGATAGGTGCCTGCGGCCAGCTTGCTGGTGTCGATACGCAAACTGTTTGCACCCATGGATGCCTGACGCGTTTCAATGATCTGGGAGCGACCTGTGGCATCGTAGAGATGCACGACAACTGGACCAGCTGCATCGGCTACCACGTCCAGGCGTAGTTCGTCTGCTGTCGGGACAGGATAGATGGCATCAACGGTTAATGGCATGATTTGCCAGGATTCGGAGTTGACACCAGCCGCAGCAGGAAGATTGAGCACCGTTGTGTAGATGAAGTCACCATTGGATCCTTGGGCTCCGTTGGCCGCATTACCGGCCGCAAAAAATGAGACTGGACCCACATCCTGTGCTGGTGGAATCCAGCGAAGTTGCCAGGTGTGCTCGTCGGTAACGTTGACTGCCGGCGCATGGGTCAGGTGAGTCAAATCGGCACCAAACTCCGAGAAGGCTGTGCCTTCACCATTGACGAGCTCCCAGGCGCCTACCATGGCATTGTTCTGGTCCTGAACCGTAACGGAAAACCCGAATCGGGCTGCTCCGGCCCGCTCGACACGAAGCGTCAGGTCCACCGGGGTGCCGGGCGTGTAGGCACTCGGCCCCGTGATGGTCGCCGACCCTCCATCAGCATTGAGAGCGTTGCCTCCGTGACAGCCTGAGTCAGCGCAGGTCAAAGCGCCGGGAGCCCCGGTACGTCCAGAGGGTGCTCCTCCGGAATTAACGATTGCACCGGTAAGGAGCAGCAAACACAGTACGGAGGTTACGCTGCCGAAAACAGCCGTGAATTTCTTGGACATGGCGGGTAATGGACGTGTGCCGCTACGAGTCGGAAGGTGCCCGGACTTCGAAGGGATGCACGGATTCATTTAGACGAAGCGAGTAGGGACCGGGGAGAAAAACTCCGTCCAGGTCCAAGTAGTATCGGTAGGGTCTCAACACACTGGCGCATACCGACCCCTGAGGCCGACGCATGGTCAGCGTTACAAGGATGAGATTGCCAGCCCGCTGCTGCGTTACATCATGCAATTCGGAGCAAGCATCAGGAAACGCACCTTTGATCAGGACTTCCACGGGTACACCCGTCTGGGAAGTGGCCTGCGTAGCCGCTTCTGGCCTGATGGTCACGGTTTCAAAGGAGGCTTCGAACAGCCTGTAATCGACATCATCCTGCGGAGGCGAGACCACGATGGTCGTTCGACCATCGGCACCCTCATTGCCAGCCCGATGACCGTAGACGTCTTCCGGACTCAAATCGGGTTGCAGAGCCAAACAGCCCTGCAGGAGCGCCGCCATCGCGACCAAACCCAGAAGGCCACCAGTATAGCGGATCGAACAAATGGTCAGGATGGAATGGGTCATGGAGCTTCAAGGCCAAAGCCTGAATAGATGGTGTCTGTCAGTCCGCCAGCAAGGCCACGTCAGCGGCTTGCAGAAGGTCGTCGACTTCTTCTCGTGGAGCATCGCCCCAAAGTCGTTCCAGCTCATAGAACTCCCGTTTTTCGGCGAGGAAGACGTGAACCACGAGATCCACGTAGTCCATGAGAACCCAGTGATGGTGATCCGTTCCTTCTACGTGCCAGGGACGCTCTCCAGCTTCTTGTTTCAGCTTTATGCGAACCGACTCCACAATGGCTCGATTCTGCAGTTCCGAATCTCCCGTTACGAGAATGAAAACATCAGCCACTCCACTGACGCCTGCGACGTCGAGGACCAGGATGTCTTTTCCTTTCTTTTCCAGTATGGCGTCTACTGCAAGCCGTGCGATTTGCTTGGTAGACGCAGAGGTCAATCGTTTCTTGTCATCTGTACGTGCCGGGACCATCGGGTCTTCAGGCGCCGTGGTAACTTTCTTTTCGCTCAGGGTTTCTCTTGCTCCCCGGGATGGACTCCCGGCGTATTTGTCTCGAAACGAGGATGTTTGACGTCGGGCTTGGACCTAGTCTTCCCCACCGTCTGTGTCGGAAGCCCCATCAACCGTTTCGGCGGACAAACGATCCGCAAACGGCTTGACGGTCGCGAAATCAGGGCCAATCACCAGCGAAGCGTCCAGATACCATTCAGGCTCGAGTGCTTCTTCGATGTGATCAGCTTCAATTCCCAGAGCCAGCGCTATCTGTTCAGCAGCATCTCGATTTCCGACCCGGTCAAAGATCATGGTCCGGGAGACCGCCGCGCCTTCATGGTTGCCAACGCCGACCACGTCAAATCCCAGATCCTGAAGATATTCGCTCATTTCTCCTGCCAACCCGTCAACACCCGTACCGTTGAGCACTTCGAGCTGGACATAATTGCCCAGTAGGTTACCAGGATTATCGAGACGGGCGGGATCCGGACGAGGAGACGTAACTCGTTGGCCAAGGGCGTAGACCAACAGGATCGTCAGCCCAAGGGCGATGACGAGAGCTGTATTGAGGACCAGATTGCCGGAGCGCGAAGCCAAAGCGAGGAGGATTGGCGGGTTCTAAGGTCCTTACTTCAACCGGTCATTCCAGAAGAGATCCCGACCTGACGGACCGAAATCGGCGCGGAAAGAAGAGTGCTGATTCCAGCGATCGTACGCATTGTAACCGCCATACCCGTAAGGGCTCATGTACGAACCGTAGGGGCTTCGCCGCATGCTGAGATGAATCTGGACATTTTCAGAAGGACGGTACGCCAGCTCAGCGTTGCGGACGTATACTTGATTGGAATTCTGGCCCATGGCCTGAGCGAGGCGCTGGTTGCCACCGAGCTGAGAAGCCGCCGACACATCCAACCGGGCAGCCAACTTGTTGTTGAAATGCCACTGCATGGAATTCGTGTACGTCGCCATGGATGTACCCCCACCCCAACTGCTTGACGAAGCCTCGAATGTGTGGCTCATGCGGAAATGTTCAGGAGCAAAATACCGATTCAGCGAAAATCCGGTTACACCTTGGTCGTAAAGTCGCACGCTGGATTCCACGGCTGAGCCACTCGGACGCAGCTGCGCGTGTACCGGTGCCGTCGCCAACAGAGTTGCTATGAGAAGCAGAGCGAATAGGGATGAACGCATGGAGACGATTGGATGGGGTTTGCCTGTCAGTTCGTAGGCGGGCATTTCGTATAATACACGTGGTATGCGGCCTCTGTCAATAACGTTCCAGAGGCCGCTTTATTTTGCCCTACCGACGATTTTCTGCGTGATTCGCCCTGGCCGATGATTCTGCTTGGAATAGAGACATCCTGCGACGATACGGCGGCTGCCGTCATTGCTGATGGAGCGCTGAAATCGAGCGTGGTTTCCACGCAGCTGGAGCATGCCGACTGGGGCGGCGTGGTGCCTGAGTTGGCATCCCGTGCACATGAACGATCCATCGTTCCGGTGGTCGATAGGGCATTGAGGGATGCAGGAGTTGAACGAGGTGACCTGGACGCGATTGCCGTCACTGTGGGGCCCGGACTCATCGGCTCGCTATTGGTAGGCGTTTCGTTCGCCAAGGCAACGGCCATGGCCCTCGATATCCCTCTGGTTGCCGTCAATCACCTTGATGGCCATCTCGCAAGCCTTTTCCTGGACGAAATCAAGCCGACATTCCCCCACCTCAACCTCATTGTATCAGGCGGACACACTCAAATCATGAAAGTGACCGCTCCTAGCGAATCGAAGTTGCTGGGCAAGACCCGTGACGATGCCACCGGCGAGGCGTTCGACAAGGTAGGAAAGCTGCTGGGACTCCCATATCCGGGAGGTCCGGAGATTGATCGGCGGGCTCGCAACGGAAATCCGACCTTCCATGCCTTTCCCCGGACGCGGCTCAAGGGCTACGACATGTCATTCTCCGGTATCAAGACGTCTGTACTCTATCATCTGAATGCGATTGACGAGTCCGAACGTGAGGCCTACCTGCATCGGCATATTGACGACCTATGCGCCTCTTTCCAAGAAGCCGTGGTAGACATGCTGGTCGCACCCGTCAAGAAGGCCATGCGGGATCACGACGTGAAGGACCTGGGCCTGGTCGGGGGCGTGAGTGCGAACTCCCGCCTCAGGGAAAAGCTGACGACCATGGTCCATTCGATTCGGGGCCGGCTCTTTGTGCCGCCCATGGCGTACTGCATGGATAACGCCGCCATGATTGCCATGGCTGGCTACCATCAGCTTCAGTCGGGTCGCACCGCAGAGCTCAGCGTCACCGCAGATCCGTCCCTGGTCCTTGCATGAGCCGTATCGATCGAATCATATCATTGCTGCAGGAGCTCGAAGCTCTTCCTGCGCCGACAGCGGACGCCGGTATCGGTGCATGGCGCGAGCGCATCGATCGCATTGACCGGATCGTACTGGAGCTCCTCAACGAACGCAGTCACAGCGCGAACGAGATCGGCCACGTGAAACAGCAGCTGGGCTTGCCCATTTATGTGCCGGAACGCGAGCATCAGGTGCTCGACGGCGTGCTACACCACAATCCTGGACCGCTGGAAGATGCGGCGGTGCGCCGGCTTTTTGAGCGCATCATCGATGAAACACGATCGCTGGAACGCCGTCGATACCAGAATCGGCCACCCGACGATGATGCTCCTGCCGAAGGCTGACGTCGCCTGGATCCGCGAACCAACCAAACACTCTGAACAGCAACCCTTTCCTCGTGCGAAGCGATCTGAAGAAACTCGGGCTCATTGCCATCCTGATTGCCGTCGTGGTTGGACTGGCTGGTTATGAGTTCCTGTATCGGTCAGCGACTCCAGAATTCGAAGGAAGCCGCTCGGTTCGGATCCATCCTGATCTACCCATCCAGGAATTGAGCGAGCGCTTGGTGGATGCCGGTATTCTCAAGCGCGCCAGCAACTTCTCGTTGCTGGCGCGGACCACCGGTTGGGCCGAGCAGATCAAGGCTGGCCACTATGTATTCGAAAGCGGCGTCTCGAACCTGGATATCATCGATGTCCTGCGTCGTGGCCTGCAAGAGCCGGTCAATGTCCGCATTCCGGCAGGGACAAGGAAAGAGCGCATGATTCGGGCCATGGCTTCGGAAATGGCGTTTTCCGAAGAAGAACTCACCTCCGTATTTGCGGACGCGCAACTGGCCGAAGAACTCGCAACGGATACGACACATCTTTGGGCGTTCATGGTGCCCGACACCTATCATTTTTATTGGCTGACCAGTCCGGAAGACGTTGTTCGGCGGGTAAAGCGACGCTACGATGGCATCATAGAAGCCGGAGTCGACTCCCTTGGCGCCCTACCCCGCAATCTTTCTGCGGATGAAGTGGTCCGGTTGGCTGGCATCGTCGAATGGGAAACAGCCCACGTTCCCGAGAAACCGACCGTGGCCGGCGTGTACATGAATCGCTTGAACAACGGTTGGCGACTCGACGCGGACCCGACCGTTCAGTATGCCATCATGCTGATCGAGGGCGATAAACGTCGGCTCTTCTTCCGGGATTACGACTTGCAGCACCCGTACAACACGTACCGCCGCCGCGGATTACCCCCTGGACCGATTACGAATCCGAGCTTGACCAGCATCCAGTCCATCATCTACCCGGAGAGCCACCGGTACTTCTTTTTTGTAGCCACGGGTGATGGCACGCATATCTTCAGCCGGACCCTGTCTGAACACCGTCGTAACGCCCAGGAATACTATCGTGTTATGCGAGAGCGGCGAGCGGCAGCAGAGGCCGCAGCTGCCGCTGCAGCTGCCTCAGAATAGTCTCAGCCGAAAAAACTGAAGACAAAAGCACGCCAGAGCAGAACGCTGGCCCCTGAACCGAGGATGATCAGCGCGCTGATAACAAGGCCCCTTGACCCAGCTTGAGAAGAGTGGGAAAGTCCTTTCGTGAAAGCCAAGTATGCTGCTAGCATGCCACTTGAAAGGCCGAGCAGCCACCAGAGCTCGTCAAACGGACTGGAGAACGAAAGCCCACGAAGCACGGCCTGAGCGGGCACGATCACACCAACCAGGTAAAGGGTTGCAGCCTGTATCATAGCCTTTCCCATACGCTTTGCGGTGGTCCCCTCCAGCGTCGGAAGTCCGGCTCGGATCAACCAGGCAAACGCCGGCACGATGCCCATGCCCGCAATAGGTATGAGATCCGCGGTGGCACGGTCATAACCCTGACCGATCATGAACCAGATCGCGATTCCGAATTGGGCCATCCACACGAG
This sequence comes from Rhodothermales bacterium, assembly GCA_030830105.1. GTDB lineage: Bacteria > Bacteroidota > Rhodothermia > Rhodothermales > UBA10348 > JAAZVD01. Next base: position 6,465 of record JAURNP010000130.1, on the reverse strand, counting down.
AACGAGAGATGATAGAATTCGTCTGGCGACATTTGCTATGGAAGGAGTCGGCTGCATCGACCCTGCGTACCCTTCAACCCGATTCTGTTTCTTAATCGGCCACATATTGGCACGTGAAGGAATTCATTACAGCGTACGCAGTACCGGGACCACCCGCATACCCGTAAAGCACCCACAATGAGCGCGCTGGAGTGGACCGAGATTATCGATAGATCAATCCGAAACAACCAGTTCCAGCGGTGACCTCCATGAGAATGGCTTCCCATCATCACCAAGACGACCGCCATCACCATCATCGCATTCGCACACTGGTATTTGCCATCATCGTCATCCTTATCGCCATGATGGTGAGCGCGATAACATTCTTGCGGGTCAGTCCCGCTTCCGTCACGCAATCAGACGGGGAAAGTGTCTTTTCCGCGGTCGCTTTCAACGTTTTGAAGGGCACTGCTACAGACGGCAAGGAAGTGTTCAATCGAGTCTGTGCTACATACCACGCAGTAGACAGGCCGGCCAACATGGAAACGGAGCCCATTGCACCACCCATGAAGATGATCGTCCGGCGGTATTCCATGTCGACCAAAACGGCCGAGGAAGCACAGTCCCGCATAATTATGTGGCTCGAGGAGCCTGACGCAGAGAAATCATTGATGCCGCCCATGGCCATCGAGCATCACGGATTGATGCCTCCTGTTGTTCTCACAGCCGAAGAACGTTCCGCAGTCGCGGAATATGTGATTACCCTGACCCAGCCCTGGAGGGAACTGATTGGACAGTTCTAAAGACCGAAGGAAACTCCAAACTGGACGCGATGCCGCATGACCTCTTCCAGTACATAGGGAGCATCCGTGACATCGCTGTAGAGGTCCATTCGATCCTCCATAGACTCAACCATCCAACCAAGATCAAAGGTCATCCGCTCGTTGAATCGGTAGCCAATGCCCAAGGATGCGAAGGAACGATCGCGGGTTACACTCGGGAATCCTTCATCGGTGAATCGCTCCGTTCTACGCGGATCCGGATTGTAACCCGTTCCGGCACGTAACTGGATATTCTCCAGATCATAGGTAGCAGCTACACGCATATTTACCGCGGCCTGAAGGGCGTTGCGGATACCCAGGTTTTCGGATTCAAACGAATGGGTGTTGGAGTCCAACTCCAGCTGCGACCAGTCCATCCACTCCAGGTCTGCCAGCACATTGGCCTTTCCAGCTGTGAATTGCAGACCCATGCCCACTTTCCAGGGCGTCTTCAAGGTGTAATCGAAATTACCCGACCCGATATCCTGGCCGGTACCATCTCCGTAGCTGAAGATGTCACCGTTATCAAATTCGGTTTCGAGAATGGTGCTGTACGACTCTTCGATGGCAAAGTAGGTAGGCGTTTCGAGAGTAGCTCCGATACGCATGTTGCTGTTGGCTTGCAAGGAGACCCCGAATCGAGCGTTCACGCCTACCAAGTCGGAGGAGAAGCTCTCAGAGAAGTACAGGTAATTGAAGTCGGTTGTCCCGCCCCTACCATCGTTGTCATTGAGGTAGTCGTCCTCCTCCAGCACGCGAAGTCGCTCAAACGACCCCACCGGAATATTCAGTGAGAATCCGACCAGGACATCCTTGGCCACCTCCACCCCACCCCCAAAGTTGAGCTCCATCATCCTGCCGTTGTCCTCCAGGAAACCAGTTTGGGCAACCGTTCCGAACGAAACGGCTGGGACGAATGGTACAGGATCGTTCGAATCCAGCAGATCCTGATCCAAATCGATCGCGTACGTCTCGAAAGCTATGAAAGAAAGGTTGCGCGTAAATGCAGGGAAGACGCCATCGCTATCCTCGACCAGACTGAACTCGTCAGAGAATGGCATGAAATAGTCTGTAATCGAATTGAATCCGTTGTCCCCGTCGTAGGAGGCGCTGCGCGAGTAGGACTGCACACTGTTGATGGCCGCTCCGATCACCATCGATCCTTGTGTCGTCGGCACTTTGAAGAGGTAGGACAGGCTTCCGAGGCCGGAATCCGTCAACTGGTCCTCTAGGCTGCTGCTGTATCCGGGCGAGAAATAGGTGCCTTCAGATGTGGACTGCAGCGCCGAAAACGAGCCAGAAGCCCTCGAGCCCGTCAGCAATCCAAGACCGGCCGGATTCACCACGAATGCCGAGGCGTCGGCCACTCCGGCCAGACCTGCCCCGCCAATTCCGAGACTGTAAGCGGTTGCGCCTGGTGTACGGTCCACGAAACGAAGGGCGTCGTCGGCCGTCTGTGCGGACGCGATGGTCGGAATGACCAACAGTGCCAAGAGCATCGTAAAGGAATGGAAAGGACGTAGGTGTAGCATCAGAACCCTCTTTCGGACTTCTGCAGAGTACATGGGAAGCGAGTAGTGGTGGCTCCGGATTCCATCCGGAGCCACCACCGGAAAAGCCATCAGTTTTTACGACCCGAGCGGGACGAGGAACGACCACTGGAACGACTGGAAGACGAACCAGAGCTGGAGCGCACACCCGAAGAGCGGGAGGAGCTGCCACTTGAGCGCCGGGCTGTGCCGGACGACCTCGACGAGCTGCCTGAAGAACGCCTTACTGTGCCTGAGGAGCCTGAGGAGCTACCGGAGGAGCGTCGTACGTTTCCTGACGAGCGGGAAGAGTTTCCCGAGGAGCGACCAGTCGACGATCCACGGTTTGAGGATTCAGTGGAACGACCAATACCGGAGGTACGCGAACGCGTATTGGAACTTCGACCCGTCGCCGAACCTGTCCGGCTACTGGTGCGAGAGGGCGTGGCGCGAGTACCTGACGTGCGTGATGTCGACCGCGTCCGCGTCGTTGATGACCCGTAGTCGCGCGTGCCAACGGACGAACGTGTTGTCCGTGTACCTGAGCGTGAAGAGCCTATGCCGCGGGAGGTTGTTCGCGTTCCAGTAGCAGAGGAGCGTGTGGTAGTGCGTGTCGTGCCCACCGAATTACGGGAGGAACGATCGCCGGAGAGAGTGCCGCGAGAAGGCCGTGTGCCCGTGGCAAGCCCTTTGGACGCCGTGGCGCTACCAGCCCGTCCGGAACTGACCACTGTCCGCGTGCCCGGATCGCCTGCACGACCATTCGTTCCGCCTCGTACTCCAACGCCGCCGTCCAAATCACGACCACCTCGCGTTCCGCGGGTGCGACTGGTGAGTGCACTGCGGGCCATGGTCCCGCCCCGAGGAGCGTACGATCCCGAAGCAACGCGAACGCCGCCGTAGTTATAGTGGTTACCGCCACCATACCAGGCCCAGGTCGGGTAGTGTGAGTAGGGGCGATAGTGACTGACCCCGTAGTAGTGGGGATTGTAGCCCCAGTGCAAGTTGAATCCGAACGAAGCGTAAGGTCTCCCCCAGACGCCCCATGATCCATATCCGAAGGCCAGCGAATAGCTCGGGGTGTAGCCCCAGAAGGGGTCGCAGTAAAAGAGATCCCAGCAGTGACTACCAACGCCTACGGCCGGACCATAGAAACTGTCAAAATAGCGAGCATACGAGTACGGGCGGTGATTGTACCAGTCGTACTCACTGTACATCTCCTCTTCTACGTATCCGTCCTCGTAATAGCGGCGGACCAGTATATCTCCATCATCGCCGTAATCCGCGACAACCTGATCCAGGTCGCCATGCGGTCTTTCCAGGGCGACCAGCTGCGTGTAGCAGCCCGTCAAGCCTAAAGTGGCTACAACCAAGATAGCCAGCATCGGTATGCGGCTCATCAACCATCCTGGGAGTGATGTGGTGAAATGTCTTTGCGTATCGGTCAGCATGTCGGTTTCCTCTCCTGAAGGCAACGCTTAAAAGTAAGCTCGTGTGCGACCCCTGTGATGAAGCGTATCGGCTGATGCGGGCGTTGGTTCCCCTGGTGGGTCCCCAATTGACTTCCAAATGGCTTCCAAATGGCTTTCAAATGAGTTCCCACTGTATCAGCCGCGTTTACTCGTGAAATCGAAACACTGGAGCCCCGAATCTCCCTCGTCCGAAGGGTCCCCGTTTCGGCGTGGACCCGCCCGACTCCCGGGGCTCCTGCGTTCAGTGAAAAGTGAGGCAAATACCCTGCCGAACTGTGTTCTGCTCCCTCAGGCGGTGTATATACCCGCGAACTGTCCCTTAGAGTGGGCGGTCGCCGTATAGTATGTGGTATGCTGTACACACGAGAGGACATCTCCTGGCACCGCTCCCCTGCTCCCTGAATCTCTACCCTTCTGCTTCCATGGCCGATAAAATCACCTCCCGCGAAAACGACTATTCGCAATGGTACCTGGATGTCATCAAGAGCGCCAAGCTTGCCGACTACTCTCCGGTACGTGGCTGCATGATCATCCGACCCAATGGGTATGCGCTCTGGGAGAACATGAAGGAAGCTCTGGACGGCATGTTCAAAGAGACAGGCCACCAGAATGCCTACTTCCCCATTTTCATCCCCCAGTCCTTCCTGGCACGGGAGGCTGACCACGTTGAAGGCTTTGCCAAGGAATGTGCGGTGGTTACGCACTCCCGCTTGAAAGTGGATGAAGAAGAGGGGCTGATTGCCGATCCAGCCTCGGAGCTCGAGGAAAACCTGATCGTGCGTCCGACCTCGGAGACCATCATCTGGGATACATACAGCAGGTGGATCCAGTCCTGGCGAGACCTCCCGATCCTGATCAACCAGTGGGCAAACGTAGTTCGATGGGAAATGCGCACGCGCCTTTTCCTTCGCACCATGGAATTTCTGTGGCAGGAAGGCCACACGGCTCATGCCACCGAGCAGGAGGCTATCGACGAGACGCTGACCATCCTCGATGTCTATGCAAAGTTTGCCGAGGAGTACATGGCCGTACCGGTACTTAAAGGCGTCAAAACGGCCTCCGAGCGCTTTGCTGGTGCCGTGGAGACCTATTGCATCGAAGCCCTCATGCAGGACGGGAAAGCGCTGCAGGCAGGAACGAGTCACTTCCTGGGCCAGAATTTCGCCAAGGCCTTCGACTGCCAGTTCCAGAACAAGAACAACGAGCTGGAATACGTCTGGGCAACATCCTGGGGAGTATCCACACGACTGATCGGCGCCTTGATCATGGTCCACTCCGATGATGCGGGCCTGATCCTGCCTCCGCGCTTGGCGCCTGTCCAGGTTGGTCTGGTCCCGATTTACAGAAGCGACGAAGACCGTGAGAACGTTTTGGCCGCGGCGCGCGAGATCGAAAAAGAGCTCAAAGCGGTCGGCATTCGCATCCACATCGATGATCGGGATGGCTTCCGCCCGGGCTGGAAGTTCGCCGAATACGAAGTCCAGGGTGTGCCTGTCCGCCTGGCTCTCGGCCCCCGCGATGTGCAGAATGGGACTGTAGAAGTTGCCCGCCGTGATAGCGGCGAGAAATCGAGCGCCCCTCGCGAAGGTCTGGCAGATCGCATGACCGAAATTCTGGAAAGCGTCCAGCAGGGATTGTTCGACAAAGCCCTCGCCCACCGTGAAGCCAATACGACCACCGTCGAGACCTACGAAGAGTTCAAGCAGGTTCTCGAAGAGAAGAGCGGCTTCATCCGCATGCATTGGGACGGTACCGACGAGACGGAGGCCAAGATCAAAGAAGAGACCAAAGCCACCATCCGCCTCATCCCGATGGAGGGATACGAGGAAGAAGGCGTCGACCCGGTCTCTGGCCAACCTTCCAAAGGCCGCGTGGTCTTTGCTCGCGCTTACTAGTCCCTTCTACTGGCCTTCCTTCGCTGGTCGCCCTTCCAAGGTGGGCCAAACGGCGTCGATGAACTGAGGTGGTGTTGCCTGAGTGCCCACGTGGTCGGTGAGTTCGTCTCCGATACGGTCCCTCGCCTCTTCTATGTGCACCATCAATTGCTCGACGATGTCGGGTCTCTGTGCTGCCAGATCGGATGACTCCGACGGGTCAGATTTCAAATCATAGAGCGCCGTGCCGATTTCCGCACGCCCATAGGCGCCCGGATGCCCGCCGCTTCCCGCACGTCCACCCCATTCTTCGCGGATGGAGGTATAGACGTGCGGTACATGGAGTTTCCATTTCCCTTTCCGCATCGAACGAAGCTGGCCCGAACGATAGAAGAACAGGGGGCGTTCGGAATCGAGGGTCGCATCTGACGTCAGGGCCCCATCTAGAGGGACCCCGTCGAGGTTCGACGGTAACTCGATCCCGGCCATGTTCAATACGGTGGGCAAGACATCCATTGAAATCACCGGTTCAGAAATCACCTTTCCTGGTGCCACTCGCCCGGGGGCCCAGATAGCAGCTGGCATGCGCACGCCTCCTTCGAATGTCGTCGCTTTGCCTTCGCGGAAGTCGCCCCTGGTGCCACCATGGTCACCCATCAGGAGCCAGGGGCCATTATCCGACGTGAAAACGACGATCGTATTTTCTTCCAGACCGAGCGCTTCCAGTTCCGACATGATGCGCCCGGTCGACGCATCCATCTCCTCGATCACATCGCCGTACAGCCCGGCT
>JAURNP010000129.1 GCA_030830105.1 Rhodothermales bacterium | reverse complement strand
GAGGCCATGGCCAATAACTATCCGCTCTGGCAGAGCAAGAACGTAGATGAAGGTCGAGCCATCCTTGCCAGGATGGACTCCCTTGGGGCGGTGGCACCGTCCCACCGGGAAACGATGTACATCGAGGCCGTGAGAGCCCTCTACGGCGACGGTACCAAAACGGAACAGGATCTGGCCTACATGGAATCCATGAAGGCGCTGCAGGACATGCATCCGGAAGATCATGAGGCGCGCGCCACGAGCCACATCTGCTGGGGTGGTTTCATCCGGGTCACGGACTCGATTTCCGGAACGCTTTCCAGCAGGCCCGGGCCCCAACCCGAAGAAGACATCGCCGTGTTTACAGGTCCCGTTCGAAATGAGCCTTCGATAGCCCAGCGATATACATCCTCCGGCTGATCGAAATGCCGATCGTAGGAAAGCTCCTCGGACAGGAAGAGGCTGATTGCGAAAAAGGCCGCCATACCGACGGCCAGACCAAATACGTTGATGAAGGCGTAGCCCGGCTTCCTCTTGAGCGTGCGAAGGGCAATCTGGATGTAATTCCTGAACATTCGGGAGGAGGATGGGTAGACGGGCGCGACTCACTCCTTAACGGGTGTCGGCGTGCGAAGGTTACGCTGAAGTCAGTCCAGAATCTCCAGAATTACCGCTCTCCGCGGCCCTCACTGATGTCTTTCACTCGCATTTTCACTGCTGTTTTTGTCGTTGTTTTTGCCGCTGTAATCTGGACCGGATGCGCCAGTGCACCGGTCATTGTCGAAGAGGCACCGCTGTCGATTCCTGCCTCTCCTTTGGATGGCATGACGGCTGTTTTGGTCGATGATGCAGGGCTCACGCTTCGTCGGTCGGTATCCCAGGAGCAGCGTTATCAGGCGACCGGTCCGGTCACATACGTCTCGGCAGCTCCTGACGAATCTGCCGTTGTAATCAGCGTAGGAGGGAGCTTGATCGCCGTTCCTAGAGAGGAAGGAATGATCAACGTGCTGGAATCCGGCGATGCGGCTCGCGTATACACCGGCGCTTGGAGCAAGGACGGATCGCGTTTCTATTTCGGATTCTACGTTCCTGCGGGCGATGGCATGGGTGCCGGCGGCATTCGTACCTGGGACCGTGCAGCCGACGAGGTACGCGATGTGGGGTGCTCAGCCTCGAAAGTGGTCCTCGCCGAGTTGGCCAGTGGATCCCTGCTGGTTCGCAATGTGGACAACATCTACGAAGTGCAGACCGAAGGCTGCGCTACCATGCGTTCCGTCGATGCCCGCAAGATGCACAAGGTGACGGTTTCGCCCGATGGCGCCTACTTGGCCTACATTCTGCGCGAGTTGGTCTTCAATCGCGAGAACCGTTCCTACGAGCCAGATTCCACTCTCTATGTCGAATCCAGCACCGGTGGCGAGGCCATCAAGGTGATCGGCGACAAATACACGCCTCGCAACCTGTCCTGGCGCCCGGATGGTAGCGAATTGCTCTACGATGTGGCTCCTCCAGGTGGCGAAGCGCAGCGTGCGGTGTCTGTTTACACGCTGAGCGATGCCCGCTCCACATACGTCCTTCCACCCAATACGTCGACGGCCGCAACCGAGGCGCTGATGGCGCCCGGCGGGCAGCACGTGCTCTTTCGCCAGTCAAGTACTGATGGGATCTCGGACTGGCAGATCAAGACGACTGGTTCCAACTTTGCCCAGTCTATTCCAATGCCCAATGGTGCCGTAGTTGCTGCGTACTGGCTGGATGGAAATCGCCTGCTGATCCGTACCGTAGAGACGTCTGCAGTTGTGTCCGTTGCCGGCGCGACGCCGTCGCTCACAGATCTCGAAGCTTCGGTTATTTGGGCCTGGTAAGACCGCTCGGACGCCGCGCCTTCGGAGCCTGTCGCGCCTGTCGCTGGCTGGAGCGTGGGTGTCCTGTCGTTGATCAGTCCAATTTCTGCTGCAGCAGTCCGCGCACGACCTGCGGATTGGCCGAGCCACCCGTTTTCTGCATAACCTGGCCCATGAAGAAGCCAATCAGGCCCTTTTTGCCATCTTTGTAGGCGGCCACACGATCCGGGAAAGCTGCCAGGACCTCGTCCACAAAGCCCAGCAATGCGTCTTCGTCCGAGATTTGTCGCATTCCTTTGCGCTCGACGATATCGTTGGGCGCATCTCCTGAAGTAATCATTTCTTCGAGAACCTCGCGGGCCATACGGCTCGAAAGCGTTTTGTCAGAATGGAGAGCCACCAGATCGGAAAAATGCCCGGGCTTGACAGGGGGCGTTTCCATTTGCTCGTCAGAAAGCAATGGGCGTAGTTCGTGGATCAGCCAGTTGGCCACGGCCACCGGTTGGTCGCCTGTCGCTGCGGCTTCCTTGAAGAAAACCCGTTCGTCGTCCCGGGTAGCCAGAAACGCAGCATCTTCCGGTGTCAATGCGTACAGAGTCTGCAGCTCGATGGCCATGGAGTGCTCTTCACTATCCAGTCCTTCCATCGGATCGACGGGCTCGGCGGGCACTTCCTGTGCTGGTTTTGGCGCTTTCTTGGGCTTCGGAGCCTCAACAGATTCTTGTTTGCGCCCCCACGAGTCGCGCAATGTCACGGTGCGATTCCAGACCCGTTTGCCCTCCTCGAAGGCAACCGGATCCAGGTAGAAATACCCCTGCCGTTCGAACTGATACCAGGTTTCAGGCTCCTCACTCGCAGCGGCAGGTTCGATGATGGCCTTTATTTCTCGTAGACTTTCCGGATTCAATTGGTCGATGAAGGTCTGTCCTTCCTGGACATCGTCGGGGTTGGCTACCGAAAAGAGGCGATCGTAAAGGCGGACATCCACTTCGACACCTTCTGTGACCGAGACCCAGTGAATGGTGCCCTTGACACGGCGCGAGGAACCACCTCCTGAACGGCTGTCAAAATCGATGGAGCAGCGCAGTTCAGAGATTTCGCCTGCTGCGTCTTTGATCACCTCGTCACAACGGATGATGTAGGCATGGCGCAGGCGCACTTCTGCGCCCGGACTGAGGCGATGGAATTTTTTAGGTGGGTCCTCCATGAAGTCGGACCGTTCGATCCAGATTTCACGGGTGAGCGGGACCGATCGGGATCCTTCATGACCGATGTCGTGTGGCCAATAGTCGGCCTCCAGCTTCTCGACTTTTCCATCTTCGAAGTTGGTGAGCACCACTTTGATCGGATCGAGCACACACATCACGCGCGGCGCCTTGGTATTCAAGTCGTCGCGAACCGCATATTCGAGCAGAGCCACATCGACCCTGTTGTCAGCTTTGGCCACTCCAATCAGTTCACAGAAGCGGCGAACGGCCGAAGCCGGATAACCACGGCGTCTCATGCCCGAGAGCGTGGGCATGCGCGGATCGTCCCAGCCCTGAACGCGACCATCCTTGACCAAGGTGAGCAGCTTACGCTTGCTCATAACGGTGTAGTCCAGGTTCAGTCGGGCTGATTCGTACTGGTGCGGGCGGGGCACCTCAAACAAGTGCTCCACCAGCCAGTCGTAGAGCGGACGGTGCACGTCGAACTCAAGCGTGCACAGCGAGTGCGTGATGCCTTCGATGGCGTCCGAGAGCGGGTGGGCGAAGTCATAGAGTGGGTAAATGGGCCACTCGTCTCCACGGCGATAATGGGAAGCTTTCTTGATCCGGTAGAGCACTGGATCTCGCATCAACATATTGGTCGAAGCCATGTCAATTTTGGCCCGGAGGACGTGCGCCCCGTCGTCGAATTCTCCCTCTCGCATGCGACGTAGCAGGTCCAAGCTTTCATCGATCGGACGATCACGATACGGGCTGTTGGTGCCCGACGTGGTGACCGTGCCTCGCGTAGCGCGTATCTCCTCACCTGTCTGGGAGTCGACATAGGCGAGATCCTTTTCGATCAGACGCTTGGCCATTTCGTAGAGCTGCTCGAAATAGTCCGATGCGTAGTATTCGTTGTCACCCCAATCAAAGCCGAGCCAGTGGATGTCGCGCTTCATGGCGCGTACGTACTCCATGTCCTCGGTCTCCGGGTTCGTGTCGTCAAAGCGCAGATGACAACGTCCACCGTACTCTGCCGCCAGCGAAAAATTCAGAACGATGGCCTTGGCATGACCGATGTGAGGGTAGCCATTCGGTTCGGGAGGGAAACGAACGACGATGTCGCCTTTAACACGACCCGAATTCAGGTCCTCGTCGATTATCTGCTGGATGAAGTGTCGGCTTTTACGCGATTCAGCAGGAGCAGCACCGGCGTCGTCGGCCGGAGCTGAAAGAGGATGCAGGTTGGAGTAGTCTGCCACAATGATTTCGGATGATCGATCGAGTGGATCGAGCAGGGTGGGGAAGGCGTGAATTCTGAGGAACGTCTACGCTCCCGAAAGTAAAAAAATCCCCTACCTTGTATCGCCTGTATGTCTTTCATGAGTGGTAATCGTATGAAGACTCACGTCCGCACTGAGCGACTCATCCTGCGCGACTCATCCTGCGCGACTGGTCGTTTGACGATATCGACGCCTACGCTTCTATCATCGGTGATCCGGAAGTGATGCGTTACATCGGCAATGGACAGGTTCGCGATCGCGGACAAGCCGAAGAGTTCGTTCGCACCATGATGCGTCATCAGGACGAGCGCGGCTGGATGCGATTTGCGGTTGAGCATGCTGAATCAGGCGCACTGCTCGGTTTCTCAGG
>JAURNP010000128.1 GCA_030830105.1 Rhodothermales bacterium | reverse complement strand
TGGGAGCAGGTGGGGGGGCGACCGGTGGCTTGCGGCGCATACATCCGCGTAGACCTCCCATGACGAGTGACGTGTTGTGCGGGTCGTACTCGCGCTCGTTACGCCACACATAGTTCAAGTCCCACCGATAGCTTGCTTCAGCGAACATGGACCAACAGCCGTTGAAACCGATGTCAACGCCCACTCCGATGGGAAGATGGTAAACGGATCGTTCTGGCCCCGGAGCACCTGTGTCCGGGAGATCCACGCCGCCTTTCGAGCTGTTGGAGAAGATGTCAGCGGTTGTCGCGCCGAAGCCTGTAAAGACGTAGGGCAGCACTCGTGACTTGGATCCTGGTCGGAGCGTCATCACGATCTCAGGCTCCCACATGAAAATATGCTTGGTCAGGAATTCGTTGGTGCCGTTTCCTACCAGATTGCGACCATCCTTCGTGCTGAAGTTGGTGAAGAGCAGCATGGCCCGGAAATAAAACCGATCCCTGGTGATGGGGAAGGAGCCCAGCAGTGCGATTGCAGGATCATTCTCCCGGACAAAGTTGGTACGGGCACGCGGCTGAAGCAGGTCAATCGGACCATGGTACGTGAATACGCCAAGGCCAAGGCCCAGGTGAGCCTTGGAGTCCCTGAACTGATTGCTCTGGGAGAAAGCCGGCATCGCCAAGGCGATAGCCAGCACAGATCCAAGTACGTAGCGGCGAAATGTCATGAGGGAAGGCCACTGATTTCTGATTATTGATACCGCACGAACCATCCGGATAGAGTCCGGACACGCCTAGGCATCGCTCCCGTTATCGGCCGAATCGAGGATATCTCAAGTGTAAATCCAGCTTTTTGACGCAGGTCAACAAAAAAGGGGCCGCCCGAAATCGGGCGGCCCCTTAAAGGCCAGAATCTGGCTGTCGTCCATCCAAGTGGTCGAAGACGTCGATCGCGAGACGTTCAGCGACCGACGAGGCGACCTATCTGACGATAATCGTGTCGACGCGACGGTACTGGGCAAGACCATCTTTCTTGCTGGACAGATCTTCTGCACGGCCGTTTCCGAAAGTGACAACACGGCTGGCAGGGATGCCATTGTCTGTGTAATACTGTTCGACAGCTCGCGCGCGATCTTCAGAAAGCTCCTGCGGGCGACGCTCACCTGGAGCAGCCGTTCCTTCGACGCGGACGTTCATATTCGGACATTCGGCCAGGATTTCGAGGTTATCTCCCAAGGCGGCCATGCCTTCATCGGTGAGTTCCGAAGAGTTACGATCGAAGAACGTGCTGCTCAATTCGGAGACTTCGCGGCAGATGGCAGCTTCGTACCAGTCGACTGTAATGCTCATGGAGCGGGAGTCTGAGCCGGCACGGTTGGATGCGTTGAGCTGCACGGTGTAGGTACCCGGCTCAGCAAACGTGTGGGACGGCGAAGCATCGCTGCTGCTGGTGCCATCGCCGAGGCTCCAGGCGTAGGAGACGGGCTCATCTCCATTCACAGAAGCTGAAAACGTGACGCTGGTCTGCGTATCGGGAGAGTTTTCGCTCGCCCGGATACTCACGATCTGCGCGGGGACCGGCGGATTCACTACCACAACCGTTGCGGAGCTCATATCCGAAGACTTGCCCTTGCGGTTGGTTGCAGATGCCGTCACCGTGTACGTACCAGCTTCGGAGAAAGAATGGGTTGAGGAGGCACCGGAAGCGGTTGCGTCGTCACCGAATTCCCAGCTGACCGAAACGGGCAGTTTGGCGTCAGCATTAGTTTCGACGACAAAAGAGCCGTTCTGATTGGTCTGCAGGCTGTCGGGAGCCGTCATCGACATGATGTCGACAGGCACGCTTTTGCAGCCAGTCATGGTGATACCGGCTACAAGCAAGGCCAGCACGAAGGAGTTGGAGAAGATGCGATGGGTCATGTCAGAAACGTGAGGTTGAGATGTATCCGAGGGACGGAATATAGGACCGCTGGGCGAGAAACTCGGTACGAAACGAAATAAGGACCATTTGTTGATCAGTCCTCAGAGTTGCACGAGGAGTCCTCGGGTTGGCCGCTACACCTGTTCATGGTCGGATTAGCTTTGCATTGAGGCCTTGGTGAATCCCATGGCAAGAAGAGCACAGGACCAATAAAAAAAGGCGTGACTCCATGGGAGCCACGCCTTCGAAAACGTCTGTAGAGCAGCTTAGCCGAGAGAATTTACGTGCTTCTCGAGCTGGCTCTTGTAATGGGCAGCCTTGTTCTTGTGGATGATGTTGCGCGAAGCCATCCTGTCCAGGAAAGACTTGACTTCATTCAGCATCTCGGACGCCTGCTGGGCGTCTTCGGAAGCATGCAGCTTCTTGATCATCGTCCGCATCTTGCTACGGGAGGCGCGGTTGCGAAGGTTGCGACGTTCGGTCTGGCGAACGCGCTTGACGGCTGATTTATGCTGTGGCATGGCTGTACGTGCCGGGATACGTGGATCAACGAAATAAATTGAGAGCCTGCAAATATACGCCGATTCTGAGCCTCGGTCAATTACAGAGCGGTCCAAGGAACCGATTCGCAGGCCTGCGGTTTCGGCGAATTCCGCTATTGGAAGGCGATTTCGACGCTCATGCTCGCGCTTCTCTCTGAATTCATACGGAATGTGGGTCGGACCATCACGGTAATCGTGATGGACAAAGACCGGATGGAGCAACCTCAATCCTTTCTGGTTGAGCCTCGTCGCGCCGTCTGGGCGGCTACGGGTGTTTTTGTCGCCGTACTGGCCATCATCCTGGTCTTCCTGCTTTTTACCCCGATCCGGTATGCATTGCCCGGGTATGGGTCTTTGGAGATGCGCCGCGAGGCGGTCGAGAACCAGATACGTCTCGAGTCCCTGGAGGACTCGCTGCGCGTTCAGACGGAATACGTTACCCGGCTCCGTGACATGTTCTTGGGCAATGTGACGCCCATGACTTCCGAAGATCAGGCTGCTCAGTCGTCCAATATCCCGTCAGGCGCTGATCTGCAGTCCTCCCCGCTCCCCCTGACCTCAAGCGATTGGGAGGAGCATGAGCAGCCTGCATTCGATTTTGACGAGCTTTCGATTTTGCCGCAATCCGTACCGGCTGGTTCGGCGCCCGTCTCCAGTTACCTCTCCGCCATGTCATTTCCGGTTCTTCCGCCCATTTCGGGCATTGTGTCACGCGGCTTTGATGCTCGTACGGGTCACTTTGCCGTGGATGTAGCAGCGGAGGAGAGGAGCCCGATCCGCAGTATCGGAGATGGCTATGTTATTCTTTCCAACTATATGAACGACGGCGGTCAAGTGATCGCCATTGCGCATGCAGATGGATATATTTCGGTGTTCAAACACAACTCCAGCGTCTTGAAGCAGGTGGGAGACCGCGTACGTGCCCGCGAAGTTATCGCCCTTTCCGGCAACTCCGGTGAAATTTCCTCAGGCCCTCATACCCATTTCGAACTCTGGCAGAACGGCCTCGCTCAGGATCCTAGGGCCTACGTCCTTGGTTGGTAACCTGATTTCCCTTCACTTCGCCCGTACAATACGATGGCACGCCACGACTCCAGCCCCTCTGCTCCTTCTCAGATCAACCTGATTGCCGCCGGTACTTCCCTCGAAGGGACGCTCTCGGCGAAGGATGATATTCGTGTCAGCGGTAGTCTGAAAGGTACCCTGAAGGTGGAAGGAAAAGCGATTATAGCCCAGGAGGGACACATCGAAGGAGAGATTATTGCTGCCGATGCCGATATCGCCGGGTCGATGCAGGGGGATATTTCCGTGAAAGGGCGCCTTGTCCTCAAAAGCACAGCGCGAATAGAAGGAACGATCAAGACCACCCGCCTGATCGTTGAGGAAGGAGCGACAATCGATGGTACATGTCGCATGGGTCAGCTCGACCCAAAGCGTGCTCAAGCCCTGAAATCGGGTAACGGAGCAAACGGCTCTTCGCAGGTGCCGCAGCCAAGCGAGAAGGCCAAGAAGCAGGGATCGTTCTCGATGCTTTCAGGTGACTGATCGCTCCAAATGGCAGCATGATCTCAGCGAGGTCACGCCCTATCTAACAATCGGCATCCAGCTGGCGGCCACGATGGTCGTCTACGTCGGTATTGGATGGCTCATAGATCGCTGGCAAGACACCACGCCCATCTTTTTGATTGTGGGCAGCGTGGTTGGAATGTTTGCGTTTTTTGCCCAGTTGATTCGGGTTTCAAAGGAGCTCTCCGAGAAGAACGCAGCGGATAAGCGGAAGGGCGAAAGAGCGGGATAGCAAGTGACTGCGGGGCTGTTCATGCAGTTTTCACCCCCTAGCCCGCTTCCTTCAATCATTATTCACCCCTCCCCGTCACGCGGCGGCAGGACCGTGACGTAGTTTTCTCGTCCTTGATCCGAATGCCCGGAGCCTTACGGAACGAACAATCCATTCAGCATGAGTGAAGGCATTTTATTCAGTGCCCTCGCCGGCGTTGGGCTGGCAGCCCTCTACAGTGTGGCAGCCTACTTCCTCGGCCGCATCGCAATGCGATCTTCCAGGCAAACTTTCATGATGATAGTAATGGGAGGGATGGTCGCCCGGCTGTTTGTAGCCTTGATCATTCTGACCTTGATACTGGTCTTCGCACCGATCCATAAAGTGGCGTTCCTGCTTGGGTTTTTCGTCGTCTTCATGGTCGGTCTGACCCTCGAAATAGTCACGCTGCACCGACAACAGCAGGCGGTCTCCCGAAAGGAGCAGTCCACTGCATGAACGCCGGACCCATCCGATGATCAAACGAGCATCTGCATTCTTGCTTCTCGCTGCCATCGCCATCGCCGCGATGCCCTCAGCCGCACTCGCCGCTGAGGATGGTGAGCTCGATGCCATTCATCACAGTGCCAACGCCTACTACCTGGACTTCACCCCAATCGGGAAGCTCCAGTTGCCTCGCATCTTCGTCGTGCAACACGAAGACGGGTCCTACGGCCTTGAGCTGTTCCGCTCCACGGCTGCTGCAATCCTGGAAGGTGGTTGGGTCGCCGAAATCGATCACGACGGAGAGGAGCACGCCGAAGGCGAAGAGGGCCATGCGGAAGACGGAGCACAGGAGGCTCACGCAGGTGAAGGGGAAGCGCAGGAGACTGGGAAATACGCCGGAATTACGTTGGCTCAGCTCGAAGGGCACCTCGTTCCTCCGGGAGGTGGACACGTCGTCTTGGATATGTCGATTTCCAAGCACTTGGTATTTGCTTGGCTGGGGATGATCGTGGTGGCATTCATCATGGTGCGCATGGCGGGCAAGTACAAGCGAGGAGTAGGTCGCGATACGGCGCCGAAGGGGCTGTTCCAGAATCTGTTCGAAACGCTGATTCTTTTTATTCGAGATGACGTTGCGCGCCCGAACCTGGGAGCCAAGACAGAAAAATACCTTCCCTACCTGCTGACAGTCTTCTTCTTCATCCTGACGTGTAACCTGCTGGGCCTCGTTCCTTTTGGAGCTACAGCAACATCCAACCTGATGGTTACCACAGTCCTGGCCAGTTTCACGTTCCTCCTTACCCAGTTTGGTGGAACGAAGGACTACTGGATGCACATTCTCTGGCCTCCGGGAATCCCGGCTTTCGTCAAGCCAATCCTGATGCCGGTCGAGCTCCTGGGCATTTTTACCAAGCCGATCGCTCTGGCCATTCGACTTTTCGCCAACCTGACGGCTGGTCACCTGATCATCCTCAGTTTGATTGGTCTGATTTTCTCTTTTGCCAACATGTTCGGACCGACGGTGGGATACGCCGTGGCACCTGTGAGCATTGCGTTTGCGCTGTTCATCTACTGCCTCGAGCTCCTCGTCTCATTCATCCAGGCCTACGTTTTCACGATGCTCTCCGCCCTGTTCATTGGCATGGCGGTTGTCGAGCATCACCACGACCACGATGAAGCGCACGGCGAACACCACGCTGAGCCTACTGCTTCGGTCGCCTGATTTTCCAACCCCTTTCCTTCAACCAAAACGATAACAGGAAATCTCATGGAACCCACTGCTCTCGCATTCCTCGGTGCAGGTCTTGGTGCTGGTCTCGTCGCTCTCGGTGCCGGTCTCGGTATCGGTCGTCTGGCAGGTCCAGCCATGGAAGGCTCTGCCCGTCAGCCTGAAGCTGCTGGCGATATCCGTACGTCGATGATTATCGCAGCTGCCCTTATTGAAGGTGTTGCGCTCTTCGGCCTGGTTATCTGCATCATCCTGGCTACCAAGTAAGCTGAGGCGGCGCCCCGTGCGTCGCTTTCATCGTAGGGGTGCCCGTCCGGGTGCCTCAATCGCGCTGGATCGGTACGCGTCCAGGTATCTCGATACCTGTGTCTCTACCCTGTCAGGCACGCATCCAAAAGAGAAACGATGACCCTATTCGCAGCAAGCCTCCTCGCTCCCGATCTCGGACTCATTGTCTGGATCGGTCTCACCTTCCTGATTCTGCTTGTTCTCCTGCGCAAGTTTGCATGGGGTCCGATAACATCGGCCCTGAGCGAGCGCGAAGACAAGATCAGAGAATCCATGGAGCAGGCCGAAAAGGCGTTGGCTGAAGCAAAGCAGCTTCAAGCCGACAACGACAAGGCCCGCCGTGAGGCCGAAGCCCAGGCGCAGTCCATTCTTCGCGAAGCCCGCGAAGAAGCAGAGCGCATGCGTGGCGAGGAAGTAAATAAGACCCGCGACCAGATCCAGCATTTGCAGGAAGCGGCCCAGACGGAAATCGAGCGCGAGAAACAGAGCGCTCTCGACAGTCTCCGTCAGGAAGTCGCAGACTTGGCCGTTTCAGCGGCTGAGAAAATTCTGCGCGAGAATCTGGACGCGGATCGACAGAAGAAGATCGTTAAAGACTTCCTCAGCGATCTCCCTAAGAACTGATTGGCGCGTAACGAGCTTCCATCATGAGCGAAATCACGATTGCCAGACGATACGCACAGGCCCTGAATGAGCAGGCAGCTCAATCAGGTGTTCTGGACCAGGTCGATGCCGATATCGAACTGATTCGCGAGTCGTTGGCTGATTCCCGCGAATTGCGTGCGTTCTTCGATAGCCCCATCATTTCCCGCGAGAAGAAAGCGGACGTGGTGAAGGCCCTTTTCGGAGAGCGGATCCAGACGGTGACCATGAATTTCATGGGACTGCTGGTGGAAAAACGGAGGGAAGGTGTCTTTCCGTCCGTTGTTTCCAGCTACCGCGAACTGCGTGACGATCAGCTCGGCACCACGGCGGTTTCCGTTCGTACAGCTTATGAGCTGAGCGAAGAAGACCAGAATGCCTTGGTGAACGAGTTGAAATCGCTCACCGGCAAGCAAGTACGCCTTGAAACGAAAGTCGATGCCTCCATCATGGGTGGGATCGTCATTCGTATCGGCGATACAGTCTACGATGGCAGCATCACCAATCAGCTGGCTACGCTGCGTGAAAGGCTCCAGAGAGGAGCGCACGCTTGATCAATTGAGTTAAGCGGGCGCGGCCCGCATCACACGAAACCAAACGAATCCAATGGCAACGGCAATCAGACCCGATGAAGTCACCGCCGTACTGAAGCGCGAACTGGGCGGCTTCGACGCGGGTACCGACGTGTATGAAGTTGGTACCGTACTTCAGGTAGGTGACGGTATCGCCCGAATCTACGGCCTGTCCAAAGTACAGGCCGGTGAGCTTCTCGATTTCCCTTCGAGCGGCGTCACGGGCATGGTTCTAAACCTCGAAGAAGACAACGTTGGCGCCGTGCTTTTCGGCGGCGGCGAGAGGGTCAAGGAAGGGGACGAGGTCCGTCGTACCGAGCGCATTGCATCGATCAACGTGTCGGAAGACATGCTTGGTCGCGTAATCGATCCGCTGGGTAATCCGATTGATGGTCAAGGCTCCTTCACCGGCGAGCAGTATGAAATGCCGCTCGAGCGCAAGGCACCTTCCGTTATCTACCGGGAGCCGGTTACCGAACCGCTGCAGACCGGCATCAAAGCCATTGACGCCATGATCCCGATCGGCCGGGGTCAGCGCGAGCTCGTGATTGGCGACCGTCAGGTTGGCAAGACCGCCGTCCTGATCGATACGATCATCAACCAGAAGTCCACGCATCAGACGGACAAGCCGGTTTTCTGTATCTACGTTGCCGTAGGTCAGAAGAACTCGACCGTCGCCCAGGTGATGCGCTCACTTGAAGAGAACGGCGCCCTCGAGTACACGGTTATCGTGAACGCTGGTGCTTCCGATCCTGCCCCGCTGCAGTACATCGCTCCATTCGCTGGCGCATGTATCGGTGAGTATTTCCGTGACACAGGTCGTCACGCTCTGGTCATCTACGATGATCTTTCAAAACAGGCTGTTGCCTATCGTCAGCTCTCGCTACTGCTGCGTCGTCCTCCAGGACGCGAAGCCTACCCGGGAGACGTGTTCTACTTGCATTCACGCCTCCTCGAGCGTGCTGCCAAGGTCAACGGCTCGGATACCGTCGCTTCCCAAATGAACGACCTGCCCGACTCGCTGAAAGGCAAAGTCAAGGGAGGTGGATCGCTCACGGCTCTTCCTGTAATTGAAACGCAGGCCGGTGACGTTTCCGCCTATATCCCGACTAACGTGATCTCCATCACCGACGGTCAGATCTATTTGGAGTCCAACCTCTTCAATGCTGGTGTCCGTCCGGCCATCAACGTGGGTATCTCGGTATCGCGCGTGGGTGGTAACGCGCAGATCAAGGCCATGAAGAAGGTCTCAGGTACGCTCCGTCTCGACCTCGCTCAGTACCGTGAGCTCGAAGCCTTCTCCAAGTTTGGTTCCGATCTCGATGCGGCTACGCAGCGGCAGCTCACCCGCGGTGAGAAGCTCGTAGAGGTTCTCAAGCAGGGGCAGTACGTGCCGAAGCCGGTCGAAGAGCAGGTTGCCATCATTTTCGTCGCCGGTAAGGGTCTGATTGACGCCGTACCGACCGACAAAGTAGGCTCCTTTGAGGTAGACTTTATTTCGAATCTGCGCCTCAAGCATGCAGAGGCTTTGACCTCCATCGCTGCTGGCGCCATGTCGGACGAAGTTGCCGAGATCTTGACCACCGAGGCCAAGACGCTCGTCGAGACGTACACCGCCTGATCCTGCCAACGATTCTGCCATCGCATCCGGTCGACTGAACCATGGCCAGCCTTCGAGACTTACGCAGCCGTATCTCCTCGGTGAAAAACACCCAGCAGGTGACGCGCGCCATGAAAATGGTTGCGGCCGCCAAGCTGCGTCGTGCCCAAGAGAACATCTTCAAGACGCGTCCCTACGCGTACAAGCTGTCCGAGATCATCGCTCGCCTCAAGGATCAGCTGGATCCGTCGTTGCACCCGCTCTTTCAGGAGCGTGAGCAAGTCAGCAACGTGCTGCTGGTAATTGTCACGGCCGATCGTGGTCTCGCAGGTGGCTTCAATGCCAACGTCATCAAGCGGGCGGAGCAGGAGATCGAGGAACGCTTTGCGACTCATCGCGACGAGAAACGCCTTTTCCTGATGTGCGTGGGTCGTAAAGGTCACGAGCATTTCTCTCGGCGCGGCTACCAACTGATTGGCGATTTCCGCGGCGCGTTCGACAAGCTCAGCTTTGACACGGCCAACACGGTTGCAGACGACGCCGAAGAGGGATTCCTCGATGGTCGATGGGATGAGGTCTACCTGATCTACAACGAGTTCAAGAACACGATCTCGCAGAACCGTATCGTCGAGCCGTTTCTTCCTGTTCGTGCCGAGCGTTTCCTGACTCCGGTCATGGAGTCAGAACTGGCTCACTTGGAAGACGAAGATCACCAGTTCGAGAACGACTTGATCTACGAGCCAGATGTGCGCGGCATTCTCAACGTTGTTGTACCGAAATACCTCAGCTACAAGTTCTGGCGTATCCTCCTGGATTCGAACGCAGCTGAGCAGGGCGCGCGTATGGTGGCTATGGATAATGCCACCAACAATGCGAGTGATCTCCTGAAGGAGCTGAAGCTCAAGTACAACCGCGCTCGTCAGGACGCTATTACGAAGGAGCTCATTGAGATTACATCGGGTGCCGACGCGCTCGAAGCAGGTTGATCTGATCTGGTCACGGCGCTTTTACTGCGCGTGTCTCCATGATCCACCGATCAGACATTTTCCGTCAGACCAACTTCTGGCCGGAGCTTCGGCAAGCATCAGCTGCTTTCCGGCGGTACGACCTGTCCATCAAGCAGACACTACCTGTCAAGGGGATGGATCTCTACCTGAATGTGAGCAACATCACGAGCTCAGAGGACATAAATAATATGCTGAATGTGAATAGGTCTATCAGCTCCAGACAGAATTACGGAAGGACGATTGACCTTGGCTTCCGCTACGCATTCTAGCGTAGTAATTCGCTTCAACGTCTCCATCCACCGCTGGACTTTGTTGTCTATCACCACCCGTCAATGCACTATGGTTCGCCGGATCTGCTGTATTTCTGTCTTTGTTTTCTTCATTCTGCATCCGGCGCTCGGGCAAGAACTCCCATCAGGGACTCCCGAAGACTTCGGAATGTCATCGCAACGGCTTCAAGGCTTGACGGATCTGCTACAGGGGTATACTGACGACGGAATGCTTCCTGGTGCAGTGGTTTCGATCACGCGAAAAGGACATGTCGTTCACGAAGCGGCTGTTGGTTTCCGTGACAAAGAAAGCGGAGAGGCGCTGGCTGCCGATGATATTTTCCGTATCGCCTCACAGACCAAGGCGATCGTGAGTGTGGGCGTTCTCA
>JAURNP010000127.1 GCA_030830105.1 Rhodothermales bacterium | reverse complement strand
TCTCATCAACTACCAGGGAGGAAGTAGGCTCGAACTCCTCGATGGTCATGTCACCCATTTCGTTAGCGGCGTCTTGCGCTTCAGAAGCACACGCCGTCAGCAGGAGGAGAAAAAAGAGAGATAGGAAGCGAACCATCAGAACAGGTGTTCAGTGAATGGACAGGCTCCGAACCATCGGCCGGAGCAGGGGTACGAGAATTCCCAAAGTACGTACTCACAACTGTATCGTTTGCGGTTTGTGTGATCTCCCCGTGGTGAAGACCAATTGTCATGTCCGAACAACGCGTTTCTGAACTACTGAAGTCCGAGCAGCCCTTCGGGGTCGTCTCGGAGTTCGAGCCGAAGGGGGATCAGCCGCAGGCCATCAAGGAACTGCTGGAAGGTCTTCAGCGAGGCGATGGGCATCAGACCTTGCTTGGTGCCACGGGTACGGGGAAGACCTTCTCAATGAGTCATGTCATCGCCCAGCACGGAAAGCCGACGTTGGTCCTGAGTCACAACAAGACCTTGGCGGCCCAACTCTACGCGGAGTTCAAGCAGTTCTTTCCGAACAACGCGGTCGAGTTCTTCATCTCCTACTACGATTACTATCAGCCTGAGGCGTACATCGTCCATTCGGATACCTACATCGAGAAGGACATGTCGGTAAATGAGCGGATCGATCGGCTGCGATTGAAGGCCACGTCCAGTCTCGTTTCAGGCCGCTCGGATGTGATTGTCGTGGCCAGTGTCTCCTGTATCTATGGTCTCGGTTCCCCCGACGATTACAAGAAGCAGATCGTTCAGGTCAAGGTTGGGGACACGATTCCACGCAATGAGCTGCTTCACGGACTTTCAGGTATCTATTACAACCGGAACGATATTGAATTCGTGCCCGGCGCCTTCCGCGTTCGCGGGGACGTCGTGGAGGTATTTCCGGCCTACTCGGAGGATGAGGCCTATCGTATCGAGTTCTGGGGCGATGAAGTAGAACGGTTGACCGTATTTGAGCCGATATCAGGAGACACGATTGCCGAGCACCGGTACCTGACCATCTACCCGGCCAAGATTTTCGTGACGCCGAAAGAGCAACTGCTCAAGGCCGTCAAGTCCATCCAGGAAGAGCTGAATTGGCGCCTGGCAGTTTTAAGGGACAACGGGAAGATGCTCGAAGCACATCGACTTGAGCAGCGCACGATGTTTGACCTGGAAATGCTCAAGGAAGTCGGATATTGCTCGGGCGTAGAAAACTACTCGCGTCACCTGAGCGGGGTCGAGCCAGGTGAGCGCCCCAAGTGTCTGCTCGACTATTTCCCCGACGACTTTCTGATGGTCGTAGACGAGAGCCATGTGACCTTGCCGCAGGTACGCGCCATGTATAATGGGGACCGCGCCCGCAAGCTCAACCTGGTTGAGCATGGATTCCGCCTTCCATCCGCTCTGGATAACCGACCTATGACCTTCGAGGAATTCGAGACGAAGCAGCATCAGGTGGTGTACGTCTCGGCCACTCCAGGAGAATACGAGCTGGAATTGTGCGGTGGCATATTCGTCGAGCAGATCATCCGGCCTACCGGGATTCCGGATCCGGATGTCCTGCTGCGGCCCACCAAGAATCAGATCGACGATCTGCTGGAAGAGATCAAGGTGGTGACGGATCGAAACGAGCGCGTGCTGGTGACGACCCTTACCAAGCGCATGGCCGAAGACTTGGCCGACTATCTGGACGGATACGGCCTGAAGGTGCGCTACTTGCACTCGGACATCGATGCCCTCGAACGCGTCGAAATCTTGCGCGGCCTTCGCCTGGGTACCTTCGACGTGCTGATCGGGGTGAACCTGCTTCGCGAGGGCCTTGATCTACCAGAGGTATCCCTTGTAGCCATCATGGACGCCGACAAGGAAGGGTTTCTGCGCTCGGATCGCTCCTTGATCCAGACCGCCGGTCGCGCCGCTCGGAATGCCAAGGGCAAGATTCTGATGTACGGTGACAAAGTGACCGGCTCGATGAAGCGGATGATGGACGAGACGGATCGACGCCGTGAAATTCAGGTTGCCTACAACAAAGAGCACGGCATCATCCCGCGGACGGTCAAGAAGTCGATCGAACAGATCAATCAGGGGACGGCTATTGCCGACGAGAAATTCCAGGATGGTGGACCCGCGTCGCAGTATTACGACGGGCCAGATCCGAGTCGCAAAGTCGCCGATCCGATCATCAAGTACCTCACGGACGATCAAAAACATGATCTTGTGAAGCAGATGAAGGAGGAGATGGCCGAAGCTGCCAAGAATCTGGAGTACGAGCGGGCCGCCGAGTTGCGTGATTCCATCGCACAGATCGAGGGTAGTCTGGGATGATGCAGCGAGTGATACTTTGGATGATGATGGTCGGGCTTACCGGTCCGTTTGCGCACGCACAATCCGGCGAAGTGAGCACCCAAGCGGTGCCCGAATGTCAGGACCTGTCGCTGTACTGCATTCAATTGCTCCCGACTCGTGACTTTACCGAAGCCAGGGGATATGTCGAGATGGCGCGTCCGGTGTCTCCGTTCGGCCTTACGGTCACTCGGGAGGGGCGGCAGCGCTACGAACTGATGCTGGATATCAAGGGGCTACCCGAGCTCGGTCCGGATGATGGACATTGGGTCCTTTGGGCGTCACCGCTCACGCTGGATCCGGTGCTCAACCTCGGGGAGGTGGGCAATGGCCACGCGTCCGTCGGGGAGGTGAGCTTCAACAAATTCATGCTGATCATAAGCCTAGAGTCCGACCTTGGAGGTGAGGCGCGCAAAGGCCCATTGGTACTGAGGGGCCGTTCGCCTTCGAGCCGGATGGAGCCGCATGACATGTTCCAGCTGGCGGCTTTCTCCGAGTCAGCCGAGGCTCACATGCACGGTGAGGACCACATGGGGATGACCGAAGACTGGCCTCATCCGGCCATGCATCCCAACATTGATATGATGTCCTACATGATGGATCTGAGTCCATCGGTGAATCCGTGGCTTCCAGATACTGAGGATGCCGAGTCTCTCCCGTGGGCCAAACCCCGATCGGTCCAGAGCATGGCCGACGGTGACTCACTCGAACTCAGAGCGCACTTTGTCCGCAAGCGGCTGGCTGGTCGGGATCTGGTCATGCTGGGCTACAACGGTGAAATACCCGGACCACTGATTGACGTCCCGGAGGCGGCCACCATTACCGTCTCATTCGTCAACGACACGCCGTTCGAGAGCTCCATCCACTGGCACGGACTTCGGCATGAGAATCGATTTGACGGCGTTCCAGGTCTGACTCAGGATCCGGTGCCTCCCGGTGGGACCTTCGAATACACCGTCCATTTTCCCGATCCGGGCATCTACTGGTACCATCCCCATCTGCGGGAGGATATTCAGCAGGATCTGGGCCTGTATGGCAACATGCTGGTCCGTTCGCCCGACCTGTTGCCCGGCGTTGACAGGGAGGAGATTCTGGTGTTTGACGATCTCACCCTGGCCGAAACGGGAAATGTCCCGTATGGTCGGGAAGAAGCCAACTATACGCTCATGGGGCGATTCGGAAACGTCCTGCTCGTCAATGGAGAGCGGCGCGTCGAACTGTCGGCCACCACGGGAGAGTCCATTCGCTGGTTCCTGACCAATGTGGCCAACACGAGGACGATGAACCTGTCGGTCGACGGATTGGCGTTGAAGTTGGTGGCTTCGGACCTGGGCGCGTTTGAGCAGGAATCCTGGGTGGAAAGTGTACCCATTGCCCCTGCCGAGCGCT
>JAURNP010000126.1 GCA_030830105.1 Rhodothermales bacterium | reverse complement strand
TCCTCGATGGCGACGCAGTCACTCTGCCACGAACAGATGCGCTCCATCACCTGATCGAGCAGGATGTCGGGACAGGAGGCACCGGCGGTCAGGAGGATGTTCAGCGGTCGATCGGACGGCAGCCAGTTCTCTGACGTAGTCATCCCGCGTTGGTGCAGATCGAAGTGCTGGATGAGGTCCGGGCTCAGCAATCCTTCCGGCCCGGTAACGAAATAGGTAGGCATCTGCTCTTCGCACAGTTCTACCAGATGACTCGTGTTGGAGGAGTTTGTACCACCGACGATGATGGCCAGGTCGGCACCGTCTTCGATCAGTACCCGCGTAGCGTTTTGATTCTCGTTCGTCGCATAGCAGAGCGTATCGGAGGTGTCCGCAAAGTGCTGGATGCCGTCATCGCCATAGCGGTTCATCAATGCCTGACGCACCATGGCCGCTATTTCTGCCGTCTCCGTGGCAAGCATGGTGGTCTGGTTGACTACGCCCACATGAACCAGGTCGCGATCCGGGTCAAACCCTTCCGAATAGCGCCCCTCGAAGGTCTCATAGAAGAAGTTTCGGTCCTTCTCCCCACGGATCACGCTCGTCAACAGCTTGGTTTCTTCCATATCACGCACGACCACAGCAGGCGCACCAGCGCTGGCATGCGAGAAGGTGGCACGCGTTTCCTCGTGGTAGTGCTTGCCGTGGATTACCACGGAGAAGTCTTTTTTCGCAATCTGCGAGCTGCGGGTCCAGACTTTTTCGACAAATGGGCAAGTTGTGTCGTAGGCCTCCACGTCGACGCCAATTTCTGTCAAGCGCTCCTCGGTCTCCAGTGTCGTACCGAAGGCAGGAATAATGACGATATCATCCTGAGTCAGCTCATCGAACGGGATGAGCTGCTCACCCGAAGTGGTGCGTAGGAAACGGATACCGCGTGACTGAAGATCTTCATTGACGTGCGGGTTGTGGATCATCTCCGAAAGAAGAAACACCCGCCGTCCATCGGCCTCATCCAGTGCCCGATATGCGATCTCGATAGCGTTTTCCACGCCGTAGCAGAATCCGAAGTGGCGGGCCAGCTTGAACCGAACCTCACCAAAATCCAGAACGGATGGGGACAGGTCCTTTTTGCGCGGATCGGCCAGACGCCGGGCTTCCTTTACACGGGAAACGACCGGACTTCTATAAAATGTTGGAACGTCGAACTGACGGGCCATGGAGAGCGTGGGTTGGATGAAAAGCTCCTACTCGCAGATCCGGGCCGTGTTCGAACCCGGGCCTTCTTGGACCGATGGGGAACGCCACTGTTACAGGCGTCGATCGACTCGCGGAAGGATTTCCCGCTTGAACGATTCGAATCGGTCTTCCAGGATTGCCTGGCGCGCCTCACGCATCAGCCAGAGGTAGAACGCCAGGTTCTGGATGGAAGCCAGTTGCATGCCCAGGATTTCACCGGTCATAATCAGGTGTCGGGCGTAGGCTTTGGAAAACTCCTGAGAGACATAGCGCTCCATTCCGGGGTCAACCGGGGAGAAGTCCTTTTTCCACTTGGCGTTTTTGATGTTCATCACGCCTTGTGTGGTGAACATCATGCCATTGCGGCCATTGCGCGTCGGCATTACGCAGTCGAACATATCAATGCCACGGTGCACATTCTCGATCAGGTTAGCCGGTGTACCCACGCCCATCAAGTAGCGTGGCTTGTTGGTGGGGAGGATGGGAGCAACCACATCCACCATGGCATACATCTGCTCCGCGGGCTCTCCGACGGAGAGCCCGCCAATCGCATAACCAGGAAAGTCGAATTCCATCAATTGACGCGCCGAACGTCGTCGTATCTCCGGATAAACCACGCCCTGAACAATGCCGAAAAGGGCTTGGCTGTGACCATAAAGCCCCTCAGTGGCCTCAAAGCGCTTCTTGCAGCGTTCAGCCCAACGGACTGTCAATTCATTGGATTCAGCGGCATAGGTCTGGGTTGCGTCACCAGGCGGGCACTCATCGAGCACCATCATGATGTCCGAACCAATGCTGCGCTGGATATCGACAACGTTCTCGGGTGTGAATTGGTGGTAAGAGCCATCGATATGCGATTGGAACGTGGCCCCTTCCTCGGTCAGTTTGCGTCGGTCTGAGAGCGAAAAAACCTGATAACCACCTGAATCGGTCAGGATCGGTCTGTCCCAATTCATGAACGGATGCAGCCCAGAGGCCGCTTCCAAGACGTCAGTTCCAGGTCTGAGGTACAGGTGGTACGTGTTGCCGAGAATGATGTCTGCCTGGACGTCTGCGATCAGCTCCCTGGGCCAGACCGCCTTAACAGATCCCACGGTGCCCACTGGCATGAAGATGGGAGTCTCGATTTCGCCATGGTCAGTGACGATGCGACCCGCTCGTGCTCCGGACGGGTCGGTGTGCTCAAGGATGAATTCCATGCAGTACGGCCTATTGGTCCTGGTTTTCCGGCATCATCCCGATGGAATCGGCACGCGCCTGCAATCGGCGCTGCAGGGCATCGAGATCCACTTCCCACTGGAGCAGTTCGCGTTCCCGCTCGCTGATCTGGCGGAAAGATTCAGAGATGGCTCGCTCGCGCACTTCGAAGGGGGCCGCTTCGATGCTGCCCCTTTCCTCGAAATAGCGACGGAACAGCCAGTTGTGTTTTGCAGCTTCCATGAGCTCAGCCATTCGGAAAGCACCCATTTCACCCCAGAATGCGGCGTTTTCCGCCGATTGAGAAACGGCTCTCAAGTCGCCTGCAATGACTTTCAGGGAGTCCGTTGAGGCAAGAAGTTGCTCATACATGGCCGGATCGTTCAGGAAGCGAGCCAGCGTTCCATTTCCAGAATCGGCCTTGGCCAGGATACGCTCGACCCCCCGGGTTGCCTCAATGGCCAGATCCACGATGATCTCGGCATTGGCTTCAGCTGATCGGGAGAGACTGCTCAGGATGCTTTGCGTCTCGTCCATCGTCTCCACGATTTCGACGTATAGCGTGGAATCGTAGACAATGCGACCAAGCGTTCCTTCTCCTTTCTGGACATCCTGAAGGATTTTTTCGAACGATTCAGCAGCTTGCTCGAAGGTCAGGACGGATGAAAGGGCGCGATCGGTGATCTCGAACAGGTCGAATGGGTCCTCACCTGGAATGATATCTCCAGGATTAGCATGCTCAGCAATATCGACTGGGTTGACCAGGACGATGATCATCTCGCCAACGAGTCCGTCGGTTTTGATGTTGGCATTCGTGTTTCGGCGAATCAGATGGGAGGCTCGATTGGCGATGGACATCGACACCTCGATTGGCTCGCCGGGAGCGGTCGGAAGTCGAACCTCCTCGACGCGTCCCACATTGATTCCTTGAAACTGAACTGGCGCGCCTATCTGCAGCCCAGCAACCTGGTTGAATTGGCTCCTGATTTCAAACGTGTTCGAAAACAGGTACGTTCGGTTGCCGATCAGGAACAGGACCAGCACGAACAGCACGGAGGCTGAAGCAATCAATATGCCGAGTCGTGCGGAGCGGTTCATCGAGAGCAGTTGGAGAGAGCGGTTGGATCAGATAGCAAAATAGGGAGCGGGTAGCGCTTTCGCGGTACGAAGTTTCAAATGCGGACAGGGATTCAAGGGTCCGAGTCCGTCGAGCCGAAGAATTCCTTCAGGGCAGGATGGTCCGTACCTCGGACCTGTTCCAGTGAACCGGAAGTCAGAATAGCTCCCTCGTAAAGGAAGTGGACATCATCGGCGATGATTTCGGCGCAAAGCAGATCGTGCGTGATGGCCACGCTGGTCACGCCCAATTCTTCTCTCAGACGGACAATCAACTCTGAGACACTGCGAACGGAAACCGGGTCCAGCCCTGTGGTCGGCTCGTCATACAGCATGATGTCCGGGCCCAGTACCAGCGCGCGGGCCAAAGCGATACGTTTTCGTTGGCCACCCGACAACTCAGCAGGGCGGTGATGTCGTTTTTCAGGCAATCCTACCCAGGTGAGATATTCCATGATGCGGTCCTCACGCTCGGGCCGCGTCATTTCCGAGTGCCGTTCAAGGAAGAACTCCATGTTCTCGAAGACACTCATGGAATCGAACAGGGCACCCGATTGGAAAAGGTACCCGATGGAAAGTCGGATCATATCCAGTTCGTCCCCATCGAGCGTATCGACCCGTTTACCTGACACCCAGACCTCACCGGCATCCGGCTTAAGAAGTCCTACGACATGCTTGATCAGGACACTCTTCCCGGATCCAGAACCACCCATGATGACCGAGGAGACACCTTCGCCGACCTCGTAGTCGATGCCCTTGAGGACATTGAGTGGACCGAATGATTTTTCGACGCCTTTCAGGCGGATGATGGGTTCGGTACTCATGTGCCGACATCCCCGAATATCATGATGGACAGTCGCACGATGACTACATCCGTGAGCAGGATGAGCAAGGAGGCGCCAACTACGGCACGCATCGCCGCCTGCCCCACCTCTCGGGTACCACCGCGCACGTTGAAGCCCAGGTAGCAGCTGACCATGCCCACGATGAAGCCAAAAATGGATGTCTTTCCGGTATCCACAATTACATCGCTGATGCGCAGCGTTTCGAATGCGGTGGAGACGAAGATGCGGTAGTCCATACCCGAGGCCAGATAAGATTCAATGTATCCTCCAAATAGAGCGACCGCGTCTGTCCAAAGCGTGAGAATGGGAAACATCAGCATACAGGCCAGAGTGCGGGTGATAATCAGGAAATGGAACGGTTTTAGCGCCGCTACTTCCAGGGCATCGATCTGCTCAGTGACCCGCATGGAACCGATTTCTGCAGCCATTCCGGCGCCGAGGCGGCCTGCCAGCACGAGCGACGTGATGACCGGACCGATTTCCTTGACAACAGAAAGAGCCAGCATGGAAGGCAGGACCGCCTCGGCGCCGAAGCGCACCAGCGTTCCGCGACTCTGCATGGCCAGCACGATACCTATGGCCAATCCCGTGACCGAGGTGAGCAGAAAACTCTTGGACCCGACCTCGTCCATCTGCCGGATCAATTCCCTGAATTCAAAAGGTCGTCGCCAGACACGCAAGAAAAAGCGCCCCATGTAGCGACACAGCTCCCCGAAATCGGAAAAGAACTCGCTGATAGGGGAAGTGGTCATGGGATCGGTTCGCTTACTCAATCAACTCGGGGAGGAGGCTTCTTTCGAGTCGCCTTCTGCTGACTCACGATCAGCCAGGCCGTCTACGGTGGAGTCCTCTATGGCTTCGGAGCCGCCGCTGGTAATGAATGAGTCAGCGTCGTGCTCCTCATCATAACTGATGGAAGGGTAGTACGGCTCCATGAGTTCTGGTTTGCGATGTTTACGCTCGTGCAGCAGCGTGACGATCGCGCCGAGGGCAAGAAGCAGCCCTGAAAAATAGGCCCAGAACACGATCACTATCACGAAAATGAAGGTGTCTCCCAGCGCGGCGAGAGCACTTTGCTCGAAATTGGCAAACTGGGCGGCATATGCCGTGAATCCGCTTTTTCCAATCTCCCAAAGCGTTGCTGTGAACAAGGCGCCCGCGAACGCGCTGCGCTTTGGCGGCTTCGGCATCGGAATCAACCAGATCAGCTGGAAGAACATGGCCACGCTCAGGATGAACGGCAGCACGAAACCAAATGAGTCCAGTGCGCTATGCCATCCCTGAGCAAACCAGTCACTTTCGATTCCAATGGACCGCATCCACTCGACAGCGTCCTCATCGAGTGTCCTACGCGCGATGGTGATCAAGGTCGAGGCGATGAAAAATGCCCCGACCTGAAGCGTCATGCGAAAATCGAACACGTATCCGCGCAGCAATCCGCGATGCTCGTGCCACTCTTCCTGGAAAACGTTGGCCAGGACAGTGCGAAGCGTGGTAAATAAGGTGACAGCCGAGATGACCAGCGCCGACGCCCCGATCAGGGTGAGGGTACCCGAAGCCGATTGGAGCTGCGACAGGAAAATGACGATTTGATCGGACTGGTAGGCCGGCAGGAAATCCCGGATCAGATTTTCTACGCTTGCAAAGGGCCGGTCCAGCCGGAGAATGTAAGCGGCCAGACCCGTACCAAGCACGACGATTGGGACGATCGTGATCAGAACCTTGAACGCAATGGCCTGCGCCCACAGGAATACAGGACGGCGGTACAATTCACGGATCAGTCCGCGCAGGTAGTACCGCGGAAGTGCTAGAATGCGAGTGATAGTGGCCCGGTGCTCCATGGACCGAACTTAGCTCGCGACAGGGTCGGATGAAAGCACTCTAAGGCCTTCGGAGAAGGCTGATGCGTTGTCCAGGGCGCCCGGAATCAGGACGTTGCTTTGTTCGGCTCGAACGTAGGCTCGGCTTTCGACTCTACCGTCTCCCGCGTGATGATGCAACGGGCTACGTTGTTCTTGGAGTGGATGTCGTACATGATGTCGAGCATCGTATCCTCGAGGACGGAGCGCAATCCACGAGCCCCCGTGTTGAGCGCCTTGGCCTTCTTGACGATAGCTTCTACCGCACCATCGTTGAATGACAGTTCGATGCCATCCATGGCAAACAGCTTTTGGTACTGCTTGAGAAGGGCGTTCTTGGGTTCGCGCAAGATGCTGCGCATTGCATCCTCGGACAGGTTATTCAGTGCAGAGATGACCGGCAAACGGCCAACCAGCTCAGGAATAAGTCCGAATCGAAGCAAGTCGTCGGGTTCGACATGCTGGAAGATGGAAGGGTCGAACTTGTCGATTTTCTGCGTGCTGTCTGCTGTGAATCCGATCGCATTGTTCGAGATCCGACGCGAAACAACCTCGTTCAGACCGTCAAATGCACCGCCACAGATGAACAGGATGTTCGACGTATCAATATTGATGAGGCTTTGCTCTGGGTGCTTGCGACCGCCTTTCGGGGGAACGCCAGCGACCGTGCCTTCCAGAATCTTCAGAAGCGCCTGCTGGACACCCTCTCCGGATACGTCCCGGGTGATGGAGGCGTTGTCGGCTTTGCGCGCCACTTTATCGACTTCGTCGATGTAGATGATACCGCGTTCTGCACGCTCAACATTGAAATCAGCAGCGTTCAGAAGGTGAGCCAAGATGGACTCCACATCCTCGCCTACGTAACCGGCTTCGGTCAGGGCGGTGGCGTCCGAGATGGAGAAGGGGACATCGAGGACGCGGGCCAGCGTTCGTGCGAGCAGCGTTTTGCCGGTCCCGGTAGGACCAATCAAAAGGATGTTCGATTTCTCCAGTTCGACATCGTGGAAGTCCGAGAAATACTCGGCTGCATCGATGCGCTTGTAATGGTTGTAGACAGCGACACTGAGCGCCTTCTTGGCGGCGTCCTGTCCGACGACGTATTCGTCCAGTGCGGCTTTCATTTCCGCAGGGGACATACGCTCCCGTGATGGGCTGGCCCCAGCAGGCCGTTTGGCTGTAGCTGGAAGCGGACCCGTGGAATCGGTACGAACGATTCCCGAGGCGTCATTGATACACCGGTCACAGATATAGACCTCCGGGCCCGCCACCATCGAGGTGACCTCATGGGCAGTACGCCCACAGAAAGAACACCGGATTACATCTTCTTCGCGCATGTTGCTCATGCCTTAATAAAGCCTCGGTCTTGAATGCTGTGTCTGATTGCACGAAACGGGCCCTTCGTGAAGGCCGCGCCATGGAACATATATCGCACCGTTTGTACAGTCCCTTAAATCACTATTACGATGTCAGAAGTGCGATTTTGCTGATTTGAAGCGATGTCGCGTCCGCTTCAACCCGCTAAATAGCGACTGTTTCCCATGGTTACCATCCCAGACGACTTTCCGGCCCCCTTTCTGGAGCGTTATGAGCGCATGCTCGGACGGGACGGATTGGACCGGATTCTCGATGGATTCACGCTACCAAGACAGACATGGTTCCGCCTGAATCCCCTGATGAACGGTTCCTGGGATGACCTGGGGAAAGCAGACTTTCGAGTCCATCGGGACGCCACGTGGCCGGACGCCGGATGGGTTTCACCGGATGATCGGTCTGCACTACTTGCATCGCAGGCTGTCCGGGACGGAAAAGTGTACGTCCAAGGGATGGCAAGCCAGCTTCCGGTCCGCATGCTTGATCCGGGTCCGGATGATCTGGTACTGGACCTGGCGGCGGCGCCGGGGTCGAAGACGATCCAGCTGGCGGGTTTGGACAAGACCATGGACATCGCGGCCGTGGAAATCGTTCGGAAGCGAAAATTCAGACTGGAC
The DNA here is from genome assembly GCA_030830105.1 of Rhodothermales bacterium. GTDB lineage: Bacteria > Bacteroidota > Rhodothermia > Rhodothermales > UBA10348 > JAAZVD01. Next base: position 20,404 of record JAURNP010000126.1, on the reverse strand, counting down.
GACAACCTGTCCCGACACGGAGCGGACCACGTGAAAGTGTTCTTGCAGGACGGTACCAAGGTCTGGCGCTACCGACCGGAGCACTTTGATGCCATCCTGCTGGATGCCCCCTGCTCCAGTGAGGGGCGGTTTCGCTTGGATGAACCCGAGAGTTTTGCCTTCTGGAAGCGATCCAAGACCAAAGAGATGGTGCGTCGTCAGCGCAGACTGCTCTTTTCGGCCGTACATGCGCTCAAGCCGGGAGGAACGCTGGTTTATTCCACCTGCTCGCTCGCGCCGGAGGAGAACGAAGGAGTCGTGGCTCACGCGTTGGAATCATTCGGATCGTGCCTTTCAATCGAACCGATAGCATTCGAGGCGCCGGAGCGGGTAGATGCCATGCTTGATTGGGGCAAAGGGGCGGTGGACGAAAGGGTGGCTGCCAGTTGTCGGCTGATGCCGTCACATCGGATGGAGGGTTTCTTTGTTGCCCGATTCGTCAAGACCGAATCGTCGAATCCGCCTATCCCTGCTCGGTATGGAAAGCGTCGCTGAACACAGGCGATCCTGGCCGGATGTCGCTTCCGCTCTTCTTGGTCATCCTCCGAGGACTTCTGGTCCATATTTGGCTTCCAGGAATCGCTCGCGGTAGAGAAAGTGGCAATGCCTGCACACCTTGGCCGTGTACAGGTAATTCAGGCCGCCACCGAGTAGCGCACCGGTTACGGGTACCATCTGAGCCAGCTTCTTCTCGGTCAGATTCATACCGAGCCTGCGGACGATGCCCTCAATCACGTTACCCAGGCCTACTTGCTCGATGAAATCCGTACTGTGCTTCCGGGCAACGCGTGAGGCCGTTCGCATGGCTGGAGCCAGCGTGACATCCTTGGTGGAATTGCCAGAATTGGCAACGTGGTCCAGAATCTGCAGGGCGTAGAGGCGCTCGTCGGGGTCGCTCATGTCAAAGCCGCAATAAGTCGCCGTTTCGCCAGCAGCGCGCAGATTCAGCGCCACCAATGCGACCAGGTCGGGAACGATACCTGCCGCGCCCGCCGCGCCCGTGGCCACTCCTTCAGCTGAAGCGAGGCCAATGTATTTCTTATCCAACCCGGTCATGACCTTGTCCACGTCCTCGAGATCCAGTTGACGGATATCGGGAAGGCTGGTCAATTCATACCCCTTGCCGTGGAATTCCTTGAGGACCGCTTCAGTCCATACCGAATCCTGCGTGATTTCGTTGGTCAGCTCCAGCAGACCGGTGATCACATTCTCCATGGCCCATTCGACGCCTGGAATCTTGGTGACCAGTTCGGTTACGGTGCCCCAGGATTCAGCTGCTTTGCGTGAAGCCTGCGCCATCCAGGTGTCAGGAGGATTGCGCCATTCGGCGATCTCGACCAGTGCCTGGCGTTCGTAGGAGGATATGTTGCGTCCTTCAGGTGCTTGCATGGGCCGTTTATACGGCCATTCAGGAAAAGGTTGTGCCCATTCCTGCGTACCTGTATCCCCGGGGCGGTTTGATCAATTGGCGATCGGCCAATACACGCCGAACCGGATACGCTGCCGGGGCAGGGGATAGTCGGGCACCAGCAAATTTCCCACCAGGAGGGTCGTACCCGAGAACATGTTCTCGTAGGAAAAGAAAAAGGTGGCTCCTCGTACCATTCCCGTGGCACCGATATCCACGGCTGCGCTCTCGGGGACCAGGCTGCTTTCGTCTGAGGGGAGGACGAGCAAGCCAGTCGGAGTGTGCAGTCGCAACCCGTTCATGGTCTGCCAGACTCGTCCTCGAACGTAAAGGTCCAAATCCAGATCACCTTCAAACAGCAGTGCTCTCATACCCAGCCTTGCTGTCGCCCACTGATCGGGCATACTCGTCTGCCACAATCTCCCGACCGCCGTTGAAGCAGGAGCCTTGGACGAGTGCATCGACCCGTGAAGGTTGGCATACACGCCGCGGGCGCGATCTTCGCGCCACAACAAGGAAATCGTAACGACGGAACGGCTACGGGTCCCTGCCAGAACACTGGAAGAGAGAAGGGTCACGTCAGATGCCAGCTGATGGACAATGGCGTCATGCTCCTGCAGATAGGACGCCTCAACGCCCCACGTTAATGGACCAACGGGGACCTGCAGTTCCAGACGAGCGAGTCGCTGTTCTTGCAAAGGGAGCTTGCTCAGGCTGCTCAGGCTGGCAACCTCTTCGCTAAAACCGCTCCATTCGAGCATACTGATGTGACGAGCCCTGCGGGATAGGCTTCCATCGACACGCACGGGGCCAACATTTCGGTCGGCGCTGGCCTGCGCATACCACCAGCTTGCCACCGTTCCTTCTTCGGCACCTACGGCTACCTGATACCCGGCATGCGAGGACAGCGTGACTCCCAATTGTGCCCGGGTTCGAGTCTCTGGTCTCGATTTCCAGGCTGAGCCTCCGTATCCACCATCTCGTTCAATATGGGATGTGAGGGTGATCCGTGTAGGACGGAAAGAGCGACCTGCATCGGCTCGTACCTGCCACCGGGTTGTCCAGGCCCGGTTTTCAAGAGAGCTGCCCTTGAAATCAAGAGTCTGGGAGCTACGAATCGCTCGAAGGGAAGTGAGCCAGTCTCGGTGACTCATCCGGCCACCCAGTTCCAGGTCATTGCGGACAGTGCGGCGGCGCGCCGTCGGGTCGGATACGGTTGCGCCCAGGCGCTGATAGATGGACTCATACGAAGCGCCTGGAAAGGGCAGGACGCCAGCATGCGCCCCGACGGCGCGCCGCGAGGCCACATCCTGAATCCACAGACCCCAGTCATTCCCCTCGAGCGCAATACGTGCCGTAATCTGCCGCCCTCGACGCAATGCGCTACCGTCATACTCGCCTTTCGCACCGGCTCCTGCATAGCCGAACACGGTTTGCAGGCGGTATCCGGTGGAATCCGAGGTGGCGCGATATCGGTTCTGTACGTGCAAGGCGTGCACAGCTTGCAGACCATCACCCGCCGATTCGTAGCGGACCCGCGTCTGCGGATAGAGCGAATCGAGCTTTTCGCTCTTCATGAGGACCTGACCGAATTCGTCCCAAGTCTGAGAAGCGAGCATGGCAAGAGGCACCATGTCGTACCGAGGTCGGCCTGTGATAAGGTCGTCCATCGTCTTGCCATCCCAGTTCAACGTAACGTGATTCGGGTCTTGTCCCAGCGAGGACAAGCCGTTGGGCCACCCTGCAGCATCAAACCTCCAAGAGAAAACTCCCGGTGCCAGACCCAGCTCGATGGATGGGTCCGCGTTGAGTGCTTGAATGGGAAGAGGGGGAGTTGAAGTGAAGTCGTCCTGCGCTTGAGCGAATGCTGGAGTAATCGAAAACGAACCAAGGAGAAGGACCGTCAGCAGGGACATACCCCACGGAGCCCCGGCCTTCGCCGACGCCAAATGGAAGGTGCGTGTCCCGGAGTGGCCGATCATCATTCAGGGAAAAGGCCGTACAAGCGGGATTCAACCCGAGTCACGATCTCCGACTGGTCCTTCTCGTTGTTGACGAAGTCCATTTCGTCCACATCTATGATCACCTTGGGGCCGAGATCGTAACCGCTGACCCAGTCTTCGTAGTGCTTGTTCAGCCGCTGCAAATATTCGATCCGGATGGTCGATTCGAATTCGCGACCCCGGGACTGAATATGGTCAACGAGGGTCGGGACGCCTGCACGCAGGTAAACCAGTAGATCCGGTGGCCGCAAGTAGGACGTCATCACACCAAACAGGTCTTGATAATTCTCGTAGTCGCGAGCCGACATGAGACCCATTTCATGGAGGTTGCGAGCAAAGATTTCGGCATCTTCGTAGATGGATCGGTCTTGAACGACGCTGTGAGGCGCTTCTTCGATGGCACGCTGGTGCTCAAACCGACTCGAAAGGAAGAACACCTGCAGGTTGAAGGACCAGCGATGCATGTCCTCGTAGAAATCCGAGAGGTACGGATTGTCATCGACGCGCTCGTAGAACGCCTCCCATTTGAAATAGTCAGAAAGGATGCGGGTCAAGGAGCTTTTTCCTGCTCCGATGTTGCCAGCAACGGCGACGTATTTCTTGCCAGAGTAGGGCACGGGGATAGCGGTTACAACGAGAACTGGATTCGGGAAGCCTCGAAGGACGAGGGACTCCGGAATATAGTCGGAGGCTCGCAGGGATGCCTCCGTAACCATCACTCTCCATGGAGATTCTTTCAAGCAACGTCCTGAACCCGGGATGACGAAAACGATGTCTTCTATCATATTTTTGCTGGTCGTTCGCACCCATCCCCCGAACGGTTGATATTCCATGCAGTCCGGGATGCCGGTCCTCGGGTGCTTTTCCTACCGTAACCAAGAAGAGATGAGCTAATTTGAGCAAAAGATTCAATGTCGGACGTGCAACGAAAACGTAGTTTTTCGCTGTGGTTGGATCCGACTGCCGACCTTTATTCGACTCCAGAACCTGCAGCAAGTACATGGCGCTTAATTCCAAATCGATCTCTCCGGAGGCTCGTGGCGAGTACGACCCGGCTTCGATCGAGTCCAAGTGGTACCAGTATTGGGAAGGCAAGAACCTTTTCCGGACCAACCACGATTCTGATAAGGATCCGCATGTCATTGTCATGCCGCCTCCGAATGTGACGGGGCGCTTGCACATGGGACACGCGCTGCAGGACACGGTGCAGGATGCATTGACGCGCATGCGACGGATGCAGGGGATGGAGGCGCTGTGGGTACCGGGCATGGATCATGCGGGCATCGCCACCCAGAATGTCGTTGAGAAGACCCTCAAGAAAGAGCAGGGCAAGAATCGCCACGACCTGGGCCGCGAAGGCTTTATCGAAAAGGTCTGGGACTGGAAAGAGGAGTATGGCGGCATCATCCTGGAGCAGAAGCGCCGCCTTGGCGACTCCTGCGACTGGTCGAAAGAGCGTTTCACGATGGACGACGGCTTTTCTCGTGCTGTGCAGGAGACATTTGTCCGTCTTTACGACGAAGGACTGGTTTACCGCGGTGAGTACCTGATCAACTGGTGCCCGGTTGACCACACTGCACTATCAGACGAGGAAGTCAACAACGTCGAGCGAAAGGGCCACCTTTGGTACGTACGGTACGAACTGGCCGATGGCAGCGGTCACATTGAGATCGCCACCACGCGTCCTGAGACCATGCTGGGCGATACGGCCATTGCCGTTCACCCCGAGGATGAGCGCTACACGGATTTGGTGGGCAAGCTGGTCAAATTGCCACTGACTGACCGCGAAATTCCGATCATCGCCGACGAATACGTCAAAAGTGACTTCGGTGCCGGCGCACTCAAGATTACCCCGGCACACGACAAGAACGACTTCGAGATCGGGCGCAAGCATGACCTCGAGATCATCGGCATCATGAACGAAGATGCTACGCTCAACGAAAACGCCGGCGTATACGAGGGTATGGATCGCTTCGATGCCCGGGAAAAAATCGTGGCGGACCTCGAAGAACAGGGCTTCCTGGTAAAGGTCGAAGACTATCAGACAACGGTGCCGATTTCGCACCGCTCGAAAGCCATCATCGAGCCGCTCATTTCCCGGCAGTGGTTTGTCAAAATGAAGCCCTTGGCCGACCCCGCTCTCGAAGCTGTTCGGGATGGGCGGGTGAAATTCTATCCCAAGCGCTGGGAGAACGAGTATTTCCGCTGGCTCGAGAATATCCGGGACTGGACCATTTCCCGGCAGCTATGGTGGGGACACCGCATTCCGGTCTGGTACTGGGTCGATGACGAAGGGGAGATTGATGAGTCCCGCAGATTCAAAGTCTCCATCGAACAGCCTGAAGAGGGCATGGTGCAGGACGAGGACGTCCTCGACACCTGGTTCTCCTCCTGGCTCTGGCCGTTTGCCACGCTGGGTTGGCCGGATGAAACGCCGGATCTCAAGAAATTCTATCCCGGTTCGGTACTCGTTTCCGGCTACGACATCCTCTTCTTCTGGATTGCCAGGATGATCATGGCGGGGCTCCACTTCATGGGAGAAGTCCCGTATAAGGACATCTTCATTACGGGGATGATCAAGGACAAGCAGGGCCGCTGGATGTCCAAATCCCTCGGAAACGGGATCGATCCACTCGAGATGACTGAGCAGTATGGCGCCGATGCCGTTCGCTTCAGCCTCACCATCCTGTGTGCGCAAGGCCAGGACATCAAGCTGGATCCGACCAAATTCGAAATGGGTCGCAACTTTGCGAACAAGATCTGGAACGCATTCAACGTGTTCGGTCAGTTCATGGAGGAAGGCAAAGACTATCGCCGGAAGCGCTCATTCGGCCATCTGGATTTTGCCGAGCAATGGATGCTCACGCGACTCAATCAGACTATCCTGGAAGTCGAAGAGGATCTGGCCCGTTACCGCCTCAATGAAGCGGTCGGCAAGATCTACACGCTTTTCTGGGGCGATTATTGCGACTGGTACCTCGAACTCATCAAGCCATCGAGTGGCGAACAGATGAGCGAAGAGACGATAGCACTGGCCGTCGAACTCTTCGAAACGATGCTCCAGCTCCTGCATCCGTTCATGCCGTTCATTACCGAAGAGTTGTGGACGTATGTCCGTCCTCGCGAAGAAGGTGACATTTGCATGACCAGCAAGTGGCCCGTTTCGAATCCGGATGACATGGATGCGAGTGCTGCAGGGCACTTCGGTACGATGCAGGAGATCATTTCCGGCATCCGGAATGTGCGAGCGCAGTACAGCGTGGCCCCAAGCCACGAGATTTCTGCCGTCCTGCAGTTGGAAAACGACTTGGTGGCTCCCGTGGAATCGCATCGTGACTACTTCGCCAAGCTGGCCCGCGTGAGTGATCTCGAGATCCGGACCGAAGGTGCACGCCCAGTGGCGTCCGCTTCGGTAGTTGTCGGTCGCAATCAGGTCTTTGTCCCGCTGAAGGGAATGATCGATTTGAGCGTCGAGCGTGAGCGGTTGGAGAAAGAAATCGACGAGAAGCACCGATTCATGAAGTCGATCGAAGGCAAGCTGTCAAACGAGCAATTCGTTTCCCGGGCGCCTGAAGCTGTGGTGCAAAAAGAGCGCGACAAGCTGGTCGAGGTCGGAGCAGAGGTAAAACGCTTGCAGGATTCGCTGAACGAGCTGGCATAGAGTACAATTTCGGGGTTGGGGAATGAACGATGCCTTCGGTGTGGCGTTCAATCCAGCATGAAACAAACCCTGTTTGTTCTGCTCCTCATCCTTTTGGCCGTTCCTGTCCAGGCGCAGGTGCCTGCCGCCGATTCGAGTCGTAGCAATATCGTGGAATTCGTTGAGATCCTTCTCGATGATGGATCAAAGCTTGTCGGTACGGTGCTCTCTGAGACAGAAAGTGACCTGCTATTCCGCACGGCATCGGGTGTAGAACTGCAAATCGATCCTACCACGATTAAGCGCCGACGTATGGTGGAAGGGCGCATGTACCAGGGCAGTTTTGAGCCATTTGATCCAACGCTCTCGCGTACCCTGTTTGCGCCTACAGCCCGATCGGTCCCGGCAGGCACAGGCTACGTGGTCCTCCATGAAGTGTTCTTCCTTTCCGGGGCTTGGGGCCCCGGAGCAGGAGTTACTTTTTCGGGTGGTCTTTCCCTGATCCCAGGTGCGGGTGAGCAGCTCGTTTGGTTTGCGCCCAAATTCACGTTTGTGGAGCGAGAGCGAGTATCGGTAGCTGGTGGCTTATTGGCCGGTACCCTGATTGGGTCGAGTGATGCCGGAGGAGTCCTTTATGGGGTCAGCAGCTTCGGAAGCCGCGCGCGCACCGGCACGGTCGGTGTAGGATTCCTGTTCGGAGGAGGGGAGGTTGACGATACACCCATCATCCTGTTTTCTGGAGACTGGGCACTGGGCGATCGGACAAGCCTGATCTCCGAGAACTATGCCTTGCCGACGGAGGGCAGCGGTTCAGTGATCAGTTTGGGTCTCCGTTTTCGGGGTAGCCGGTTGACCATGGACCTGGCCGGCATCACGCATACCACTCTGGTTAAAGATGGGCAAGGCATGGCCATTATTCCCTGGGTCGGCATCACCCGTAATTTCTGATCCTGCGTTGAGCCGGCCTTGCATCGTCTTTACCATGGTGGCTCAGTTCGAGGAAGGTCTTGACGTCCACATTCACCTGGAGAGCAACGTCTTTTTCGCGAGACTGGATGCTTTTCATATCTGAACCTGTCGCAAATAAAAGATTTTCGGTCGTAGATGTTTAATGTCCCGGTCCATGAAGGCCAGGTCCACCATCATCTATGAAAGATCAGCCGACGATATCCTTGAACATGCCCACGGGTGCCTCACAGACACCTGGCGAAGTCAGAACCGTGGCTCAAGGCCCGGTGACCTCCATGGCAATGCCTGTTGGTGCTCCGCAGCGGATTGATGAGACGGCCGCCCGGTACCACACGCCTGTCGATCAACCCGGGCAAGCCATGCCGCTTACGGCCACCGAAGCGTTAGGCGAAGAGTCTATCGTGCGTCACACGGTCGCTCGGGAGCGTTTGATTCCGGCTGAGAATCGCATGCAAGGCACGTTCAAGATCCCTGTCGTGGCCACGTTGGTTTTCGTTATTACCATGATCGCCATTTTCTATCTCGGGCGGATCGTGGCAGGATATTACGAGCCGGTCATGAATGACGGCCGTGTTGAGTTTGTTGGACGCTCCAGCTGATCAAACGGACTGGTTTTTCTCATCTCCAACGCCTCTCTCGCTCAGACCTGATTGATTCCCCTCCTTGTATTGCGGGGCATTTCTGCTACCTTTCGGAATCGATCCATCTGACCGCAGCGCGTTATGCTTTCTCGTCGTCGTTTTCTTCGCCGTGCCTCGGCTCCGGTAGCCGCATCTTTTGCCGCTCCTTTTTTCAACCCTGCCTCGATTGGTGACTTCTTTGAATTGGTCGCCGGGGATACGCGAGCCCCTGAAGTCGTTGCGCGAGACGAGACCTTCTGGCACGAGATCCAGCAGGCGTTCACGGTCGATCGCTCGCTGGTCAACCTCAATAACGGTGGCGTGAGTCCCGCCCCGGCCATTGTCCAGCAGGCCATGAAGGCCCATTTGGACTACATGAACCAGGCGCCGGTCTACACCATGTGGCGCATTCTGCAGCCGCAAGCAGAAGGCGTTCGCCAGCGACTGGCCCGCGAATTCGGATCGTCGGCAGAAGAGATTGCCATCACCCGGAACGCCAGTGAGGGACTGCAAATCTGTCAGAATGGACTCGACTTCGAGCCCGGTGACGAGGTCCTGACCACGACGCAGGACTACGGGCGGATGATCAACACGTTCAAGCAGCGCGAGCGCCGGGATGGTATCGTGCTGAAGCAGTTCCCGCTTCCGATCCCTGCCGAGGATCCGGACGAGATCGTTCGGCTGTTCGAGGAAAACATAACGCCGAAGACGAAGGCTATTCTGATGTGCCACATCATCAACATTACCGGGCAGATCCTGCCGGTGAAGGGTGTGGTTCAGATGGCGCGCAAACGGGGCATTCCGGTCATTGTGGATGGAGCCCATTCTTTCGCCCATTTCGAATTCAAGCACGAGGATCTGGATTGCGATTACTTCGCCACCAGCCTCCATAAATGGCTATTGGCCCCAATAGGCACGGGAATGCTCTACGTGCGCAAGGAGAAGATCAAGGACCTTTGGCCGATGCAGGCGGGTAACGCTGCCCAGGATGAGGATATCCGCAAGTTCGAGGAGATCGGTACGCATCCAGAGGCTAATCAAATTGCCATTTCAGAGGCGCTGACATTCCACCAGGGAATAGGTGCTGCTCGTAAAGAAGCCCGACTGCGCTACCTGCGGGATTACTGGGCCACACGCCTGCTTGAGAATGATCGCATCTATCTGAACACGAGTTTGAAGCCTGACTTCTCGTGCTGCATTGGCAATGTGGGTATCGAAGGCATCGATACCACGGCCGTGGGCAACTACATGTGGAATGAACACCGCATCATCATCACACCCATCAAGCATCCCGAATTCGAAGGCGCGCGCGTGACAGCCAATGTCTATACGACCATTGAAGAACTGGAGCGTTTCTGCGATGCGATGGAGTATCTGGCCAACAACGGCCTTCCCTCGAAGTACATCAAGGAAGGGTAATCCTGGCTTCGGTATGGCCTCCGAACCGAAATGGCGAATCGGGTAGCGATCATAGGTGGCGGTCTCGTTGGATTGTCCACGGCTTGGGCTCTGGCACAACGTCACTCGGGATTGTCCATCTCCGTCCTGGAAAAAGAAGGCGGTGTGGCGCGGCATCAGTCAGGGCGCAATTCGGGCGTCATCCACTCGGGTATTTATTACACGCCGGGCTCGTTGAAGGCCGAGCTGTGTCGCGAAGGTCGAGAGCAGCTCACGGCATTCTGTGATGAACATGCAGTCGCCTACGATACGTGTGGGAAGGTGATCGTGGCAGTGACTGCGGAGGAGGTCCCGCGTCTCGAACAGATTTTTGGTCGGGGCAAGCAGAACGGTGTTTGGTGCGATATGGTGGATGCCGTGGGTATCCGGGAATGGGAGCCCGAGGCCCGTGGGGTGGCTGGAATACACGTCCCGGACGCAGGAATAGCCGATTACCCTGGAGTAGCGAACGCACTACGCCGGTTGTTGGAATCGAAAGGGCACCGCCTTGTCACGGGGTTCGAGGTTGCCTCGTTTGAACGATCCAAGGACGGATTGACCTTGCGATCGTCTGGAAAGCAGACGGTCCAGGCGGATTTCGCAATCAACTGCGCGGGCCTCCATTCGGATCGTATCGCGCGCATGGCCGGCACGGAGCCCGAAATGATGATTGTCCCGTTCCGCGGGGTCTACTACGAACTGCGTCCCGAGGCCCGCAGATTCTGCCGCAACTTGATATATCCCGTCCCCAATCCTGCCTATCCGTTTCTGGGGGTACACTTCACCCGGATGATTGATGGGCGCATCGAAGTGGGACCCAATGCGGTGTTGACAACAGCGCGCGAGGGATACGATCTCCGTACGTGGAATTGGCAGGATCTCTCAGAAGCCGCCGGATATCCGGGCTTTCGACGATTGGCTGCTCAACACTGGAAAATGGGCTTGGATGAAATGCATCGGACGCTGAGCAAACGCGCCTATGTGAAAGCTGTGCAGGGCCTCGTGCCGGATGTTCGGGCAGATGATCTACTTCCTTGCCGTTCTGGAATCCGAGCGCAAGCATTGCGCTCGGATGGTTCGATGGTCGATGACTTTGTCATGATTGACCAGGAAGATGCTCTTCACGTTTGCAATGCTCCTTCCCCGGCAGCCACGGTTTGCCTAGCCATTGGCGGGCGAATTGTCGATCGCGTGTCGGAACGGCTTGAAGAGTGAAGCTGCCAGGTCGTATCAGCGCCGCCAAGGGAGCGGAAAGAGTACAGGCGTGTGGTCTTTGTATCGCTCGTAGTCTTCGCGGCCACCCCACCTGGCGTCGGAGCGTGCTTCGAGCAGGGGCACGCCGGACACGAAGCGCAGGAGCGAATAGACGAAGATCGGGGTAATCAGCACGATCCATTGCCAGCCGGACACGACCGGCACGGCCATGACGGTCACACCAGTCCAAAGCAGAATCTCGCCGACGTAATTCGGATGGCGGGAGATGGACCAGAGTCCGTTCCGGATAAACTGATTCCCATCCGGATGCTTGATCCTGAAGCCTCGTTTCTGCTCATCAGAGACGACCTCTATCAGGAATCCACATGCCCAAAGACAAAGCCCCATCCAGAACAGGGAAGAGGGAGGTGCAGAGGGACCTTCTTCGAGCCTGACAAGAACGGGGAGGAGGCACAGAAACGCCCAGATAGCCTGCATCATCCACGCGTTCAGGAATCGTATCGGGTCGGTCTTGATGGTATCGAATCGACCATCTTTACCCTGGCGGCGAATACGTCCCACGAGAAACCAGGCCATGCGCCCACTCCACATTACGACGCATCCGATCATGATCCAGCCAGCGACTCCCGGTTGAATCAGAAATCCGACCAATACCATGCTGGAGATGAACGAGGCACTTCCAATCAGATCATAGAAGTGTTCGGTTCGCTTCAGGTATGCCGGAATCCAGGCGGCCGCGTTCAGGAGAAGGACCCATCCCAGAACCAGGAGTGGTAAACCGGCAGTCGGCGGGCGGGTCTGCGACCCGCCCGCCGACGCGATGAATACGGCTACTGCGATCAATGCCGGAGTAGTGATCCAAACGGACCATCTCGAAGATGTTACATCCGGTTCTGACACGCCTTCCTAATCGTCATTTTTTGCATCGAGACTCATCGGGCCCGCTCCGAAATAAGCGATGAACATCGCAGCACCGGCAAGACCGAGATCTTTCATGAAGGCAGAAAAGGCCATCTGGCCGCCATCAGCCAACTGGGGAGCCCATACCAGGAAGGCAGTACTGAGCAGAAAAGCAGCGAGGGCAAGTCCGAGCTCACGCACCTTGAATCCCACAGCAATACCAAGCCCTGCGCCAACGAGTAGGACCCCAGTCAGATAGACAATGAGCGTGGGGGCAGGCAAGAAGGAGGGGACCATACCGGACATTTCTGCAGCACTACCAAAGTGGCCAAATCCGAATACAAGAATGGGAGCTACAAACAGGACGCGTCCAATGACAGGAATGAATTTCATGGTGACTCTTGAGCTGAATGAACAGAGATGCGGTTTTTACATGCTGGAATGGATCCGGGCATGCTGCAGTAAGGGTAATCCGTTCAAAGAACGTTACATGATTAAGGCGGCTGCATGCGCGTCCCCGCTCAGATATGCGTTTTTCCCAGGCTCGGAAAAAGGGAGCGTACCGATTTTGGAAAGGGATCTGGCTTCCGAATACTGATCGGTTCATGCGTCCATGGATGCGTGAACGACAGCCCCGTCGCAGCAAGTAGCATGCGATCGATATCCAATGCTTCCCTGAAGAATGCATTGTGCGCCCGGTCGCCGAATTTCCGATCTCCGATAATCGGGTGGAAGACGTGCTTGAAATGGCGTCGGATCTGATTTTTTCGACCCGTTTCGGGCGTTATCTCGACGAAAGTGTATCGGGCTGTGCTGTAACGTCCGACAGGATTGGAAAGCTCGCACTTGGCGATGCTTCGAAAAGAGGAAACAGCTTCCTGCGCTGGCTTGTCCACTCGTGCTTTTCCGTCCGTCGTGCGGTCCCTGATCTCTTTCAGTGGGTAATCAATTCGACCTTCCTCGTCTGTCCAGCCCCTCACGACGGCTTGATAGGTTTTGTCCACCGCGCGCTCGGCAAACACGTTTGACAGTATTTGAGCGTTTTCCGACGACGTGGCAAACAGCAAGACGCCGGATGTGGGCTTGTCGAGTCGGTGAATCGGATAGACGCGAAATCCTACTTGGTCCCGCAGGAGCTGCATGGCAAAGCGCGTTTCCCGTGCATCCAGCTTCGTTCGATGTACCAGCAGCCCTGCCGGCTTATCGATGGCAATCAGGTAGTCGTCCTGGTAGAGGATACTCAGCGGATTTGTCGCGGCATCGGTGCCCTGAAAATCAGAACGGGTAGATTCCACGGTCTACAGGTCGACCTCCCGTTTTTTCAGCAGGAATAGTCCGTAATGACCCGCGGTCACCGCTATCGTACCACTTTGATAGTACGGGTAGTTGCTCCATGAGACGCCTCGGCCACCAACGGGCGAGGTGTCGAAGAAGGCGGTCTCGAACGGATTCTCAGGATCTGTGATGTCGATGATGCGAAGGCCGGCAGCCGTGTTGGACTGATACATCAGATTGCCTTTCACATAGAGGTTGTGGTCCGTCTCCGTGGTTTCAGCGACGTACTCACCGGCCAGGATGGGATCATCCAGATCCGACAGATCCCAGATCAGTGTACGCGTACCATCAACCAGATCACGCGCCTCGTCTATTTCGTCATTGACGTAGAAATAGCGCTGATCGTCGGTGAACCAGCCCTGGTGGGTGTATGCCACATTCGGGTAGGTGGCAATTGAGATTGAAATCGGATGCTCCTTGTCGGTCACGTCCGCAATCGAGATGGCCGTTTCATTCGATCCCACGCAGATCTCTTGTCCTGTGTAGTCGGTGTCCGGGCCGTGGTAAACAACGCATTGGGCATCGTGCGAATAGCCCGTTCCGCGCCGTCCTGTTTCACCATCGGCAAAACAACCAGCAAAGGCCGGGTTTTTAGGATCTCGCAGATCGATCATATGAAGGCCACCGCCGCATGTCGTACCGCCAGCACTGCTGCCGACAGAGTATCCAAAGCCCGTGTCTTCGTTGATCACGATGTTGTGCGCGCTGAAACTACCCTCGTACAGCCCGTCTGCTTCGAATTCGATGGGGGCATCCGGGACATCCCGTAGTCGGGTCAGATCGAAAATCTGCATTCCATGTTGTCCGGCCCCATCGGACACGATGTAGGCGTGATTACGATACACCTTCATGTCACGCCAGACCGCCATGTTGGCGGTGTCGGTCATCCGCAATGTTCCGAGGACCTGCGGATTGAAGGGGTCTGTGACATCAACAAAGGAGGTAGCGTTGGACAGGCCCACGATGGCATATTCGCGTCCGGTCTCTTCGTCCTGCCATCCCCAGATGTCGTTGGTTCGGATCCCGCGATCGGCTCCCAGATCACCCATCGATACGAACGACATGACATCGACACCGTCGCACGGAAAATCGTCCACTTGTCCCTCGGTGCACTCCATCATCTCACCGGACATGGACGCATAACCGAACGTCTCATGGATAAGAGGAGCGCTCCAGAGAGCGTCATCTCCTGCGTGAACGAATACGGCACCGGCCCGGTTATCCAGGCCAGGAGAGCCTACCATCAGCGCCGATCCGACCGTAGCCATGGACGCGCCGAACTGGCTGCGACGCTGTAGTTCGGGAGAGGCCAAAAGACGACTGCCTGACACGGTGACGTCCTCGGAGTCCAGATCGAAAGCGAACACGGCTCCCGAGCCCTGACGACCACCATACCCGGGCGCGCCGACCAACATCGTACCGTTCCAGTTTGTGAGCGAGGAGCCAAATCGATCACCCCGGTCTGAGCTGAAGGCTCCGAGGCGACCTCTCGCTTGCCAGCGTCCGTCAACGCGCTCATACAGCGCGACAGCGCCCGATCCACCAGCGAATCCCGGCGCTCCAACGGCCGCCACGTTTCCAGACATCCACACGGAAGCACCAAATCCGGAGCCATCGGCAGGGAAGGAGAAGGTAAGTTGGGTACCGAGCGACCACAGCTCGGATTCGGGGTCGAAAAAGAAGTCGTACACGGCTCCGCTTCCGTCACCCGCTGACGGTGCGGATACCAGGACATGGTTTTCACCGAACACCATGGAAGTACCAAAACCGTCGTTATTGGTACCATCCGGAGATGAAAGCTCTGCCTCGAGCGTCCATCCGTCAGCTGGATTATTGCGCCATACCTGAACGCGCGCTGCTGTTTCAGCAGAGGAGACGGTGGTCACAAAAACGCGATCACCCGAAACAGCAACCTGGCTCCCGAATCCCTCCTCATCTCCTAGTAAACTGGTTTCAAACGTGAAGTCACCGTTAGCCTGGACAGCGTATATGTCCACACGGCTCTCGGCTGTTCCGATAACAAGGAGCGCTCCGTCTGAGGCCATGGAGCGACCAAAGCGGTCTCCATCCGAGGCGCGATCGTCCGCTGTCAATCGTCCGTGCTCCGTCCATTGACCATCGGCATCAGCCCGGTACATGTAGATGGTGCCTGCAAGCGTCGGCTGGTTAACATCGGCAACCAGGAAAGTCTCGCCGGCCGTTGTAATTCCAGATCCAAATTGCTGTGCGTGGACTGGCAGGACCAAAAGACTGGCGAGTAGAAAGGGAATGAGTCGGGCCATGATTCGGGCGGTATGGGTGAAAACGTCGAGACGAAGCATACTGATCTCCGATCAGGCGGGCAAGCACGCTGGAATGGGATGAGGTGCTGACTGTGCGATTTCTGTGAAGCCGATTTCACGCATCTCAACGGATCAGGTGTAGGAAGATGCCGTTCTGATCCTTGCCCGGAGCAGGAAGGTCCAGCCAGATTAGTCCTCCCCGGAAAAAAGGCCATCAAGATGGTCTTTATGATGACTGCAGAGTGCTCCAAATTGCCACGGATGGACGGCTGAATTGCCGTACTCCGCCTGAACGGAACTGGCATCAGAGATAAGGGCGCCCCTATCATCCCTTCTTTTTTCAATTCGCTCACCCTTTTTTGAATCCATGGCTTCACCCCAGCTTCTGCCTGAAAACCGTCCTGTTGACGGACTGCTAAAGCCCATCAATCGATTTATTCGGCTGGAGGCGTCTTCCGGCATTCTCCTGATGGTAATGGCCATCCTGGCTCTCATTTTCGCCAATACGGCCCTTTCCGATTCATATTTCAGCACGCTTGAAATCCCTTTGACGGTTGGTTTCGGGGACTTCATGATTCAGAAACCACTGCTTCTCTGGATCAACGATGGTCTGATGGCCATCTTTTTCTTTCTGGTTGGCCTGGAGATCAAGCGGGAAGTGATGGTCGGCGAATTGTCGTCACCCAAACAAGCCATGCTTCCCATCATTGCAGCCATTGGCGGGATGGCAGTCCCCGCTGGCGCTTACGTCCTGGTCACAGGTGGTACACCATTCGTGAATGGCTGGGGAATTCCAATGGCTACCGATATTGCGTTCGCGCTCGGAATTCTCGCTTTGCTTGGAACGCGTGCGCCGGTTGCCCTGAAGATCTTCCTGACGGCCCTCGCCATAATCGACGATCTCGGAGCCGTCTTGGTCATTGCCATTTTCTACACGTCCAAGATCAATCTCGTAGCCCTGGGTATTGGGTTTGGATTGCTGGCAGTCCTTGCCCTCGGAAATCGTCTGGGCATTCAGAAAACCTCCTTCTATGTCGTCGTCGGCATATTTCTGTGGTTGGCCTTCCTCAAGTCGGGCGTTCATGCGACCATCGCCGGCGTACTACTTGCGCTGACCATCCCGGCCCGCCGCCGTCTCGATGAGGTGTCCTTCAGAGAGAAGGCGAGAGGCTTTCTCGATTCGATGAAAGTCGGTGAAGTGGACGACCGTGAAAATCAGGAAGCAGTACATGCCCTGGAAGTGCTTTCGAAAGGGGCAGAAACACCACTCGCTCGCATGGAGCACGCACTCCACGGGTGGGTAGCCTTCTTCATCATGCCCGTATTTGCATTGGCCAATGCCGGTGTTGATCTACGCCAGGTATCGATCATCGAAGCGCTGTCGCACCCCGTCGCACTGGGTATCATTGCCGGTCTCTTCGTTGGTAAGCAGGTGGGTGTGGCCATCTTTGCATGGCTATCCCTCAAGCTCAATATCGCCGAAATGCCCAAGGGTGTTACGTGGCGTCAGCTTTACGGGGTTGCGGTGCTGACGGGTGTAGGGTTCACGATGTCGCTGTTCATTGCCGGACTTTCGTTTGGTGATCCGGATGTCCTGGATCGGGCCAAGACGGGTATTCTCTTTGCCTCTCTGATAGCGGGCCTGGCGGGGTATTTCCTCATCAAAATGGCCCCGATCACGTCGGAAAAGTAATGAGACGGGCTATTCGGGTCTTTCCGCCGGGACGTCTGTAAAGCGCATACGGTCGCTTGCCTTCTCGCATGCCAGCTGGGAGGGTAGTCTTAGCGGCCGATTGGTGTGGAATCGGTTTCGGGATAGCCGAGGTAATCTCCGGACTTGCCTGGCTTGCGGTACCTTGTCGAACGGATGTTTCGACGACGCTCACCAACGGTCGGCAATGGGTAGGACCGAGCACGAATGAACGGACCCATCTCGATCACAGTATCATCATTGATGCCTCCCTGTTTTTCAGACGCGATAGACCATGAAACGTGCGATCACGCAGATCAGCCTGGCACTGATCATTCTAACCTTCGCTTTCTTCCTTTTCGCTCCGCGCATTGTCGACGACCGCGTGAATCAGGTTGTCGATCGGGGGCCTTACAGCGTCCCGGCCGATGTCCAGGCCTTCCATGATTCGTTGTTGATCGTTGACCTGCATGCGGACCAGACGTTGTGGGACCGTGATCTGCTGGAGCGGGTGGATTACGGCATGGTGGACCTTCCCCGATTACAGGACGGTGGAGTCGACATCCAGGTATTCTCTGTCGTGACCAAGGTGCCATCAAACCGGAATTACGTGGCCAATACGGCAGATACGGATCAGGTCACGGCGCTCGCAATTGGGCAGCTTTGGCCGTTGCGAACCTGGGGAAGCCTTCTTGAACGGGCGCTCTATCAATCGGATAAAGTGCATCGAGCCGCGAAGCGTTCAGACGACTTGATGATCGTGCGGACACGTGCCGACATGGAGCAATTCCTGGTTGATCGAGCAGACAATCCGTCCCTCGTGGCAGGCGTTCTCGCCATCGAAGGTATGCACGCCATGGAGGGTGACCTGGCGAATTACGATCCGGTGTTTGAAGCAGGCTTTCGCATGGCCTCTCCCACCCATCACTTCGACAATGCTATCTCGGGCTCGGCTCACGGAGTTACGGGCGAAGGATTGACCGAAATGGGTCGTCAGCTGATCAATCGACAGGTCAAGACTGGGATGATGATCGATGTTGCTCACGTATCGCCCCAGACACTCGCTGACATTCTGGCCAGCACGGAAGTACCCCTGGTATTCTCACATGGAGGCGTTCAGGGCACATGCCCCGGACCGCGGAATCTGTCTGACGAGCATGTCTTGGCCGTGCATGCACGTGGCGGCATCATTGGCATTGGCTACTGGCCGACGGTGCTGTGCGGCGACTCCATTAACGATATTGTACGCGCCATGCACTACGTTCGAGACCTGACGGGTAGTGCCCAAAGCATCGCCCTTGGGTCAGACTTCGACGGGACTGTTCAAACGCCGTTTGATACGGCCGGGCTCGCCTTGATCACGGAGGCATTGCTCGACGGCGGATTTACACGCGACGAGATCAGGGCCATCATGGGCGAGAATGCCCTTCGGGTGTTCCTCAGTACGTTGCCTTGAGCCCCTATCTCACTACGGTCGAGACTACTTCACCGTTGATGATCACGCCAATGGCATGGGTCGTGTACTCGAACGGGTCACCGTTGTACATGGCGATGTCTGCGTCTTTGCCTGCTTCAAGCGATCCGACACGTTCATCCACACCGAGTATGCGGGCCGCATCGATGGTGATTGATGCGAGGGCTTCTTCGAAGCTCAGACCGTTGGCAGCTGCGACACCTGCTTCGAACAGGATCACCCGGGTCTTCGGTACATAGGCTTCGAATCCGCTTTGCAGTGCAAATGGGATGCCTGCGTCGCGCAGATGTGCGCCTGCTTCGAAGGTGGCGTTGGCACGCTCTCCTCCATGTCGGGCCATCGTGGGGTGCGTGATGACCGGGACACCAGCCTCTTTGATCTGCTCCGTGACGAGGTAGGCTTCTGAGGCCGAATCTAGCACAATGTCAATATCGAACTCTTCTGCCAGGCGCAAGGTGGTCAGGATGTCGTGGGATCGCTCGACCGTAATGAGCATGCGCATGTCACCATCCAGAACGGCCTTGAGCGTCGCCATCCGCAGATCCGTCCCTTTCTCCGGGTCGTAATTCTGCGCCTTGAGCAGCTCGCTCCGCAGCATGGCGATCATCTTGGAGCGCGTGCCTGGCGAGCCACTGCTGGCGCGGGCACCATTGCCCAGAGTCACAGCTACCATGGCCGCCGGGTCAATCACTGCTTCTTGAACATCGTTCCCGATGGTTTTTACGATCATGGTCTGGCCCGACACGAGGACACCCGGGCCATGGCCCGTATGCATGGTCGTGACTCCAAACCCGCGAACCCACTCTAAGAGCGCCTCCCGTGGGTTGTAGGCGTCGATGGCGCGAAGTTCAGGCTGGATCGGCGCAGAGCGCTCGACCTGATCCTGATCGTGAGGCTGATTCAGGTATCCTGCCAGTCCCACTACCGTGTGGGCATCGACCAGACCGGGAGTGACCACAGCCGCTTCCATGACCTCGTAGCCGTCCGGAATGTCGAATTGACCAACACGCTCGATCTTGCCGTCGCGCATCAGGACCACCCCGTTCTCGATCGGGTCCCCAGCCATCGTGTACACCACATCGCCTTTCACGGCAATCTGCGCCGATGAGAAGGGGACGAAAATCAGGGCCGCAAGGGCCGTCAGAAGAAGCTTCTTCAATGTCCTGCCTCCATCTCGATATGGTGAATGTGCATTACCTGGTCATTGCTCGCGCCGTATCCGCCCGTTGCATACTTGCGGTCTTCCGGGTTGGAACGGTCGAAGACGCGTTCGCCGTCGATCCAAGTCTCCTGAACGTGCGAATAAACACTGAGTGGATCACCATTCAGGATGATGAAGTCGGCGTCCTTGCCGGGAGTGAGGGACCCGACCCGCTCACCGAGGTCCATCAT
>JAURNP010000125.1 GCA_030830105.1 Rhodothermales bacterium | reverse complement strand
TGGTCGCCATCGGGGGCTATCTCTTGGGCATCAATCCATTCGACCAGCCGGGTGTCGAGGCATATAAACGAGCCATGTACGAACGACTCGGGCGCTGATAGCGACGCTGGCCACCTGACCTGGATATGTATGTCCTGGATGTGGTCGGCATCAAGATGCCTGTCCTAGATTTACTGAGTGTAAATGTGCTGGGTGTCAATGTGCCGGGCGTAAAGGTGCCGGGAGCAGCTCTTTTCCAGCCCTCTGGGTGCCTCCTCCTGATGCTTTGGCGCAGCCTGCGGATTCAACATTCAACTGTGGGCAAACCGTGCGCATCTCGTTGATGTCCGTGCAAAAGAGAGTCAACAATCCGATGGCTGTGAATAGCTGTGGGAAAGCCCGAGTTAATGAACACCCATCCACGGGTTTCGAACGCTGTGGAAGAGCGGGGGTATTGATCTCCCGTTTTCCACAAAATCACTGTGGATACCTGTGGAAATGTGCGGTACCTGTTGCAATCAGTATGATGACGCAGAATGAGAGCGATTATGGCTATGAAACACCGGGGAAAAGATTCCACAGCGAAACACACAAGTCTGTGTCAATAAGCGTTGACAAGTGACTTTCACACATATCCACCGTCCCTATTACAAGTGACTACAAATAAATTATTCTTATTTATTCATTCTAAGAGCACGTTGATAGTCGGGGATAACCACAGGAAGAGGCTTGTATGAGAAAGCATGGATTGGAGAGCCCACAGGTACCCATTACCTTAGCACTCCCTCCGTCTTTCTCACCGCTCATCACACTCCATGATCAAGCGCATTCTCGTTGCTCTGGATCCGGATTCTGATTCCAGGGTCGCTACTCAGTATGCCGTTCAAATCGCCCAACAGTCCGATGCACGCATCACAGGATTGGCAGTGGTTGATACTCGCAGTATTGAGGCCAGCTCATGAGGTGGCGGCATAGGGTCGATGTACTATGCAGAAAAACTACGGGAGAACCTGACTCAGGAGACCCGCGATAAAGCAAGAGCACTGATCAGTCAGTTCGAATCCCATGTCAGCGGTACGGGCGTTCGTCACATTGAGGTCATGGAGGAAGGCGTTCCATTCGAACGGATTCTTGAGGACATGAAGTATCACGATCTGCTATTGGTAGGATGTGATCCTCATTTCTTCTACGGTCACCCATAGAAGCGCACAAATACGTTGGCCGGTGTGTTCCACAACACTGTAGGTCCAACTATTGTCGTCCCTAAAAAGCACCGGGATTAGAGGCTGAACGGGGTGAGGAGCGCACACCATGAACCACGACATGGTCTCCTTCGTGCAGACGATCCTGGGCAAGCTCGGGTGACAGCCGGAGTATGTGTTTCAGCCCGTCTGCCCCAGATTCTAGAACCAGTGATGATGAGTGCCAATGCACCGACCCACTCATAACGATAGGCGCCTTCCCATATGTGCTCCATCGTGCTTCCCAGAGACGGGATTCGGCCTGAAGGCTGATGAATACCATGGTCGCGATGGCCAGCGACCACCAGGTCTGAAGAGAGAGGCGAGGCACAAAAAGAAAAGAGGGATCATCCGGACATGCCTCTCTCAGACCCTCAACCAATCAGGACGCGACCTTTCTGACCCCAAAGGCATATTCGCTGGTATACGATTCGCCTGCGAACCAAGTCTGTTTGGATCGCCCGATCAAAATTCCGCGTGAAGGTCGGTTGGAGCGATTGTTTTATGGCCAAGGGCTTTCTATCCTTTTCGCACCCAGTGTGGATCGACTCCACCCCCTTCCCACGTTGTTGTTTGAAAGTCTGATTCCCCGTCAGTAGAAGAAGAGATGAGCAGTAGACGAGAAGCACGCGAGCGCGCCATGCAGGCCCTCTATGCCTTCACGATCGGTGGGGATGATGCAGAGCATATTCTTGCAACGGTTGTGGACGAGCAATTGGGTGACGACAAGACGGCAAAGAATTTTGCCAAGAAACTCTTTCTGTCGACGATGGATCTGGCCGAGGAAGCCGATGTACTTGTCAGTCGCTACACTCAAAACTGGGATTTGGAGCGTATCGCTTGGATCGATCGTCTGTTGCTGCGCATGGCCATCTGTGAGATGATCCATTTCAAGGACATACCACCCAAGGTTTCAATCAACGAGGCCATCGAGATAGCCAAGCGCTACAGCACGTCGAAGAGTGGTAAATTCATCAATGGTATCCTCGACGCTGTTCTACTGGATCTGCACAAGGAAGGGAGGCTGAAGAAAAGCGGTCGGGGCCTGGTGGGTATGGAATCCCTGTTGGCCAAATCAAAGGAAGAAGACCCCTCGGCATCTTGATGGAAACAAGCGCAGTTTATAGGGCCACGGTTCGATTTGAAATCGCTAGAAATAAAGGCGAGGTCTCGGCATAAGTATCATTGCCATCGGAGATATACATGGTTGTCCACTCTCCCTGGATGCGCTGCTCGATAAGGTAGCAGCCACCGCGGATGACACGCTGCTGTTCATTGGCGACTACATAGACCGTGGACCGGACTCGAAAGGCGTCATCGACCGACTCATTCGCCTCAAGGACGAGCACAATTGTATCTTTCTTCGAGGCAATCACGAAGAGCTGCTGCTCGGCTACCTCGACCGTGGCGAATACGACCTTTGGGCCATCAACGGTGGTATCCAGACGCTGGCCAGTTACGGATTGATGGGCGAAGGATAATCTCTTCCCGAAGAGCATATTACCTTCGTTCGTCAGACACTGCTCTACCACGAGACGGACGAATTCCTGTTCGTTCATGCGGGTATCCGGCCTAACCTGACGGTGGCAGAAAACATGGCTGAGAATGATCCCATGGTATTCTTGTGGGAGCGTGGCCACCTGAAAGCCGCGGAAACGCCTTGGGAAAAAGCAGTAGTGTGCGGTCACACGCCGGTATCCGAACCAGTAAACCGACCCCATCTGATTAATATTGATACGGGTTGTTGTTTCTTCACGCACCCGCATCTAGGCCATCTCACTGCCGTGCGCCTGCCCGAGCGTCATTTTATCTCGGTCCCGTTCATGAGCTGAATGCCCCTCGGCTGGACGTGACTTGGTTGGACGTGAACCGGTTGGGCGTTACTTGACTCGTCGAACGCCGGGAATCAGTAGGACACCCAAACACCGAAGCGCAGAGCTGGACGTGTTGAGCCCAGTTCAATAAGCCATGCCAAGCGCTCTGATCCGGCGGATGTCAAACGCAGGAATGGCTCCAGAACCAACTCGAATCGCCGATCCCGCTCCGCACTCGTTTCGTCCGTGTCGAAAGCGAGCCCCGGACCCGCGCGAAGGCCTGCATCAATGTCGAACCCGCGGTATGCCGCCCCTCCGATCAAGCGTTCGAATCCAAAAATCCTCAAAGACATGCCCGGCAGCAGCACAACCCGTGCACGACGATCCGAATCTCGCCAGAGAGGGTCGAGATCGGAGAGGATCATCACCTCCCGCGTATAGATCGAGCGCGTACTGACAAATCCGATCTGTACGCCATTTCCTCCAACTGTTGAAAGTGCGACCTGGACCTGTGGCCCCCAGGGTTCGCCCTGCGGAATTGGTTCGCCCTGTTGGATCGGTTCACTCGGAGGAGTTTCTCTCTCCTGCCCATTCGCAGTGGTCAGACCTGCCAACAGCACCCAACTGAGCAAAAAAACCCGAATCCAGGCCGCCGAAGAACCCCTCACAGGAGCTTCTGACGGCGGATTATCCGCTTCTTTATGATGCTGGAGAAACAAATCGGATACCTTGGGTTAACCGAGCGGCTTTTTATCCGCTTTCATGATTCTGGAAATACATTTCTGGACGCATGGGGATTCTGTTGGCAAAATAGGAAATGACCATGGCCCTTCGATGCGGCATCGTAGGTCTGCCCAATGTGGGCAAATCCACACTCTTCAACGCACTCAGCCAAGCTGGTGCTGAATCGGCGAACTACCCTTTCTGCACGATCGAACCCAATGTTGGTATGGTTTCCGTACCGGACGAACGGCTCGACATGTTGGCCGAACTGAACAGCTCGGTCAAGAAAGTCCCGACCACTATCGAATTCGTGGACATCGCCGGGCTTGTCGAAGGAGCGTCCAAAGGAGAAGGCCTGGGCAACCAGTTTCTGGGCCATATCCGTGAGGTGGACGCCATCATTCACGTCGTTCGTTGCTTCGAAAACGAAAACGTGGTGCACGTTTCTGGCTCGGTAGACCCGCTGCGCGATATCGAGATCATTGAAACAGAACTCTTGCTCAAGGATCTCGACGCCGTAGAAAAGCGCATCGATCGCACGCGCAAGGCTGCCAAGGGTGGAGACAAGAAGATTCAGGAAGAGCTGGCCTTCTACGAGCGCCTCCTTGGAGAACTCTCAGAAGGAACGCCCACACGTTCGATCACGACCAACGACTCCCAGGCGGAATGGCTCAAGTCCCTCTTTTTGTTGACATCCAAACCCGTACTATACGCTGCGAACGTTGGAGAAGAGGATCTGCCCGATGGCAATGCCTATATGGAAACGGTGCGTGGTCGCGCTGATCAGGAAGGGGCGGGCGTGGTCATCGTTTCGGCTGACCTGGAGGCACAGATCGCCGAACTCGAGGGTGATGAAAAGAACCTCTTTCTCGAGGAAATGGGCCTTTCCTCATCCGGACTCGATCGGCTGATCCGCGCGGCCTACGAGCTGCTCGGTCTGATAACCTTCTTTACTGCAGGCCCCAAGGAATCCCGGGCCTGGACGCTCACCAACGGCATGAAAGCGCCCCAGGCGGCCGGACAGATCCACACGGACTTCGAGCGGGGTTTCATCCGCGCCGAAACCATCAAGTACTCCGATTATGTGGAGCATCGGGGTGAGTCCGGTGCTCGGGATGCGGGCGTCTTGCGTTCCGAAGGGAAGGAGTACACGGTAGCTGACGGGGATGTGATTCTTTTCCGCTTCAACGTATGACCCGGCGGCGCTCGCGAGCAGGTCAGTTGTGCACGGTTCCGAAATAGACCGTGACGACAGGTGTGACGAAGCGCCGGCCGGGCGTTTTGATCTGGGGTTCAAGCAGGGCAATGTCCCGCGCATAGCGGGTGAGTTGGTACCCGAAACGCAAACCATATCCGGATTGGTTGATCGATCCGAAGCGAGCTCCAAAGGAAGCGGACACGCTCGCGGCCATGCGGATGGATCCTCCTGACAACCCGCTCAGCACATCATAGGTGGGTTCGGAGTCATCGAGTAGACCATTTTCATTCTCGTCATCGAAGTACGGATAGAGCCACCCGACCATGGGTCCCACGGAGACGGATATGAAGGGCCGGAAATTGGCCTCGATGCGAGTGGCAAAAAGCCGTCTCTCAAGGCCAAGAAGCAAAGGGAGTTCTACGAGTTAATTTGCCTTGTTGGGCACATCCCGCCTTCCAAAGCGGTCGAAGAATGCGACCTCTCGCTCGTCCTTTACAGCGCCTATTGCGGCGTCCAGCCGAACGGACCACTGCTCGGTTATGGTTCGACTCAGGAATCCACCCAATCCAAAACCACTGTTTGTCAGAATCACCTGCCCGCCTCTTCCGACATGGGCAGCCGTCGCGTCCACACCCTGTGCACGAGACGGACAGGCCGCCAATAGAAGCATGCAGCCAATGGAAAGGAAGCGGGTCACCACGAGAATCGAAAACAGGCGAAACAGGGATGAATGTGTCTCGCAAAACCGAATCGATCCTGGTTTGTTCACCCTTGGCCATTCTTCAATAGCGCTTCCTTGAACCAGGAGCCTTTTCTGAGCCCCCTTGGATTATCGCAATCTCATAGCCAAACGGTACCTGACCAGCCCGCGGTCCGTGTCGCTCATTTCACGGATCACAGCCATCTCAGCTGCTGGTGTTGCCCTGGGTGTGGCGGCGCTTATCGTGGTGCTTTCTGTCTTGAACGGCTTTTTCGAGTTCGTCCGCGATATGCTGGTTTCCTACGATCCGCACGTGCGGATCGTGTCTGTGGAAGAGCGGGGATTTGAGCCCGACGACAGTCTGATGACGATGGTAGCCGCCTGGCCAGGGGTGCAGTCGGCTTCGCCCTTCGTGGAAGGAAAAGCCATGCTGCTCCACGACAGCCAGGCTGATGTCAACAAGGTCGTCGTGGTTCGAGGAGTAGACCCTGTTGCCCTGACAGAGAACGATGGGGTAGTGGTGGGGACGACGTTTGGACAGTTCAGTGTAGACAGGGTAGATGGGCGACCGGGACTGGTGATGGGACGCAGATTGGGTGAGAGGATGCTGATTTCCCCAGGAGGAGGGTCCGCACCTCCAAGTAGGGTGGCACTGCTGTCGGCCCCAGCCATTGAGCGCATGTACACCCGTGTGCTCAGTAGTTCACCCATCCGCCAATTCGAGGTGCGTGGTCTATTCCAGCTCGAAACGGTATTCGATGAGAGTCATGTTTTTATCGGGTTATCAGAGGCGCAGTCTCTGTTTCGAATGGGCCGCTCGATCTCCGGAATTGACGTGCGCCTGACTCATCTCGATGACACAGCTCAATACAAGGACTGGCTGGAAGAGCGCATCGACCTGGACCGTCATGAGGTGCTCACATGGTATGACCTACAGAAATCCCTGTACGACGTCATGCAGTTGGAGAAATGGGGCGCTTCTCTCGTTCTGTTCCTCATCGTGATTGTTGCTGCCTTCAACATCATCGGATCCTTGACCATGATCGTGATTGAAAAACGCAGGGACGTGGGTGCGCTGCGTGCCATGGGCGTCTCGGCTCGCAACATCCGCCGGATCTTCCTGACAGAAGGGGCCCTGATTGGCGGGGTGGGGGCAGGGGCCGGCTTGTGCCTTGGCTTGCTTTTGGCCTGGCTGCAGCTGCAATATGGTTTCGTATCGCTCCCGGGATCCGAAAACTTTTTGATTGATGCCTATCCAGTCAGCATCAGCCTGAAGGACTTGTCCATTGTTACCTTCTCGGCGGTCGGCTTGTGCGTTTTGGCAGCCTGGTACCCGGCTCATCGCGCCGCGACGATTGAACCTGCCGCTGCTCTTCGTTCGGGCGGCTGATTCCACCTGGTTGGATTGCCCTGAGGATTATTCTGAGGAATATCGCGGCTTTCGGGAGCGATCTCACCTCATCCTTCACCGAAAATCGGCAATAAAACCGGGGTTTAGGGGTTGGGGTGTTCTTGCGAACCGTTGTTTGAAAGCTGTATATTTGACGTTCTGTGCCGCTTGCGCCCTCGCGAAATGTGAGACAAGGCCGTGGTACGCTTAGAAAAGGGCCCCACCACCGCCCTGACAACAATCACACGCCAGACCCCCGGACTCATGGCGAGAAGAGATGACATTACGGGCAAAGGCCCGGTCGCAGGAAACCACGTTTCCCACGCGCATAACAAAGCGAAGCGTCGCTTTGAAGTGAACGTTCAGAAGAAGCGTTTCTTCATTCCTGAAGAAAATCGCTGGGTTACGCTGAAGGTTTCTGCGAAAACCCTGAAAACCATCAACAAGAAAGGCATCTCCGCCGTGCTTCGTGAAGCACGCGCTAAAGGAGTGTCTGTCTGACGACAGGGTAGAAACCCATGGCAAAATCCAAAGACGTACGTCACAAGGTTATCCTGGATTGCACGGAAGCTCCCGGCACATCCCGCTACGCTACGATGAAGAACCGTCGTAACTCGCCGGACCGCCTCGAGCTGAAGAAGTACAACCCGGTCCTTCGTAAGCACACTATCCACCGGGAAACCAAGTAAGCCGTTTCCCCCGTCGTCGTCGGTCCGCTTTAGATCGATGCCGGCGTCACCCGTTGATCGAACTGAACAATGGCAAAGAAACAGTCATTTGGCGATAAGGTGCTCGCGCAGAAGCGTGAGGCCAAAAAGCTCGCCAAGATCGTCATAGCTGAGAAGAAGCCTAACGGCCACTACAGCTATAAGCACAAGATGGTGCACGTCGACGATCTGAAGGCCGAACTGGCCGCAGCGAAAAACCAGTAGGACGCCACTGGCCGTCCGACCATTCGGGGTGTAGCGCAGCCCGGTTAGCGCATCTGCTTTGGGAGCAGAGGGTCGCAGGTTCGAATCCTGCCACCCCGACACAGATGTCGGTTCGTCCGCTGGGGCGGACCGACATTTCTTTGTAGTCAGAATGAGCCACTTGCTCATCGACTGCATCTGGAAAAGGGATGTATATTC
>JAURNP010000124.1 GCA_030830105.1 Rhodothermales bacterium | reverse complement strand
TAAGTCTGTGTTTCATTTGTCGGTTTTGAGTCCACGCTTTCGCGTCTTGGTGCTTCTGGCTCTGCTGTTGTCGCTGAGTGCGGTTGCATCACGGAATGCTGAAGCTCAGAACGCCTCGGAAACCATCCCGGCCCGCCTTTCAATCTTCCTGGATTGTCAGCGCTGTCCGGACGATTTCATTCGTCAGGAAATCCCGTATGTGGACCACGTTCGTGATCGTGAAGTTGCCGATGTGCATGTTCTGGTGACACGCGAAGACACCGGAGGCGGCGGGGAAGTGCACACGTTCGAACTCTACGGGTTATGCTCGTTCAGAGGCATGGACTTTTCAACCTTCTACAATATATCCGCCAATGCTACGGAGGCTGAGCAGCGCGAAGGGTATTTACGCACCCTGGAAGCTGCCATGGTGCCGTACTTGATGAAGACCAGCATGCGCGACCGAGTCAGCGTAAATGTTGCTGCTGTCTCAGAAGACTCAGGCACTCCCGAACTGATGACGAAAGACCCCTGGGATTTCTGGACATTCACATTTTACTCGGACGGTGAGGCTGAATTTGAATCCCAGCAGAGCTCCTTCTTCATGCGTTACGGCGTGTACGTCAGCCGTGTCACAGAAAACTGGAAGGTGCAGTTGCGGCCGTTCTTCAACTATAACTACGACCGGTTCGAGCGGGGCGACAATATTATCACCAGCACAGCCCATCGCAATGGGTTCACGTCGTACGGTCTGAAGAGTATCTCGCCACACTGGTCTGTTGGAGGGTATGCAGACATCCTGAAGTCCTCTTTTTCCAATGTCGACCTTCGATATCGGGGAATGGGTGCCATCGAATGGAGTCTCTATCCTTATCGTGAGGCAAATCGTCGCCAGCTAACGGTGGCCTACCGGTTGGGAGGGTCGCAAGTGACGTGGGCAGATACGACCATCTACGGCAAAATCGAAGAAGCCCTACCGCAACACCTCGTCAATGCCGACTACCAAGTTGTACAACCTTGGGGAAATGTCGAAGTGGGAATCATCGCATCGCAATACCTTCACAAAACATCGCGCTATAGCCTGGAATTCGACGCCGAGTTTGAAGTGCGCGTCACTCAGGGCCTGTCTGTTGAAATTGGAGGGTCGCTCGAAATTATTCACGACCAGATCAACCTTGCCAAGGGTAATGCTGATCTGGAAGAAGTCCTCCTGCGCCGACGGCAGCTCGAGACCAACTACGAAGCGAGCATCGAATTCGGTATTCGTTATCGTTTTGGCTCAGTACTCAACAACATCGTCAACCCACGATTTGATGGGATTGGCAACCGGGATCGATTCTGACCCGCATCGTGTGAACGCGGGATGAGTCGAAGGTCTGCGTCGACTCGCTCTACGATTTCTCTTCTCCAAACAAGGCGTGTGCTGCTCGCACCGAGTCGACCGGCCCCACGAAAACCACAAAGTCGTTGGCCTGCATGACGGTATTGCCACGCGGTACAACAAATTCTTTATTGCGAATCACGGCTGCAACAACGCACTGATCCGGGATATTGATGGCGCTGATGGGTTTTCCGACGATACGGCCGTCCTCGGGCACACGTACTTCGATCAGGCTGGCAACGCCCGATTCGATCTCAAACAGGTCCGCGACATCCGGGCGATCCAGATGATTCTCGACCATGGCAGCCGTTGCGTACGGGGCACTGATACAGACGATGCCGCGTGACTTCATCAAATCCACGTAGTCGGGATCGCGCGCCACGGCAATCACTCGTGGAATACCCAGTCGCTGAGCCTGCAAGGCCATGATCGTATTGCGATCGTCGTGGTTCGTAGCGGCGATGGCCACATCCATCTTCTGCGGCTCGACCTGATCCAGGATTTCCAGCTTCGTCCCGTCCCCGTGGAAAATGGGCACACTGTAGCGACGTTCAAGCTCCTCGCACCGGGCTTCGTCTTTCTCTACAAACGTCACCTTGTATTCGGCCGAGCGGAATATCATCCGGAATTCGTCCTGCTTGATGAGGCGATCGGCAATATTCATCCCCTGATTACCGCCCCCAATGATGAGTACCTGCATGTCGGGTCTCCTCCAGATTCGAAATCGCGTTTTTGCGTGTTGAATGATTTCCGGTATGCGTTGGATCAGATCCCGGTTTGCAGGCATCACGAAATAGAGGATGCCGCCAACCGCGGTCAAGACCGCACCCAGCGCCAGACTTTGGGGCTCCAACATGGGTACGAAGAACCAACATGAGATAATACCCAGCACCGGAACGACTGGGTACAGAATCACTTTGAAGGGCCGCCTCAGGTTGGGCATTTTGTTATGCAACGCGATGACCGCGTAGTTCACAATCCCGATGGCGACCAGATAGCCGAAGCTGCTTGCAGAGGCCAGAATGTTGACGATGCCTGTTGCTCCAAAAACCGTCACGAGGCCTGCGCAAACGAAGAGGGCGATGTGCGGTGTCTTGAAACGTGGATGCAACCGGGAAAAGATA
Organism: Rhodothermales bacterium; assembly: GCA_030830105.1. Lineage (GTDB taxonomy): Bacteria > Bacteroidota > Rhodothermia > Rhodothermales > UBA10348 > JAAZVD01. The sequence goes on along the minus strand of JAURNP010000124.1, from coordinate 4,703 downwards.
CCCGGGAAGTGCCCGTCGCGGCCAAGCGCAAAGAGCACGCGGGAGCTGGCGCCCAGCGTTACGCTGAAAGCGGACAGGCTTGCCATAATGGTAGCGATGATACCGGCCGTTCGGCCCCATCCACCGAACAACAGATCGGCGACGAAGATGAATGGTGTGTCCGTCTCCGCCAGCTCAGCGTAGTTCACAACACCCATCATCACGAACAAGACCAGTACGTAAATCGCGATGCCCACACCGAGCGTTATCAGGATGGCCCTTGGAATATTTCGGGCGGGGTCGATGATCTCCTCAGCGGCAACCGTTATGAGGTCAAATCCGACGTAGGAAATGTAAATGAGCCCCATCGTGGGGATGAGCGGCTCCCAGCCCATGGGTGCGAACGGCTCTAGATTTGCTGGCTCGATGGCAAAAGCGCCCAGTACACCGAGTCCAATAAGGACCAGGAGTTCGATGATGTTCATTAGCGTGATCATCTTGAGCGCTTCGACCTGACCGCGCAGGTTCGAGGCCGTGAAGACGAGCGTGGTCGTGACCACAATCAAAATGATGCTGGCATCAGGGAGGAGGTAATCCCGGATGGTGAGGGCGAAGATGACCACGTAAAGGGCACAAGCCAGCGTGTTGCCGATCCAGAAGAACCATCCCGCGAGAAAGGCCACCGGGTTTGGAAGTCCTCTGCTGACGAACGAATATCCACCACCGGCAATGGGAATAGCTGCGCCGAGCTCACTGTAGCTTAACGCAGTAAAAAGCGTCAGCAAGCCCATAAGCAGGTAAGCTAGAATACCCAAGGGTCCGGCATCGGCCGCGACAACACTGGGTAGAGCAAACACACCCGGCCCCATCATGGCGCCGATGCCTATCATCACCGCCATGAAAAGGCTGACGTTGCGCTTGAATTGTACCTGTTCCGCCATTGATTGCAGGATAGGGACCAGTACAAAGGTGCTCAAGCCCAATCCTGCTTTAAGCCCAGGTATTTCAGGCGGGGCCCAATAGGGGAAAAGCTTCTTTTCAAGTGCGACTCCCGTACCTTTCGAGCGTTATCGCCATTTTGAGTCTTGCAGGACTCCCATGATCATGCGCCGAGATTTCCTTCGTGTCTGCTCTCCGGCCACTGCCAGTGCCTCTCCGGGACTGCACATTGATGCAGGTCGCAGTAAACTACCTACCGAAAATCATCTCAGTCGGATGACAGAGCTTGTTGAAGTGCTCCGGGGAGGATGAAGGAAATAGCTGGACGATTATCACAGACCAACCTGGACGACTTTGGAGTGCGATATGCCCAAGCTTGGAGCAGTCAGCGCCCTGAGGCCGTCGCAGCCATGTTTGCCGAGGATGGATGGATTGCCATCAACGATGACGCCCCCGCATATGGTCGCGGGGAGGTGGAAGAAGTAGCGAGTGGTTTCATGACTGATTTTCCAGATCTGGATGTGCACTGTGATTGCATGGCACTCGAGGAAGGCGAACTGCGCTGGTATTGGACCATGCAGGGGACGAATTCAGGCCCCAGGGGTTCCGGGAGGTCGATTTTGATCAGTGGCTACGAGTCACTGGTACTCGGCGGAGACGGACTCATCGTCTCGGCTCATGGACATTTTGATCAGGAAGACTGGGACCGACAACTAGGTGGATGAGTGACGCACGAGCGGATATCGTAATCGTAGGCGCCGGGGCTGCGGGTCTGATGGCCGCTGTCTTTGCGGGCCGCTCGCATCCTGAAAAATCGATTGTACTTCTGGACGGAGCGCGCAAGCTGGGCGCCAAGATTCTGGTGGCTGGTGGGGGCCGTTGCAATGTCACGCACTACGAGGTGGACCCGGGTCGATACGCTGGTTCATCCAGGTCAGCCATCGCCAAGGTGTTGCGGCGCTTTGATGTACCGGACACCACCAAGTTTTTCCGTGAACAAGGTGTCGAGCTTAAGCGCGAGGAAACCGGCAAACTGTTTCCGACTTCAGACAATGCGCGAGACGTTTTGAACGCGCTTTTGCGAGCAGCCCGAGAGGCTGGCGTGCTTATCCAACATCCACGACGTGTAGAATCTGTCAGGAAGAGCGCCAACGGATTTGAGGTGAGCGGGACTTGGGGGCAGTTGGAGAGCCGTCAGCTCGTTTTGGCAACGGGAGGCAAGAGCCTGCCACGATCGGGCTCGGACGGAAAAGGATTCGAGTTCGTCAGTGCACTCGGTCATCATGTGACGCGAACGTTCCCGTCGCTTGTGCCGCTGACATTGGGCAAGGATGATCCTATTTGTGGGATGAGCGGCATCACGCTACCCGCAACACTTCGCCTGCACGCTCAAACAGGCAAACACGTCGTTGATTTCACCAATTCGACCCTGTGCACCCATTTCGGTCTGTCGGGTCCATCGGTGCTGGATATCAGCCGCTATTTCCTGGATCTGAAAGCGTCGGACCCCGGTGTTTATCTGACCATCAACTGGTTACCGAGTATGTCGGTGCATGATCTTGACCAGGCCTTGCGTTCGCTTGGGCACGCGTCGGTACGCAAGTTTCTGCGCCGCGACCTACCCGACCGCATGGTCGACATGCTGCTCGGCGTAGCGGAAGTGGGTTTGGAGACCAAAGGAGATGAGCTTCCAAAGGCTAGTCGAAAGCAACTTGTGCGCGCTGTCACGGAGATGCGCCTCAATGTTGTTGGAGATCGAGGCTACAAGTACGCTGAAGTCACTGCAGGGGGCGTTCCGCTCAGTGAGTTGGATCTTAAACGCATGGAATCGCGCATCACGCCTGGCTTGTATCTCTGCGGCGAAATCTGCGATGTCGATGGCCCTATTGGCGGTTTGAACTTCCAATGGGCGTGGGCCAGTGGGTATGTTGTCGGGACCGCACTGAGCTGAACCCATGCCTATCAATCCACTCAGCCCGATCAAGAAGCTTATGGATACGCTGCCGCAAGCCGGTCGCGTGGAGTGGATCGGTGTACGTCCGAAACGGGATGCGCCCATCATTGAGAAGGAATCCGTAGAGGTCTCATTCGATGGCGGCCTGGCGGGTGATCGGTTTTCAGGAGGCAAGGGTAGCAAACGCCAAGTGACCCTCATTCAAGCGGAGCACTTAGAGGCCGTCGCCTCGATGATGCACCTGGAAGAAGTAGAGCCGTCGCTGCTTCGCCGCAACATTTATTGGTAAACGCCAAGGAAGAGATCTTTCGAATGACGCATCGTTTCGTGGACGATTCCAACTGATTGGTCTCAGAATATCAGTGATCACAGGCAAGCCGGGCGCGAGAGCGTTCCGGCTTGCTTTCCTTAGGAGCATAGGGGAGATTGAGGCCTCACCCAATCAACCATGCTTAATAGCTATGCGCCGCACTCTGTTTTCCACACTTCTAGCTGCCTTCTTCATCATTGTCGCCTCAGACAGCAGGGCGCAATCCGGCTCCTTCGGCACTTCTATCGCGCTTGATGGTGATGAACTCATAGTTGGAGAGCCTAATACATCGTTCCGCGAGGGCTCAGTCTATGTGTACGCTCATGGTGCCAACGGATGGACGCTGCAGGATCGATTGACCGCCCCTGATGCCGACATGGCTGATGGCTTTGGGACCGTTGTTGCTCGTGACGGCCGTACCTTGTTGGTTGGACAGAAGAACGGCCCTGTTCACGTGTACGATGGTTCATCGGGCTCGTGGCAACATGTTGGTGTGATTGCCGATGGGGGTACGGCCGGCTTGGATCCTGGATGTCAGCAGTACGGCTATTGCGGAACGGATTTCGGTATTACGCTGGCGCTCAACAGCGACTGGCTGCTCATTGGCGAGCCTGGACAGATACCACAGCGCCGTCGTGGACAGGAAGAGATGCCAATTGCCCCTGAGGGCAAGGTGCATGTCTACTCCCGTGATACGAATGGCGGATTCAACTACGAAACGGCCCTGCAGCACAACACGCCCACCTCAGGTGATCGCTTTGGCCAAACCATCCACCTGATGGAGGATCGCGCATTGATTGCCGCTCCGGGATGGAATGACGACTACGCAGGACTCGAAGCTGTCGGGCATGTCATGGAATTCGAACTGCAGGACAACATCTGGGTCGAGACGGGATCGTTGCCATTCTTTGCTGAATCCACAGCTCGCTTCGGTCGTGCCATTGCCCGGGACGGAAGTCAGCTGCTGGTCGGCGCACCAGGTGCGCATCGCAGTCGAGGGGCTGTTTTCGTATACGAGCAACATGATCATTCCTGGGCGCCAGTCCGCGTTCTGCGTCTGGCCGATGGAGAGATTGGGGATCGCTTTGGCAGCGGGATCGCTTATTCCGGTGACGACGTCTGGGTCGGCGCACCAGCACATCGCGGCAATGATACAGGCTCTGTATTCGTGTTTTCGCCGGATGAGGACGGCGATCTCTCGGATACTCCTACCCGTATTCAGCTTGAGGAGACTGTCGAGCGCGACTGGTTCGGCGAAGCCATAACGGCAGGCGGTGGCCATGTAATCGTGGAGTCACCCGGTATGCACCATCGGTCCGGTGCGCTCTATGCTTATTCAAGCCCGGATGCTGCCGGCCACATGCTGGTGGGCCCGGCCGATGGGCTGGCTCCTCTCGTAGGTGAAGAAGTGGAATGTGAGGATGGCAAGATCGGACCCTTCGATTGTCAGGATGTGGACCTGCTTTCATTCGTTCCCTCCACTATCCTGCGCGCAGGCAACGATGCTCGGGGTGTTCGGAC
>JAURNP010000123.1 GCA_030830105.1 Rhodothermales bacterium | reverse complement strand
TGGATGCGGAGATCGTGGAGGACCTCAAGCAGCGTGCCGTGCTGTGGAACCGTGAACGGATTCGGGATCGCTCCTATCTCACGTTTTACCGTGTGCAGGAGCAGGTGGCTCTGGATGCTGAACAGCAGGTGACCGATGTCCGTCGCAGCGTTTCGAACATATTCGACCAACTGTATCACCTGCTCCGGATCATCGTCGGAGGGTTGCTGCTCTGCCTCCCGGTCTATTTAGCCGGTGTGCTGTTCCGCTTTTGGCGTATTGAGCCCGAGCGCGGTGAGCGCCATTTCCGGGACCGGGTACTGAATGCCTTCTTTACGGTCGGTATCGTAACGGTGGTGGCCATGGGTGTGGTAGGCCTACGCGTGGTCACGGGGGAAAATGAACGAGCTATTGAGTCCTGGCTGAGGCAGCACCTGGATCGAGTAGAGGAGACCCTCGAAATGGAGGTGCGCGGAGAGGAACTACCGTATCGCGTGCTGGATCGTGTCAGCGTGGATTCTCTGGCCGCGCGGGTTGGTGTGGATCTGGTGGTCTACAATAATCTGGAAGTGGAGCAAGCATCTCGTCCCGAATTGATCCGCGACCGATTGATCGAACGGCGCCTGCCGATCCAAGCATATGAGGCGCTGTATTTCGACGGATTCCGGTTCGTTACAGTGGATGAAACGCTGGGCTCCTTCGCCTATACGGCTGGATACCGGGCGCTTACGGATGAACAAGGATTGCCCCGCTATGTCGTTGCCATTCCAACGCTGCCCGAGCAGGAACGCATTGAAGAAGAGCGTGCTCGTACCGTCGCGTATCTGTTTGGTGCATTGTTACTTCTGGTACTCGTGGTCATGGTCACAGCGTCGCTGCTGGCAAACACGCTTACCCGTCCAATTGCCCGCCTGAGGACAGGACTCCGGTCGGTTGCTGCCGGCCACTTCGAACGAATCGCTCCCATTGATTCGGGAGACGAGATTGCCGATCTCGTGGATTCTTTCAACACCATGCAGGACCAGCTTGAGGATAGTCGGTCCCTGCTGGCTCAACAGGAACGTCAGTTGGCTTGGCGCGAGATGGCACGTCAGGTGGCTCACGAAATCAAGAATCCACTCACACCCATGAAGCTGTCGATCCAGCACTTGCGATCGGCCTTCATGCGACGTTCAGACGATGGATCTGATGAAGAGCGTTTTGCACGGAAGTTCAAGCAGACCACGACTACGCTCATCGAACAGATCGACACGTTGGCGCGCATCGCCAACGAATTCTCATCGTTCGGCCGCATGCCCACGCATATCAAGGAGGAAATCGATCTCAATCAGGTCATCGATGAGGCCGTTGGCTTGATGCGCGCGGAAGAAAATGTCGATATCACCACCAACTATGTCGATGAGACGGTACTTGTGCACGGTGATAGGGAAGCGCTTCGTCGCGTGTACATCAACTTTCTGAAGAACGGAATTCAGGCTGTTCCTGAGGGAAGAGCGGTCGAGCTGAACGTTGAGACGGCCGTTGAACGGGATGAACAAGGAAGGTCATGGGCCATCGGCAACGTATCGGATAATGGAGGCGGCATTCCGAAGGCGCTCTGGGATAAAATTTTCGTTCCGAGCTTCTCGACGAAGACCAGTGGTGCCGGTCTTGGATTAGCTATCGCCCATAAAACCATTGAGAACATGGACGGCGAGATCGGATTCGACACTGTCTTTGATGAAGGCACCACTTTTTGGATCCGCGTTCCACTCCACGCTCACGCTGAAGCGGCAGACACCTCCGATTGATCGGCCTTGCGCCCGGAGCTATCTTTCCAGACACCTTTTGCCACAATCCCCGGTTCTTCCGGGAATCCATGGAACGTCCCAAGCCGGACACGATCGATGCGCCTGAAAAACCGGTGGCCCTGATCATTCCAGCATTTGCTCAACGCTGCCGCGAAGCTTGCCACGAAGAGTGGGAAAAGGCCGCTGCCCATCCATTCGTTCGATCCCTGATCACAGGAGACCTGGATACGGAGCGCTTCCGTTTTTACCAGATGCAGGATGCGCGCTACCTGGAAGCGTACGCGGACACCTGCAGTATCCTGTCGACGCGCTTTCGCGCGCCTGCCGACAAGCTCTGGTTCATAGACGGTGCCCGATTGGCCATCGTCGTAGAGCAGCAACTGCACGCGGGATATGGCGAAAGGCTGGGGTATTCTGCCGGTGATGTGGCTTCGCTGTCCTGTACGCCGAACAACACGGCGTACCAAAATCACATGCTGCAGGCATCTGGTAGTGGATCGCTGGTCGAAGGACTGGCCGCGCTGGCGCCCTGTCCATGGCTATACACGGATATTGGCATCCGCATGATGGAAGAACTGGGTGCCATTCCCGAGGATCATCCGTACGCAGATTGGCTCGCCACGTATGCAGATCCATCCTTCGTAGCCTATACCAACGAATTGCTCGCAATCCTTGAAGATGTTGTGTCGCAACACGATGGGGAGGTATTGGAACAGGCAGTCGATGCATTTCGCACCAGCGTCCGTTACGAATGGATGTTCTGGGAGCAGTCCTGGACCCGGCAAACATGGCCCATCTGATACACAAGCAACGGACAATCCTGTGCGAAAGAGCCTGTCAGGAATGCGAGAGAGGTACTTCATAGCATGAGAGCCATTGTCATCGGAGCCGGCGTCGTCGGATACGACGTTGCCAAGCTCTTGTCCCAGGCTGACCACGATGTGGTGGTGGTCGATGTTGATGCAGACGCACTCGCGCTGATCAATGAGAAGCTGGATGTCATGACCGTCTCTGGAAACGGGACATCGACGGCAGTACTGGAAAATGCGGGTATCAGAGAAGCCCGGATTTTGGTTGCCGTGACGGCAATCGATGAAGTGAATATCATCGCCTGTATGCTGGGCGACCGACTGGGGGTCGAGACCACCATCGCACGCGTTCGTTCGGACGAATTGACCAGTACCAAGACGGTCCTGGATTCGAGGGACTTCGGGATCGATCTCATTATCCATCCTGAGGAAAGTGCAGCGGCCGAGGTAGTGCGTCTGATCCGGCGCGCCTCAGCAACAGACGTGTTGATGCTGGCCGATGATCGCCTGCACCTGGTAGGGCTTCGCCTGGACCCGGACAGTCCGGTGATCGGCCACTCCCTGCAGGATCTGGTGCGAGAACGACCCAATCTGAAATTTCGCGTAATGGCTATCGCCCGTGGGATCCGAACCATCCTTCCCGGCGGTTCTGAGCGCTTGCGCAAGAATGACCAGGTCTTCATTCTGGCTCGTCCCAAGAGCATTCCGCCGGTGCTCGAGATGCTTGGGAAATCGGATCGCCGCCTGGCCAACATCATGATCCTTGGCGGAACAGATATCGGTGCCAAGGTGGCTCTTCAGTTGAGCCGGGAGAAGAACAAGCGCGTAAAGCTGGTCGAATCCAATCGAGAGCGTGCTGAAGAGCTGGCTGAAAAGCTGGGCAGTTGTCTGGTCATCCATGGGGAAGGGACAGATATCGATCTGCTGGTCAAGGAAGGGCTCTCCGAAATGGATGCCTTCGTTGCCGTGACTACGGATGAAGAGTCCAACCTGGTGACCTGCCTCCTCGCCAAGCACCTACAGATTCGAAAGACCGTTGCGCTGCTCTCCAACGGTGCTTATATCCCGATCAGTCAATCCATTGGTCTGGATGCCGCCGTGAACACCAAGCTGGCTGTTTCCCGTGAGGTAATGCGCTTCTTGCGCGGCAAGCATGTCAAGAGTGTGGCCACTGTCCATGGACTGAATGCCGAAATTCTCGAAATTGAGGCTCGCCCCATGGCCACAATCACGAAAGACGTACTCATGAACCTGAAGCTGCCCACGGGGCTGCTCATTGCGGCCGTCAAGAAGGGAAATGACATTGAAATTGCTACCGGGCTCACCCAGATCAACCCCGGTGATCGGGCCTACATCTTTGTCATGCCCGGTATGATCGCCCAGGCCGAGAAGCTTTTCGACCACTGAGGCGACCCGTATGGTACTCAACTTCCGAGCCGTCGCCTACACGCTGGCCATCCTCGTTCTTTTTTTAGGCGTGGCGCTGCTCCTACCCATGGGCGTTGGCCTATACTTCGGCGAGGATATCTGGTGGGCCTTCGCTGTGACGTCGGCGGGCGCCATTCTTCTGGGTGGGCTTGCCTGGGTCTTGCGGGACAAGAAGGAATCCGAGCTTCAGATCCGTGAGGGCTTTGCAATCGTTGCCCTTGCATGGGTCATCCTTTCGGCCGTGGGCGCAATGCCCTTCTATCTGGCCGAGGTCGTCGTCTCCTATACGGATGCTTTTTTCGAGACCATGAGTGCGTTCTCCACCACGGGAGCGACCATCCTGGGCGGGGGCGGCAACCCGAGCATCGAGGAGATGCCAAAAGCATTCCTGTTCTGGCGCTCCCTCGCGCACTGGATGGGGGGTATGGGCATCATAGTTCTCACGCTGGCAATTCTACCATTGCTCGGGGTCGGCGGGATGCAGCTCTACAAGGCAGAGGTCCCTGGTCCGTCAGCTGACAAGTTGACCCCGCGTGTCCAGGAAACGGCCAAGCGTCTTTGGTTGATCTATGTTGGAATAACGTTTATCGAGGTGCTTCTGCTCCTTCCAGCCATGAGCGGCTTCGATGCCATCAATCACGCTTTTGCCACCATGGCTACCGGTGGCTTCTCTACCAAGAACGGATCGATTGGGCAATTCGACTCTCTGTATATCGATTGGGTCATTACGGCATTCATGTTCCTCGCCGGCGTCAACTTCGCATTGCATTTCCGCATGCTTCGCGGACAAGCGATTACGGTATTCAGGGACACAGAATTCCGGGTTTACTGCGGAATTACGCTGGTTGCAACGTTCTTGATAACGCTGGGTACCTGGCAGCCGATGATGCAGCTGCTCCCGAGTAGACTCGATGAGACTGTATTTCAGGGGTATGCTTCCATCCTGGAAGCGCTGCGCTATGGCGCTTTTCAGGCAACCGCCATCATCACTACCACGGGATTCGGCACAGCCGACTACGAAATATGGCCACCTCTGGCCATCGGGGTCATATTCCTGTGTTTCTACATCGGTGGAATGGCAGGGTCAACCGGCGGGGGTGTGAAAGTCATTCGGCACGTTCTCATGTTCAAGAACTCCTTTAAGGAGATCAAGCAGCTGATCCACCCCCAGGCCATCATGCCCATTCGCCTCGGGCAGCGCGTCGTGCCGCCCGAGGTCATGAAGAATGTCCTTTCCTTCATCGTGCTGTATCTGGGGCTGATTGGTGTGGGGACCATGTCCATGGCCTTTTTTGGAATCGATCTGCTCACAGCGTTCGGTGCCACACTTTCGAGCGTGGGCAACGTAGGACCCGCATTCGGGACGCTTGGCCCCACAGAGAACTACGCCCATCTCCCAGAAATGGCTAAATGGGTCCTTTCATTCCTGATGATGGCAGGGCGTCTAGAAATCTTTACAGCCATCATCATTTTTGTCCCCGCTTTCTGGCGTCGATGAACGCTGGCTGGGACGGCTACGCTGCCTTCACGCAGTCCTCGAGGCCCGTTTAGAACCGTTTTCCGACGGTTCGGGCCGAATCAGGCTCCCATAGTGGTATCAGGCACGGGATTTGAAGCAGTAGGAGGTAGCAGATGCCGGGAATCTGCTCTTGTGTTATCGCCATTCCCGTCGATAACGGAATCAGTACCAATTGGCGTGATATCCTGCAAAGTGGGTATCCGTCGGAGTTCAGAAAGATGGGAGCATACGAATACCTCGAAAAATACATCCGGACTGTCCCTGGCGGAGCCATCGCCTGGGAGCGTTCAATCTTTTCGCATTCCGGACAGTGGAGCGCGACAGAGCTGATCGACGCAGCTGTTGATCTGGCCTGGGATCTCTTTGGCCCCATCAATGGCAGAGACCGTTCGGGCCTCGATATTCATCGTGCCGGCAACTACTTCGTGATTGCCCCGCTTGAAGTGGACGGAGCCCTGACGTTCCCGCTTGCGGCCTAGTCGCCGTTACTCATCACTGAAGTCGCGATGGCCGAAATAGTGCAGAACGTACTTCATCTTTTTGGCCTTCATTTTCCCGAAGCCCGGTAGCTTGACCAGCCGCTTTTCGATGGTATCGAAAGGAGCTCCATCATTCCACATATTGGCGGCATTCGCATCGTACTCGTCGATCAGAATCTGTGCGATTTGATGCGTGCGCTCGGCCATCACATTGGTGAATCGATGTACGGCCGGCTTTTCCGCGAATTGCTCCCGTAGATCATCCAGGTCCATGGCAGCTAGCTTTTTCAGGTCCAGATGCCCCAGGCGATCCTTCAATCGGATGGGACCGGTAAAGGCATACTCTGCCAGCACACGCTGATCGTAGAGCATACCAAGAAGAGCAGCATTAGGGTCGTCCATCAGGAATTTGTCGGCATCCGGATCCTTCGTCAGATTGCCCTCTTCCTTGAATCGCTCCATCATGCGAACCAGTCCACCACTCAGTTCACCATAGTCCAACAAGCTGGTCGGATATCCCATTTCGTCTATTCAGATCTGTTGTTTGCGTTTCCAGGTAGTGCCGTCCTTCGAGTCCTTAATTTCTACACTCAAGGCGGCTAATTCATCTCGAATCTCATCAGCTCGGCCCCAGTTTCCGGCGGCGCGCGCGGCGGCGCGCTCGGCAATCAGAGGCTCTACCTGAGCAGCCAGCGGATCCTCCTCTTCAGCATCCTCGCGCAGATCGTCGTAGAAGACTACGCCGAGCAGCGCATTCATATCGGCGAGCCAGCGCCGCGCAGCCGCGCGCGCGGTCTCGTCCAGACCATCACCTTTGCCGAGGATCATTTTCGTGCCGCCAAATAACTGGGCCAAGGCAGCCGGAGTATTCAGGTCATCCAGCATGGCATCCATGGCTCGCTCGAACATGCCTTCCAGAATGATACCTGTGTCACCCTCGTAAGACCCGGGATTATCTGTTGGGTGACCCACCAGGGCGATCACTTCTTCCAAGCGCTCTCGATGCTTCACGTTGCCTTTGAGCGTCTTCATCGTGAAGTTGAAGGGCTTGCGATAGTGACCCGACAGCAGAGTCATGCGGACAGCAAGTGCGTCCACACCCTTTCCGCCTTCCGATTCTGGCGCCACCAGATCGCGAACCGTAAAGAAATTGCCCAGGCGCTTGGACATCTTTTCGCCCTCCACTTGCAAGAACCGGGTGTGGGCCCAGATCGTGGCGAACGGCTTGCCAGTCAAGGATTCGGATTGAGCGATCTCGCACTCATGGTGCGGAAAAATCAGGTCTTCTCCTCCTGCGTGCAGGTCTATCTCCTCTCCGAGATAACTCATGGCCATGACGGAGCATTCGATGTGCCACCCCGGAAATCCCCATCCCCATGGGCTGAACCACTGCATGAGATGCTTGTCATCCTTTTTCCACAGCGCAAAATCGCGTGGATCCCGCTTTCCGTCATCGACCACTACATCCCGGACCGACTGTTCCAGGTCGCCATCGAGCGTGTTTCCCGAAAGCTTTCCATACTCGGGAAATGAGGTCACGGAGAAATACACGCCCTTTTCCGTCTCGTAAGCATGCCCTTTGTCCATGAGCTGCTGCACCGCTGCAATCTGCTCGCGCATGTGTTCCGTAGCTCGGGGTCTGACAGATGGCTCGCGCAGATTCAGGCGGTGCCAGTCCTCCACCAGCGTCGTCGTGTAGTGGCGCGCCAGGTCCCAGATGTTTACAAACTGCTCACCTTCCTTGGACTTGAGCGCTTTCACCATCCGATCTTCGCCAGAGGGGTCCGTCAGGTCATCCTCTGTCAAATGGCCCACGTCCGTGACATTGGTGGCGTACGTGACACCCCATCCGAGCGCATGAGCGGTACGCAGAATCAGATCTGCGGTAAGGAAGGAGCGGAAGTTTCCAATGTGCGCGTACGAATAAACCGTCGGTCCACACGAATAGAAAGTGAGGTGATCCTTTTGTTTGGGGGCCAGCACTTCCGACCTGTTGGTCAGCGTATTGTAAATCCTGAAATCCTTGGGCACGTTTAGGGCCTCTATCGGGGCTCGTTGGTCGCGTCTGTAACAGGGAATGTAAATGTTTTCATTTCGTCTAACGGACATTGCAACGAATCTTAACGGCGAATCACCATCGTCAGTCCCGAATTGAATCTTCGTGACCTTTCAAGCCACCATAGCCCTGCCGCTGACGTATCCTTTGTCCTTTGAAGACAAGGAAATCCGCCACGTGATTCGCATTAATGCCACATCGACGGAAGAGCAGCTGATCGCCGGGACATTGGACGGCAATGAAGACGCGTTTCGGCTGATCGTAGAGCGCTATATCGACGAGGTGTCTCGTACGGTAACCGGGATGCTTGGAGCTGGATTGGAGATTGACGATGTGGTGCAAGAGGTGTTCATCAAATTGCATCGCTCCTTGCATACGTTTCGGGGAGAATCGACGCTCAAGACGTTTGTGGTGCGTATTGCAATCAACAAGAGCCTGGATGCCCTTCGAAAACGCAAGCGGATGCGTTGGCTTCAGCCCTGGTCCCATGAGGAACCCTGGGAGCCGGACTCCGGCGAACGGGCTGATCAAGGGATCACGGATTCCGAGGACCTGCTCATTCTCAGGCAAGCCGTGGACCGACTCCCGGAGAATCAGCGAGCGGTCGTTGTGCTGAGGCTGATTGAACAATACAGTACGGAAGAAACTGCTCGCATTCTGAATGTGCCCTACGGCACGGTTCTTTCCCGCCTGAAGCGGGGTGTAGAGAAACTCAAGAAAGACCTAAGAAACACAACCGGTAATCATCGGACCGGAGGTGCGTCATGAAACGAAGAGACAAAAATCATCCATCCATGGAGCCTGAAGAGACTGGACTGTCTCCGGACACTGTATCTGCGCTACGAAGCATGGTGCAGTCCGAACGGAGTGCCTCCATGATGTCCATGCCTACGGAACGTGTCATGCGTGCCGTCAAAGCAGCGTATTCCTCGAAGCGCAGGCAAGCCTTCCTGGAGCGCGAACTGGTCAGCTGGTTTCGCCCCGTTGTGGGAGCCGGGCTCGTCGTGAT
>JAURNP010000122.1 GCA_030830105.1 Rhodothermales bacterium | reverse complement strand
GATGTCGGCAAATTCAGCTGGGGCCTCTGCATGCAACCAATGACCTGCCCCTTCAATGGTGATCATGTCCGCAAACGGAAACAGAGCCCGGATACGCGTCACGTCGCTTTCTACGAGATAATCGCTGTTTGCTCCGCGGACGAAGAGCGTCTCACCATCAAAGGAATCCCAGCTTTCAATAGGTCCGATAATCTCAGGATATCCCTTCCGAATGGCGGGCAGATTGATTCCCCACTGGAAGCCTTCCCCGTCGCGCTGCAGGTTTTTCATCAGGAACTGTCTGACCGCCGGCGATGGGATTTCTCCGGCAAGCACTACATCGATTTCCTCCCGGGAGCTGTAATGCTCGGGGTGCAGCGCCTCCATGGCATCGAAGAGGGCTCCATGACGAGCCGGATAGTTCTGCGGTCCGATGTCTGCAACCACCAGGCGATCTACCACCTCGGGATGCTCGAGCGCTAGGTGTATGGCCAGTTTACCACCCATCGAGTGCCCAAGGATATGGGCATGCTCGATCCCCTCTTCCTCCATCAGCGTCAGGACATCCTCCGACATGAGGTCATAGGAGAAGTCCGGGGAATGAGGACTCCGACCGTGATTGCGCAAATCCACGGTAATGGTGCGGAAGTGTCTTGCATAGACATTCCGGGCCAACGTGACCCAGTTTCCCGAGGCACCGAACAGGCCGTGAATGATCAAGAGCGGTGGTCCGTCGCCGTATGACTGCCGGAAAAGTTGCATCCGGCACCTACTCATATGCGGCGCCAAGGTCCCCGTAACGCGTTCAAATCAGCCTTTTTTGGCAGATTCTTCGTCCTCCTCGCCCGTTGGGGCGGTGTCTTCGTGCCCTTCTCCAGCGTAGTGATCATGTTCTGTGGACGGGTCCTGACAGCATGGCCCTTCACCTCCACAACAATCGGATTCTTCTTTTCCGCCAGACATCCACCAAATGGCGAAGGCTACAATGACGATCGGCCAGAACGGGATATTCCAATGGAAGTGGAACAGGTTCGGTCCGTTATCCCATAGCAGTACCACAAGGGCAGCGATTGCGATGAGGAGCAGCCAATTTCGTTTGTCGGTGGACTCGGACATGATGTCGAGTGTCAGCAGGATGGTTACCAGGGTGAAGAATGGCCTGGTCTACGGGGCCTCGCTGAATGGAGTTGCAAGACGCTAGTTGTCCCCTTTCTGATCTCCCGATACATCCTGATGCGTGAGAGCCAGGGCGGTGAGGCGCGACGCCGACGGTTTGGCTTCTCCTGGATCGGTACGGGGCATTCGAAGAAAGAGGTCTGGGACCTCATAGGGTGCCAGTACCGTGGACAAAGCCTGGGTGAACCATGTACGAGGAGGAATCGGCTCTGCGCTCTCAACAAATGCGACTGGGCGTTGTCCGTACCGGGCATCGGGAATCCCCAATACGCGCACATCTTCGATATCTGCGAGTCCACGGATAGCCGATTCAATGCGAACCGGGTCCAGGTTTTCGCCGCCGGAAATGATAACGCGGTCGAGGCGCCCGCCGATGACCCATTGCCCTTTCTCATTCTTCGCCCCCCGGTCAGAAGTCGGCATCCATCCATCTGGGTCTGCGAGTTGGTCCCCGATAGCTACCGACTTGATATGAATACGGCCGCTCCGACTGCAGAGTTCAGCATGATCGAGCGGCTTGCCAACGTGCATAGGCTGGTCAACATTGGACCAGACCTCCGAAAGCGTCACCATCGAGGCCGTCTCCGTCATGCCGTAGGTAGTACGAATGGGCCAGCCGGACGCCAATGCGCGCGAGAGAAGGTCGTGCGACAGGGCCGCACCGCCTACGATGACCGAGTGAAGAGAAGCAGGTGGCACCGTGCCCAACGCGAGTAAATCCTTCAACTGGGTGGGTACAAGAGACACCACCGTTGGGGCCTCTGAGTCAGCACGTTCGCTCAGCCAATCGCTCAGTACGACGCCTTGCGGCACAACCTGCGTGGTCGCGCCAATCAGCGCGTTTCGCCAGAGGATGGAAAGGCCGCCCACGTGATTGGAAGGGAGACACCAGGACCAGCGGTCCTCGTGAGACAGGTCAAGACGACGAACAGCCGCACGCGCACTATTCAGATGGGCGATAGCCGAGTGACGGATCCACCGTGCAACGCCTGTAGAACCGGATGTCTGAATGCAGGTCGCCCCGGTAAGTGGGTATTCGGCAATGTCTGATGAATGATTGACGGCAATCGTAGGAGTAGGAAGCGGAGGAATCCACGTAGCCTGGTGCTCATCGCACTGTTTTTGCAGCTTGGCCTCGGGAAGACGATGGCCGAAGAGCATCAGCTCGCGGCCTTCCCGCAGGGAGGCCGCGAGCATGATGGCATCCCGTTCTGTGTTTGAGACGACGTAACCGAGCACATGCGACTCGATGGAAGCAATTGCTTGCTGAGCGCGCTGAATCTGTTCGTCCAGCTCAGCCCAGGTCATTGCTCCGCCGCTGGCCAGGGCGAATGCCGTGCGATCTGGCCACTGACGCGCAGCTGCTTGCCAGGGACACGGCGGTGCTTCTTTTGACGGTGACATCATCGCGTAAGCCATGATCCCTCCCGAATCGTCAATTCCTCGATATGCAGGTCGTTCTGACCGGTGCTCCCCGCGTAGCCCAAAGCGGCAGTATGGGCGCTTTTCAAGGCTGCGTCACTGACCACGGGGTACGGCGGCAGATCCGTCACTTTCACGCTGTCCACATCCCACAGATTGCTCCTGCCTCCCAGGTCATCGGCGATGTAGCGGTAAGTACCCAGGCCGGGCGCCGCGTCACCGAGGCAGGCAGCCACCCACGATAACATTGTCATGCCCACGGCGGACTCAAACGCGGAGGACACCACGACGCGGCGCCCCTCGTGTTGCATGTCGCTCGCCAGAGTCATGGTATCCAATGGATCGCCCATCAGGGAGGGCTTGATTACACACACATCCGCATTACGCCAGTTGTCACTGTCCAGACTTTCATCGATGGCCAGTGGCACCGGGAAATCCGAACGATGATCAGAAGCGAAGCAGCCGGGGAAGGGCTCTTCGAAGTACTCGATGCGATCTCGGTATGCACCCAATCGATCCAAGAATTGAAGCGCATCCTCCTTCGATAGTTGGCCGTTCCCATCAAGACGCACATTCCGATGGGCGTTCAATGAAAGCATGTGGGAGACGCGATCGACTTCGACCTGTGATTTGATGCCAACTTTGATCTTGACCACGTGCTTGCCTTGAACATCAGTCGTTTCCGACCCGAGGTGGGCTGGACGAAATTCCTCCTGCTCGATTCTGCCCAGCAAGTCTCCAAGTCTCACGTCTGCTCCTGCAGCGCGTAGACCCAGGCGGACAGTCCCCATTGCGCAAGCCAGTGTTGGAGCGAGGGAGGGCGTTTCGGGCGCTGTATCTGACGCTGTGAAACTCCCGATCACCTGATCTAGACGATCCGGACCATAGCCATCCAGGGGCGCTGCCTCCCCCCATGCCACGTTTCCATTCTGATCTTCCCCCCTCATCAGTACAACCGGCCGCGACTGCCACTGCTGCCCTCCGACCGGAATCGGTGAGCGGAGCGGTAGCTCCAGAAGGAAGGCGCGGTAGGTAATTGCGTCGCTCATGAAGGGTGGAACCGACGGAAACAGCCTTGGATTCAGGGTAATCAGCCTGCGGGCGAATCGGGTATCAAACTCAGCCGATCAGGAGTGGCCACAACGCCCATCCCAGCCCGAAGAGTACCGAATGAATCAGCAAGATTCTGGCAGTGGCCCCCAGCAGAGGATTCAGACGAGCCGACTCCGCTTCTGGAATCGTTCTGATCCGGCTCCACGTCTGCAGGGCAAGCGGCACGGCAAGCAAGGACAGCAGCACGCTGGGCGGTGCCTCGGCTTGCAACCAAAGCGCTACCGGAATGAGACCCGCCAGCATGATATTGACAACATAGAGTCCCAAGCCGAAACGTCGACCCGCACGAACGATCAACGTCTGCTTGCCCGATACGGCATCCTGGGCCCGATCCCGGATATTATTGATCAGCAGGATGTTGACGCAGAGCAGACCGGGTGCTGATCCTGCGATCCAGACGGAAGTTGGCCAGATGAGCTCTTGAACGAATACGGTGCCAGCCACCGCTATTGGCCCGAAAAAGCTGAAAACGAAGATGTCTGCAATACCCAGATAGGCCAAAGAATAGCGCCCACCGGTGTAGGCCAGTCCAAACAGGATCGACGCAAATCCGATGATTACGATGGGCACACCCCCACGCATCATCAGGTAAACCCCACTCAATACCGCGAGACCGAAAGTGAAGATGGTCGCCCGGCGCATGGCTTTCGCTGAAATCAGTCCTTCGGACACCAAGCGCCTGGGGCCCAATCGATCTTCGCGATCGGCTCCTTTTTCGAAGTCTGCGACGTCGTTGTGGAAGTTGGTGGCTACCTGGATCAGCAGCGCTCCCATCAATGCCAGAACAGCAGACGGAGCATGAAACCATCCTTCCGCGACGGCGATCGCTATTCCGAGTAGAACAGGGCTGACGGCCGCCCATAACGTTTTCGGACGAGCCGCTTCAACCCATATGGAAGCCTGACTGGCCACCTCAGGGACGATAGGGGAATTTCGAGAAGTCCGGACTGCGCTTCTCGTTGAAGGCGTTGCGTCCTTCCTGGCCTTCCTCGGACATGTAAAAGAGCAGCGTTGCATTTCCAGCCAGCTCTTGCAGTCCGGCCTGACCATCACAGTCGGCATTCAATCCGGCCTTGAGGCAACGAATCGCCATCTGAGAGTTGGCCAGGATTTCGCGGCACCATTGGACGGTCTCTTCTTCCAGCTTTTCGAGCGGAACGACCGTGTTGACGAGACCCATATCGAGAGCTGCTTTCGCATCGTACGGCCGGCACAGATACCAGATCTCGCGGGCCTTTTTCTGACCAACAATACGGGCCAAGTAACTCGCGCCATACCCACCGTCGAAGGACCCCACTTTCGGACCCGTCTGCATGAACCGGGCGTTTTCTGCGGCAATCGTCAAGTCACACATGACGTGCAGGACATGCCCTCCTCCAACGGCCCAACCAGCGACCATGGCGATCACAGGCTTCGGACAGGTTCGGATTTCGCGCTGGAAGTCGAGCACGTTCAGCCGCATGACGCCGCTCCCCTGCTCTTTGTAGCCAGCATCGCCGCGAATGCTCTGATCTCCTCCGGAGCAGAAGGCCAATGGGCCTTCCCCGGTCAGGATGATCACTCCGATCTCCTGGTCGTCGCGCGCATCGTTGAGCGCCTGGCGCATCTCAGTGACCGTTAAGGGGCGGAACGCATTCCGCACCTCGGGGCGATTGATGGTAATCTTGGCGATGCCTTCCGCTTTTTCGTAGCGGATATCCGCGTAATCGCCGGCGCTCTTCCAGTCGGCAGCCGGTTTGATGTCTTCCATTACGTGTTGGGAGATGATTCCTGGATCAGAAATGATTGCAGCGCGCCAAGATACGCTTCGGGTTGCTCTCGGTGGACCACGTGTCCTGCTCTTGGCACGGAGATGTGTCGAATTTGCCGGGACTGCGTTTCAAGTCGATCACCGACCTGAGAATATCGAAGGTCCATTTGACCCGAAATGAAAAGCGTGGGGCGAGATCGTTCCGTGAGCGCGTCCCAATGGGGAGCCTGTCGACCCAAACTGAACGAGTCCAGGACCCTGGGGATGGACGACCACGACTGACGGCTTTTTTCTTGGATGAGTTCTTCCCGAAGCGACGCTGACAGCGAGGCAAACACAGATTGCTCATACCACTCCCCCAACATGCCCGGACCATCTCGGCGAATCCTCTCTGCCCAATGGCGATCATGTTCGCGCCTGGCATCACGCTCCGATTCGGAATCGAGGCCAGGGTGGGCTGCCTCCAATACGAGCCGATGGACCCGCTCAGGAAACAATCGCGCGAGGTGGATGGCAATGCGACCGCCCAAGGAATAGCCCAGTAGATCGAATTCCTGGATACCTTTCGTAGCCAGGTCAGCAAGGATCTCACGAGCAGCTTGCTCATGAGCAGAAGAAAGCGTCAGAGCAGCCGATGCGTTGTTGGGCGAGGATGGTTTCGGAAGCGGCAGGGCCACAAAGTTGCCATCCCAATGCTGCGCAAGGGCATTGAACGTGGAGGGGGACCCCATGAATCCGTGCAAGGCAACCAGAGGGCGCACCTTCATGGCATTCGAACGGGCTTGGGAGGCTCAGATCCGTCATGAGAGCACGGAAAGTCCTTCTCAACGACCACCCGAACGACTTTGGAAGGGGTCATTGCCAGGGCGCTGTCTTCAGCACGAACATCGAAATCGAATCCTACGACATCTGATTCGGGCCAGTTATCGAGCCATTCTGAGGGAAGCCCCACGCGCAATCCGCCCCGCGAATTGGCCGTCGGTGCCGGGCCGTTTGACGTCTCAAGGACCATCGTCAGCGAGGTTGGAGCGATGTTCATTGACAGGATAATAGCCATACCCTGCGAGAGACGGGATACTTCGGCCCGATCCAGTCGGAAACGGATCATATCGTCCGAAAGCCGAACCTTCACGCTTTTCCTCCAGTACCCAGCGCATGGTCAATACGCGTGCTCAGCGCTCGAAGCAATCGCCTTTGTTCGTTCAAGTTTGCCTGACGATCGGTTTTGATTTCGATGAGTATGCCCTGCCGACCTGCTACCGCTTCTGCCATGACGCGCCTCACATCGGACTCGGTATCCGGAGAGACATACCGCAGGTCGAAGTGAGCCGCTGCATGCTCGAAATGTTTGCCGTGCGGCGTACCGAACCAGGGCTCGAACACCTCCTCATGATCCCGAATAGGTAGATAGGAGAATATTCCGCCGCCGTCATTGTTGATGACCACGACTACCGCTGCACGATCCGCACACAGGGCCAGAGAGGTCATATCGTGCTGCAAAGCCAGGTCGCCGATCAAAATGAAGGGTCGAGTGGCGGAGGCATCCGCAAATCCACATGCGGTTGCTAGGGTACCGTCAATTCCGCTCGCTCCTCGATTCAGACTCACGGGGACACGAGCGCCTTGTGTTGCGAAAAACAGATCGGCATGTCGCGCGGGGTTCGAAGAAGCCACGCTCACGCAAGCATCCTGCGGCACGCACTCAGAAAATATCCGGGCAACGCGCTGCTCGGTAACTGAAGACCCCAAATCTTCTACCATCCAGCTGGATACAGCCATGTGAATGGTACTCCACCGCGGCTTCCAAGAAGCATCAAGGCCCGAGTCCGTATTCAGCTCGGTCGCGGATAGCCGTTCCATTGCACCCAGTGGGTCGGCATGGATCCGTGTTCCACCACGGGTGGCAGGATCGATTCGTCTCGGGCGACTGTCCACCACAATCCGCTCGGCACCAGGTGCCCAGGTCGTCTGCCGCATACTGACCGGAGTCGCCCCAAACTGGACGATCAGGTCAGGCGCCAATTCGTCTCTGCCGTCACCGTACAGAACTGCATCCAGGGCTGGAATGAGGGAGTCGCTGGCTATTCCAGTGCGCATCTGCGAACCAATATCCACCAGGCCAACTGTGCCAAAACGATCAGCAAGCCGTGATCCCTGTTCGACCAGATGGCTGGCATTACCTCGGAGTCTCCCGAAAACAAAAATCGGGCGGGATGCTGAGCGAATCCGGACGGCCAGCTCTTGTGCGGCTTCAGCCGACATCAAACGATTTTGTACGTGATGGGTGAACGGCTCGCCCGATGTCAGCCATCGCCTCCACCCGTCCCCTTCCTCTCGTCGCATCTCGCTCTCCCACCAGACAGGACGCGTGGGAGCCTCTGCTGCCAGAGGCACCAGCGGCTTCCGAAACATACAATTCAGGTGTACCGGTCCATCTGATGCGCGGTGCACGGCCTCATCTACCGTGGAAAGCAACCAAGTGAATGGGACCTCGTCCGAAGGCGTGGGCACATCAACGAACCAGCGCACGTACCGCCCGAACATGTGATCCTGACGGATCGTCTGGTTCGCATCGGTGTCCCGAAGCTCCGGCGGTCTGTCAGCCGTCAGGAGCAGCATAGGGACGGCCTCCATCGATGCCTCCACAATGGCTGGAAATCCGTTTGCGAGGGCAGTACCCGAAGTCGTGATCCACGCGGCCGGACGACCGGCCGCGCGTCCGTAGCCTAAGGCCAAGAATGCCGTCGCGCGTTCATCCACGTGCATGATCATCCGGGTATCCGGATGCCGGGCAACAGCCATGACCAGGGGTGTGGAGCGCGATCCCGGAGCGGCATAAAACGTGTCTACACCGAGGCGGACGCACTCTTCAATGAG
>JAURNP010000121.1 GCA_030830105.1 Rhodothermales bacterium | reverse complement strand
GGCCTCCGACGGTATCAGCCTTGTCAAAGATGCGGTATTCGATACCGTGCTCTTGAAGAACGGTAGCGCACGCCAGGCCGCTCAGGCCAGCGCCAATGATGAGTACGGGTTGGGACGGTTTCATGATGTCGGGGGGGGACAACGCAGGGTTTTCGAGAGCCACTCATCCCGTTGCTTCAGGATGGCGGCACGCTCTTCTGCAGATTTGCGCCGCAGATTGGCGACCTGGAATTGCATACGACGATTCGCGGACAGCGTCTCTTCGTGCTCCATCAGGAAAGACCAATAAAGCGTGGTGATCGGACAGGCGTCCTCACCGGTGGAGGCTTCCGGTTTATAGCGGCACGAGGAGCAGTAATTACTCATACGATCCACGTAGCGTCCCGAAGCGATATAGGGTTTGGTAGCCACGACGCCCCCGTCTGCAAATTGGCTCATGCCGACTGTGTTGGGCAGCGTCACCCAGTCGTACGCGTCCACGAACAGTCCCATGTACCAGGAGTGGATTTCCCAAGGATGGGTGCCAGAGACCAACGCATACAGACCGGTGACCATCAAGCGCTGAATGTGGTGGGCATATCCATGGTCAAGAACCTGACGAACGACTTGGCGAACGCAGGTCATATCCGTTTCCGCCGTCCAGTAGAAGTCGGGAAGTGGCTGTTCGGCACCCAGCGCGTTTCGCGACCCGTACTCGGGTCCTTCCAACCAGTAGACTCCGCGTATGAACTCGCGCCATCCCAGGATCTGGCGAATGAATCCCTCCACGGCGTTTATCGGAGCCTTGCCATCGCGCCACGCAGATTCTGCCGCCTCGATGGCCTCTCGCGGATCGATCAACTGCAGGTTCATTGCAGGCGAGAGGAGCGAATGAAACAGCCAGGGCTCCTCGGTCCACATGGCATCCTGCCATTGACCAAAATCTGCGAGATGTTGCTTGATGAAATGATCGAGGGCCTCGCGGGCCTGTTCGGGAGTAACCGGCCACCCGAAGGAATCAGCGGATCCAGGCAAATCTGGTAAATGGGTCTTCAGATCTGCAATCGTCTCCCGGGTAATGGAGTCTGGTTCGAAACGAATAGGCTCGGGCTTGAGCCCTGGTCCTCCTTTTCCGAAAGCTTTCCGGTTATCGCCGTCAAAATTCCATTCACCACCGGCCGGTTGGTCTCCTTCCATCAACCAGCCCGATTCTTTGCGTTTTTTCCGGTAGAAATGCTCCATGACGAGCGTTTTCCGACCTGATGCCCACTCCTTGAATACTTCCGGGGTAGTCAGGAAATGGTCATCATCCAGGAATTCAAGAGGCGTCTCCATTTCCCGTGCGACCCCCTCAAACGACTGGATCAAGTCGAACCGGTTCGGCCGGGTCATGCGAATGGATTCCGGGCGGTGGTCGGCAATTGCCTGACGCAGAATACCCGCCAGTGAAATCGGTTCGGGCCGGGATATATAGTGATAATCCAGTCGGTACCCGGTCGTTCGAAGAGCTGCTGCCAGGTGACGCATCGCCGAAAAGATGAGGGCCATGCGCTGGATGTGGAACGGGAAGCGAGTTGCTTCGACGTGTGACTCGCCCAGGACAATCACATCCTCCGACGGATGCGCATCGCGCAGCGCCGGACCCTCTGGATTGAGTTGGTCCGGGCATAAAAAAATCAGATGCCGTGTGGGACGAAGGGCGGCCATGTTAGCAGGCGAATGGATAGGGGTGAAGTGGTGGTTCGGCATCAACTTTCCACGCAGCAGATCCGATGTGCCATTTCCAGGCTGCAAACCCGGCAGCCACAGCGGCCAGCTCATGATCCGAATACGTCTGGTCGGGCAGTCCTTCGATTCCGTTATTCCGCATCCACTGGGCAACTTCCGTTCGAGCCTGGTCGGATCGTTTGACCTCTCTCAGCGCTTCTACGGGTGCGCCCGCCAGCGCCAGTGCACCGAAGGGATGGACCTCGAGAACGGCCGCATCCGGGTGCAACGAGGAGATCATTCGGGAAATGGATAGACCGCGCAGAGTCAGGTAGGCCATACGGGTCATGGTCGGCGTCATCACCGAGCCAGACGGCATACCCGCTTTCTGAAGGGTTCGGCGCAGCTCCCGATCACGGATCCGATCGCCTCCTCCGTCCTGATAGGAAAGCGGGGCATCCAGGCCGATGGTCAGGGAAGCACCTCTGGAGGCACCTTCGACCAAGTGGAGCAGATCGGAGTCCCCGAGATAAGCCAGGTGCCGTCGGTAGACCAGCGACTCGCCGGAAGATTCGAAGAGGGCGCAAGCCGTGTCGGCATGATTGGAGGGACCGGACAGGTCGACTCCCATTATGACTGGACGAGCGTTCAAGCGGTTTCCTCCGCGTTGAAAAGGGTTTGCTGGGTCCCGGTTGTTGCATTAAAGGTGGACATGTCGACCGACGAGCCAAGAATGCGTCCGGCTGCTGCCAAACCACTCAGGAGGGCGGTCTCGATCCCGCACATGCGCGCGTGCCCGTCTCTTCCGCAAGTAGCCCAGTCTCCACACGCAGATACACGGTTCTCTGGATCAAAAAGACTCTCACTCTGTGTTCCGCGAGAGGTCCGGGCAAAACGCCAGCGGTGGGTCCGCTTCCAAGAAACGCTCGGAAGCTCTCTAAGTGCTGCCTGCTCAAACGCCGACAGCAATTCCTTTTCGACCGCCTCGGCATCCCACTCGAGACTAGCGGTAGACCAGTCTGGCGACGCATGGATAACCCAGGCGTCCGGGCCATCGCGTTCTGGCTTCACGGCGTTTCGGATGACCAGATCGAGCTCCCCAGACAGACGAGATGCGGCATCCCAGGCAATATCCAGAGGGGATTCAAAAGCCAGCATGGTAGTCCATGCCGGCTCCATCTCTACGCTGGAGAGGCTTTGTAACATGGAAGGCGAAACGCCGGAGAGCAGGGCGGAAGCCTGACGGGCCGGCAGAGCCACAACGATATGGTCGAAAGGACCAAATGACTCACCACCTTCACTCACCAGCATCCATTGATCCCCTTCCCGTTGCAGACGTTCAATGCGGGTGCCCGGGTGTAGGCTTACGTCTGAAGAGAGGTGCTGTGCGAGGGCTCGCATACCCGGAACGCCGGTCCACTGCTCCGCGAAGTCGGATACGTCTGTTTCAGGGTGAATCCGACCCTGAAAGCGCGCAATCAGGCCTTTTCGAGCCCATGCCTGCGCCCAGGGCTTCAGCCGTTCGTCGGTGAAGCGCAGGAAAGGGGCACCGTGATCCACCGCCCCCTCTTCGAACAGCCGGGTTGAAGTCCGGCCGCCCGGACCTCGCCCTTTGTCAAAAACGGTGACCTGCATACTGTGATCGGCGAGTGTCCGGGCGGCCATCAAGCCGGCCGGCCCGGCACCTACAACGCCGATCCGGAGCGCGTTACCGCGAGCCGGCCGGCTTACGTGCCGGGTGTAGACGGGCATATCTGTTCGTTTGGCATGCCGCGCCGAAGACCGAGGCCGAACGCTACCGAGAATGGGTCTTTCCGGGAAAAATGGGCGATCCAGTAATCCCAGACACCACAGTATGCCCCCGTAAGAATTCGGATCGGACCCATCGAGGGCGTAGCGATGATTCAGGTCGATCAACATGCCGAGTGCTTCCTGAGGTGATCGCGTCCAGGACAACACCGCTTTTCCCCAGGTCATGCGCACATTGTTGTGCAGTTCGCCGTGGATCAGCAACGACTTCTGAGCTGCGTTCCACAGGGGATCGCTGGTTTCCGAGCGGGCCAACTGTTCCCAATCGTAGAGCGCATCCCGCGCGTCGGATTGGTGATCAGCAAGTGTCTGACGCGCCCAGTCTGGGAGGATATCAGTAGATTCGACGTCCTCTTTGTACAGGCACAGATTGAACGCAAGCTCCCGCCAAATGAGCAATTCGTCCAGGAATTTCTCAGATCCATCTGATCCGTGTCGAGCAGCATCGCGCGCTATCCGGAAAGGGGAGATATGGCCGTGGTGCAGGTACGCACTCATACGACTCACTCCATCTTCCGCGGTGGGATTGTTACGCTTCTTGGCATAGGACGCAAGCCCGACTTGGAGGAAGCGACTCCATCGCTGCTCGGCCGCTGTACTCCCTCCCGGCGTGTGAGGAACCGGTGCTACAGCGTGATCGATTCGGCACCCAGCAACCAGGTCGTTTATGTCGGAGGTCCAATCGACCTCCCCGCGTACAGGACCCTGCCAGGGCTCCGGAATTGTTGCGCATGCGGGCCAGTCCCGTCTGGCGCGATCGTGCGCATCTTCTCCCATCCGATTCCGGAAGTGGTACGCTCGTGAATATCCCTTGCCGATACTACGCAGGGGTACAATGCAAGAAGCATCCACCAGAACCCACGGCGTTTTGATGGACGTCATCAAGCGACGTTGCCACCGCGGAAACGGCGGAGCGGGGTAATCTTCGCTCACGACCAGCGTGGCATTACGTATGAGCTCTCCCAGCGGACCCGGTTCCGACGGATCAGAAGCCAGGTGGAAGGCATGGCGGATGCCTTTTGCTTCCAAAGCGTGGTACACATCCCGTCCGCCCTCCAAAATGAAGGTGTGATGCCTGTCGTTGTTGAACGGATGTTTCCCGGACAGCCCCTGGTATACCAGAAGTTCAACTCCAAGCATCGAAGCCAGACTGCAAGCGGAGTCAAGCGCTGGGTTCTCCTCCGCTCGTACGGCATGATGCATCCAATAAAGGATGTATCCCTGGCTCTCGGTTAAGCGGTCGGATCCGGCCGCTACCTCGAACCCGTCCTCAGTCTGAGGAAGGAAACAGCGTTCACGTAAATGAGGCGGAAGATGGGAGACGAGATCGGTCAACATCAGGCAGGACTGTACAGCTAAAGGGAGTTAGAGAGCTTAAAAAGCGTCCATTGAAAGAAGGTGAACGAATTTAACCGATGGTAAGTGTGCCACAGTCCGGGACTGTTACCTCCTCGGTAGGCCTCGGACATTTTCAGAATTGCCCGTAACTCGGCGGCCTTCGGCTGCACATAGGGATCCTTCTGCCCACCCTGTGCCCTCCCAGTCACCCGTTCGAGGGTCGTCCCTCGACCACTACATAGAAGATGCCATGAGCGAGCATAGCAACCTTGATTTCCGGGCCGTCAGTGGCGACCGGCATTCCCGGCCGCACTCCATGTCGACGAATCATCATGCCCATCCGCACCTGGATGAGGATGAGGACGTCCCGACGCCTACGCGATACCGTCGCATCGATCATTACGCCGTGGACACCACTGAAGCCATAGCAGCGAACGTGAAGAGCATCCTTACGCACATCGGTGAAGATCCGGAGCGGGAAGGGCTGTTGAAGACACCGGAGCGCGTGGCGAAGGCTCACCAGTTCCTGACTCAGGGATACGGATTGGACCCTAAGGAAATCCTGACCAAGGCGCTGTTCAAGGAGGACTACGACGAGATGATCCTGGTCAAGGACATTGAGGTCTACTCGCTTTGCGAGCACCACATGGTTCCGTTTTTCGGGAAGGCGCACGTTGCCTATATACCGGACGGCCAGATTGTTGGTCTGTCGAAAATCCCTCGGGTAGTAGACGTTTTTGCACGACGCCTCCAAGTTCAGGAGCGATTGACCATGCAGATCCGCGATGCGCTCACCGACGTGCTCAAGCCAAAGGGAGTAGCCGTAGTTATCGAAGCTACCCACATGTGTATGGTCATGCGAGGAGTGCAGAAGCAACACTCCTCAACGACCACTTCTGCCGTGAGCGGCGCTTTTCAGGAAGAGCGTACGCGTGCGGAGTTCATGCGCTTGATCGGATAGCAACCAGTCAGACTGGACCTGATCAATTTCCGGTCCATTCGGAATTTGGACGGGGCATTTGCGCATCGACATCGGTGCGCCACCTCTGAAGCATGTTCAACATGGAGTCCGCCAGCGCGGTATGATCAGAAGCGAGATTGGTCCATTCGCCCGGATCCGCTTCCAGGTCGTACAACTCTAGATCTCCCGTTTCAAACCACTCGATCAGTTTGTGGCGGCCGCTGATCACGGCACCGCCGGGCCGGTTGCCCGAGCCGTGATAATGCGGGAAATGGAAGAAGAGCGGGCGCTCTGCCAGTCCTGGGCGGGTCAGGCTACGTCCGTCGACTTCGGGTACATCCAGTCCCGCCATGTCGAGCAACGTAGGAACGACATCGACCGTAGAGGCCGCATCGGTACGCAAGCCAGGCATCCCCGAGCGCGGGTCATGGACGATGAATGGAATTCTGATGCCTCCTTCATAGAGGTAGCCTTTTCCGGCACGAAGAGGACGATTGGAGGTCGGGCCACTCGAACGTCCACGCATCAGTGTAGAGAGCCCGCCGTTGTCAGAGACGAACACGACTATGGTCTGGTCGGCCACTCCCTGCTTCTCCAGCGTCTGCATCAGACGGGCGATACTCTCGTCCGTACTGGTCATCATGGCCGCGTAGTCCGCGCGATCCTGGCAGGTTCGAGTAGTAGACCATACGGGATCGTCATCGAAAGGGTCAGGGCGGCATGGCGGTGAGGCATCCAGGCGCGCCTGCTCCGCTTCTATCATATCGGTCGGCGCCTGAATGGGTGTGTGGACGGCGTAATGCGACAGGACCAGGAAGAATGGATCATCCGTTTGCCTCTCGATGAAAGCGATGGCCTCGTCTGTATGACGCTCGGTCAGGTACTCGCCCTCAGAACCATTCTCAAGATCAGGCACATCCCAAGGCGACCCGCCAGGGCGGGAATACGGCCAGAAGAACGAAGCCGGATGTCCAGCTGCGTGACCACTGATATTCACGTCAAAACCCTGGTCCTCGGGATAGAATCCTTCGGGTCCCAGGTGCCACTTACCAATGAAGCCCGTCGCATATCCGGCCGCCTTGAAATGCTCTGCAATGGTCGTTTCTTCCAGGGGCAGCTGCCACTGGTAGTCGGCCTGCAGCAATTGACCTTTCTGTTGTCCACCGATCCAGTTGGTTATGTCGAGTCGGGCTGGATGTTTACCGGTCATCAGGGCGGCACGCGTTGGCGAGCAGACCGGGCTGTCTGAATAGAAGCGGGTGAAGCGGATTCCCTCATTGGCGAGTCTGTCGATGGCCGGGGTCTGATAGGCTTCACTTCCCGAAACACTCAAATCCTTCCATCCCAGATCATCGATGATGACCAGGACGACGTTCGGAGGCGGAGAAGGTGAACACGACGCGATGACCAGGGCGAGGAGAAGGGGCTTCAGATGTTTCATGTTGGGTGGGTAAGAAGAGGTGGGCAAGCACGATCCGGAATCAGGCGTTGATGGGTACCAGACGTCCGTCTTCAATCCGGAAACCGTTCCGTATTTCATCGTCGCTCAGGCCGTCAGCCACGAGCCGGGCGAGGTCAGCGCGAAGGATGGAAGCATTGGTGATCTCGCGTAGCGTGGTGCGATTGAGTTCGACAATAGAGGCCGTATGCGTGTCGCGACGTTGCGCCTCGATGGCCACGAGCGCGGCATCCGCAAGAAAGTCGCTGTCCGAATGATCACGGACCTGGTGCACATTGAACGTCATATTGGCTTCGATCACGTCCGCCACCTGTCCAAGCGTGATCTCTTCCGGGTCACTGGCCAGGGAGACTCCGCCACCGGCACCACGGCGCGTTGAGACGATGCCGGCTTTGGATAAATCCGCTATGATGCGCCGCAGCACGACCGGATTGGTATCCATGCGCGCAGCCAGGGAAGTGGAAGTATGCACCACGTCTGACTTGGCTGCGAGCAGAATCAGGACGTGCAGGGTGGAGGCGTATCGGGTCGAAGGCATACACAAATGTAACACAAGATGTTACATTGGCAAGCATTCTGGGCATTCTCAGTGGCCCTCAGGGGGCAGATTCAACCTGAAAAGTGTGTTTTCAGATACAAAAAGGTCGCCCCAAATGGAATATGGCCCCTGAACGTCAGTTCGAAAACAAACGAGGTCCATCGTCTTCAATGACTTCGATGTCTTGGACTGCGAACCATGATTCGCCTTCCATGCCGGCGCTGTTCTTGTACGGCGCATCGGGATCACCCGAGTCTATATCCACGACGAACACAAGGTCTTTCTTCATTCCCTCCGATACTTCAACCCCTTCCGCAACATCGGCGACGCGACCCGTAATGCTACCAACCGTGATCCCTTCACGGCTGTACAGATGGACCCGGACTTGTTTGCCGATCAATTGATACATGCTGGCCTGCAAGGAATAGACGTTTCGAAGGTGAGCAGCCCCAAGCGGTGCAAGGGTCGCCATTGATGCGTGGTGAAGAGCGAGCCGCTACCTATTTTCAAGCGGAACTGTGCAGAAGACGATCATCGCGGCAGCGAAAAGCATGGAGGCGACGCCTCAAACACATGGATCATTTACCCAGGCCGAGGGACTCCCGTTCCGTCGGTTGGCGGTGATCCTTGCCTTGTTCATAGGGACCTCGATCTCTGCCAGTGCCCAGGTTGCGTTGCGCGGGACTGTCCTGGATGCGCGGACGGATCAGGCCCTTCCGCAGGCTACGGTCCAGATTGAGGGGACGATTCGAGGAACCGTGGCCAATGCCAGCGGCCAGTTCCTGCTGACTCTTCCCTCTCTGCCCACGCGACTGGAGGTCCGATATATCGGGTACGTCAGTCAGACAGTGGAGATCACACTCGAGGATGTCTCCGGTGTTGTTATTCGTATGGAGCCAGCGGCTGTCGAACTCGACGAGCTGGTAGTGACGGGCGACAATCCCGCCGAAGCCATTGTTCGACGCGCCATCGCAGCCCGGGATCGGATGAGGGAAAACGTGCATTCGGGCTACGCGGACGTGTATACCCGCTTCCTGCTGTACGCCGACTTCCATCTCGTTCAGATGAACGAAAGTGTACGTGCCTCTTGGTGGACGCGAGAGGCCGGACCGCGGGAAGTCATCCGTGCAGATCGCTCCCAGCCAACCCTCAGCGAGCTGTTTCGATTTGCCACGCCGCATGCAGTACCCAACTTCCTGGATCCTGACATCCACGTACTTGGAACACGTTACGCCGGTCCATTGCACCCGGATGCCATCGACCGGTATCAGTTCACAGAAGGCGTGACACGTGAATTTGATGGTCGGCGTGTGATCGAAATCTTTTTTCGTCCGCGAAGCGCTACCCTGCCCGCCTTCACAGGATCGATGGTCGTCATGGACTCCGTCTGGGCCGTTTTTCAGGTCAATGCGCGGCCATGGCCAGGCACTGACGTACTGCCGCCCCTGAAGTCGCACGATCTGGTGCTGGAACAACGATTTTTGTCAATCGGGGACTCTGTGTGGGTACCGCAGAGTCTGGTCGTCCAAGGCGTTGTCGAGTTCGGTCGGGCCGGTGTGAATTATCCGCTGGCTCGCTACCACCAGGTATCGGGTCTGTCCTTGCACGCTGTGAATCCCCCTGTCCCGGATTCATTGGCTGTCTCGGGTCCCTTGGTTGTGCGTGATCCGCTGGCATCATTCAATGGCGATCTGTTCCATCGCAACCCTTCCTACATCCCAGCCACACCGCGAGAGGCGGAAGAGATCGCCACCATGGACCCACGTATGACGCTACAACGTGCGTTTCGACCGGAAGGTATTCTGGCCAACTACACGGCAGTAGAGGTGACAGAAGACAAAGAGAACAGCGAGCGATCACCTCGTCTCGATCTCGCCGAGCGTATCACGGGTGGTGACTGGTTCTGGTACAACCGTGTGGATGGCTGGCATCCTGGGTTGGGATACGGGGGTAGCATCAGCAGCGGATTTGACCCGAGCGACGTGCCCAGTGGCATGTGGCGCGTATCGACAGGGTACTCACTGGAGAGAAAGCGCCCGACCTACAAGGCGGAAGTCAGTTTTCCCTGGCAGGCGGGTCCCCTGCGGGGATTCGCTGGCGCCTTTGCATCGGATGCAACCTCGGTGGTTGCGAGATCAGAAGGGCTGGGGCGTTTCGTGCCCGGTATGTCGACGTATCTGGGATGGGATGACATTTACGACTATTTCGATCTGCGGAAGCAGCGACTGAGTTTGGATGTGGCTCTTGGGACCTTACCTGGATTGATTTCCATCCACATAAACAATGAGCGCCACCGTTCGCTCTCCAAGCTGAGTGATTTCAACGGGTGGCTGTTCCGGAATGTGCAGCGACCAAATCCGAGTATCGAGGAGGGGATGCTCCGGTCCACGGAGGTAGGGCTGTTGATGGGCGACCGGGACAATGTCTCTGTGGAATTATCCTGGGAGCGTTCTCCGGGATGGCACCTCGCTTCAGACTTCGACTTTGCCCGCCTCGAGGCCCGGGCTACGGCCCGGACTACGACCTTCTTTCGTCGTCGGGCCCGGCCAAACTGGCTGCGGGTGACGGCGATAGGTGGCACCAGTGATGGCAGCCTGCCGGTACAGCGGCAATTTGGCCTGACCGGGTCGGCAGGTCCGTTTGCCGAATTCGCGGGATTCCGCTCCTTGGAAAACGGGCGTTTCCTGGCCGACGAATTACTGGGTGTCTTCTGGGCCCACGACTTTACGACGGCCCTTTTCGAGAAGATGGGACTTTGGGGTCTGGCCGACTGGGGCTGGGGCATCCACGTTTTTGGAGGACACGCATTCTCATCTGACCCCGACCTGGGTACTTTTGGCGGTCTGCACAACGAAATAGGGGCAGGACTGTCGTATCCATTTGGCCTTCCATTTCGTCTGGATGTGGCTACGGGATCGACAGGCGAATGGCACGTGAAATTTGGTCGGCCCCTGCGATAAGGCACCTGAGGTAGACAGCATTGGTTTTCGTGCAGTGGCCAAGCCGAAATTGCGAAGTTCAGAATTTTATTCAGGGGTATGACAAAAAGGTGTCACACCCCCTTGGATATCATGGGACCGAACGAAAAACACGGTACCCCGACATGAACTCTTCCGCTCGCCCTACTGTCTCAGCTTTCCCTACCGTAGCCTGGTTGCAGAATCGTTCTGCCGATCGTGCTCCCGTCTTGCGTATGGAGTCCCCACGCCTTCCAGGGCGTCCGACTGCTGCCATGCGATTGCTGCAGACGTTGCGGCCAATGTTGCAGGCCTGCGTTCGTATTGAAGAGCGCTGCTGGGTGGTAACGCCGGACGGTGAATTGCCGGTAGACTTTACGTTGCATCTCAATGGCAGGAAGGTGGCTTTCAGCTGCCGTCCATCCTGGGTCGATGCCGATTCCGATCAGGATGCCCTGACCCTGGTATACGGCGGATACGATGCACTTTACCGTTGTGCGATGGATGACTCCCTGGAGGCTGCAGTGGATTCTGCCTACGCCATCATGCAGGCGCTACCCATCTGGTTCTCGAGCTTTGGCCGTCTTTCGTTGGGCCGCCGCGCTTCCGATTGTGTCGTTCAGGCAATGCTTGCCGGCAACGGGAAAGGGTGGTCCGTGACTGGTAAGGGCAGCCGGATTGAGGCCCTGCGCTTGCACGTAGCATCGGACTGGGTTTTATCGTTTGAGCGGGCCCTGCGAGGTGGAACGGATCTGGCGCTCAGCGCGTGAAGATTAACATCTGTCTTGACATGGGGCTGACTCAGTTTCCAGGGCGCTCCAATTCGGTGCTTACGCGCCTACCTCGCCACACTTCATTGTCCCAGCTTTCGCGCTGGTGCACGATCGCACCGCCGACACGGACTTTTTTGGAAGCGAGCCCCAGATTCAGGTAATACTGCATCACCGCGCTCGCCCGTTCCATTGCAAGCTCTTCGCTGTTGCGCTCGTTGTCAAAGGCGTGACCGGAGATCACCAGGATTCTGTCCGGACAGCGTGATGCCGCAGCGAAGTTTTCCCGCAAGATCTCACGCATCTCGAGAGCCAGTTCAGGACTCTGATATCTGAAGTAGACAGAGGCCAGAGCGGTCAATGCGCGGCACACATCTTCCCGCACGCGCACTGTCCGCCTTAACGAATCTTCGCCTGCAGCATTGGAGACCGTTAATCTGACGTTGTATGTCCCGGGCCGAACAAGAGCGATCTGGTGTGACGCTGGATATCCGGACCACACCCACCTGTCGAGAAGGTGCACGCGTGCGAATGGATGCCATGAAAGGTGTCGGGCATGCGTGGCCGCCATTCGGACCCTCGGAAATCGCGGATTTCTTTGGGCTGTGAGCTCGTTCCGCTGTGTTCGACGCCGGAGCAGCCGTGCGCTATCCGAGAAGCGGGAGCCAGCTCTCGGCAACCCAGAACCCAAGGAAGGTACCGACCGCGTATCCGAGCGATCCG
>JAURNP010000010.1 GCA_030830105.1 Rhodothermales bacterium | reverse complement strand
CTCTTCCATGTCTTGCTGGACACGGAATTGTTTGAATAGATCGAGCGTGCGCTCAAGTCGTTCCTGATACATGTCCTCCGAGAACTCGAACTTCTCGAGTGCATCTTGCATCTCGTTCCTGTCCATGTTCTGAAGCGCATTCTCGAGCTGTTCGAGTGCATCCATCATCTCTGGCGAACGGATTTCCTCAACGACTTCCTGAAGCTCCTCGAACATGTCCATGGTCTCGTCGGAAACCATATCGTTCTGCTGCATGTCTTGAGCCAGCTCTTCCATGCGCTCAGAAACAGCATCGACCGATTCTTCGAGAGCTTCTTGTCGTTCTTGAAGCTGCTCAAGAAGTCGCTCCACATGGAATCCTGCTTCAGGGTTCTCCAGCAACTCCTCTTTGAGTTCCTCAAACTGCTCGCGGGCCTCGTCCGCCTCGTCAAGCAGGTCTTCAATCGATTTTTCCGTATCGTCCTCGGCCTCGTCAAGTGCTTCATAGCGCTCCGCCAGGGACGGAAGACGCAACTGATAGACGCGCGTCTGGGCGGATTTGGCTCCTGAGATGGCGTCGTTGTCCCAGACTTCGATGTAATAGTCGATCACGTCACCCGGAACCGGGTCGAGCGGCGTGGAATCATCGACGTCCCAGGAAAAAGGGACCTCCTGATCCAGCTGGTAGGCGTAGGGGACACGGAGCTCGATGCTCGAGAAAGTCTCCGAAACAGACCCGAAACGGCTATCTGACAACCGATAATGGAGTCGCATCTTCGAAAAGCCGAAATCGTCCGTGATGTGCACGAGTATGGGCACTTCCATGCCTTCGCTCAAGTCTGTCAGTGCACCGGGTGAGAGCAAAGAGGCCGAAGGCGGGGCATCGAGAACGCGTTTGACCTGATAGGTGATCGGATCAATACTTTGGATTCCCGTTGGTGAGACCAATTCGATGCGGTATGCGTCATCTCCTGAAACACGGAAAGTGCCGACGGCCGAAGAACCATCAAGGGACATGTCCACCCGTCGTCCTGAGTCAAAGACAATGGTGGCAGACGCGGTCTCAGCTCCGGCCAGAATTGCCGAAACTTGCGCGCGAGTCCCCTGCAGGGCAGCGAAGTCGCCCGTGTTCGCATCCAGTGTCTGATCGGGAATACGACTGTAGGAAGGGTAATCCAGGCGGAGATTCAGCTGTTGGATCAGGGGGCGTTCAACCAGGAGCACTTCATACCAAGGAGTCGTTACGAGCGGAGTCGTTACCCGATAACGGAATGGGTAACGGATGTTGGTCCATGAATGGGAGAGAGGACCCTCTTCTGTCGCAGTGAGATTCACGAAGCGGGAACGCATCTCTCCATCGACCAAGCGTTCAATCAAGGGCGCGTCCTCAGGGGCGGCGCCAGTCACCAGAACGGATACGGTAAGATCCTCACCGATGATCAGTTCTGCATCGCCGGGTAGGACTTGAATGGCATATGGAGCCGGCTTCTCAAAGGTGGACAACGGGTTTGCCACCCGGTGAGTGGCCTCCAGGAAGGGACCGGGAGCAGCAATCAGGATGACCAAGACGCACAAGGCAGGTATGGCGGCCCATCGGGACCAGGTCAATGTCGGTTTCCAGGTGGCGATCGCTCCAAAGTCGACATCCCGAATCGGCTCGCCCAATTTGCGGACGGCCTGGTCCACGAACGGTTCGGGGCTGGAGCTGTGATTTCCTTCCGAAAGCTGGAGCAGATTCAACAGGCGATCGCCTACCTGAAGGTGAACGCGTCCAATCATACGAGCTATCTGCAATTCATCACGGCCGGCCAGCACACCTACGTGGCGCAACACAGGGATGGCAAAGCCCAACACGAAAATTCCAGCGAGTATCGCTCCAGATAGCACCGCCCCCGCTATCCGCAAGGCTTGCGGAAGCCAGAAGGCCCATTCAAAAACAGCAAGAACAAGCCAAACAGACAGCAGGGCTCCGAGCAGCCACACCATGCCCCTGATCAGGTCGGTGGTCAGAAGTCGCAGCCTGGCGGCACGAAGACGACGCTTCAGTAGATCTACGAGTTGTTGGCTGAGTGAGCTCACGCGAACGACTTGGGGCGGAGGAGGCTGGATAGTAAAGAGCATCTACATGATGGCGGCGCATCGGGTTTCAGGGGGACCCAGAATGGAACGTGCAGAATGGAACCCGGTGTCGAGAAGGGCCGTAGTCCGACGTCACAATTAAACCCAGTCGGGTGCAATGCCCACCCAGATCCCGAAAGCGCAGACCGGATGCCGAAGCGACTGATGTGCGGAGTGGTTGTGTGGATCCTCGTGATCGCACAGTCTGTGAATGTTCAAGCTCAGGAGACTGCCTCGGCAGACTCCCTCAAGACCTATGACCTGTCGGAAATCGTCATTGGAGGTCAAACAAGGCAGGACGATCGCACGGAGCGGGTATTCCGTGTAGACCTGGCAACCCTCGCAAGGCAGGATGTCCCGGACGTCGCTTCAACCCTTCGGTTGTTGCCGTCCGCCTCG
The DNA here is from genome assembly GCA_030830105.1 of Rhodothermales bacterium. Classification (GTDB taxonomy): domain Bacteria; phylum Bacteroidota; class Rhodothermia; order Rhodothermales; family UBA10348; genus JAAZVD01. The sequence continues at coordinate 3,340 of JAURNP010000010.1, read as the reverse complement.
ACTCAGACCAATTCCCGGGGAGAGACACTGGTATACATTCGTTCGGCAGGCGAGCGCCAGGTAGCTGTCTTCCTCGATGGGGCGCCGCTGAATATTGCGTGGGATAATCGCATCGATCTGAGCTTGGTCCCAGCAACGGTTCTGGGTGCCATGACCGTGGAACGTGGAGCCGTAAGCCCCGGCTACGGAACGAATACTTCGGGTGGGGCGCTGAATCTGCAGAGTCGAAGCCTTACCTCAGATGGACAACTATCAGAAATCACACTCCAGGGTGGGACAGCTGGATCGCGACAAATCAAAGGGCTGTTTGCTTCCAAACGGGATGCCAACAGCTTTCTGATGGGCGCAACCTATGCAAGCAGGGATGGACTTCGGCTCCCAGGTGATATCGAGCTTGAGTTCGAGCCGAAATCAGATACACGGGTCAATTCAGATCGAGAACAGTCCAATGTTTACATGCGCCTGGACCGGACTGGAGATAGAGGACAACTTGGCCTCACGTTCATGCACGCCCGGGCAGAAAAGGGGGTAGCGCCCGAAGGGCATCTGGACCCGGCCATGGACCGGGTACGCTACTGGCGGTATCCTCTGTGGCGGCACTCGATGGCCATCCTCAACGGTGTTGCCCAAGCAAAGGGACTCAGCTGGTCTGGATCGACCTGGATTGCGCGGTTCAGGCAGGACATCGCCAATTATGAGGATGTGAGCTACGCCCGGGCGGACGAGCGCCAGGAAGACACCGATTTGTCGGGTGGTCTGCGAATGATTGCCGAGCGGGAGCGTGCCAATTGGCGCTGGAGACTCATCACGGTTGGTTCGTGGGCTCAGCACAGTCAACGTGAACTGGATCTCGCCGCGTCTGGGTCCAACGCGCAGTCCCAGGAATACCAGTCCTTGCTGCACACGCTGGGAGGAGAGGTTACGTCGGCATCCGGGTATCCGGGACACTGGGCTTTTGGTGTAGCCTGGGACGGAATGCGGACATTTGAAACAGGATTATTTCCGTCAGACGGAGGATTCGACGCATATAGTTTGAACGCGGAATGGCACCGATCTGTAGGGTCTATGACCACGATAAAGCTGATTGCAGGCAGCAAACCCAGATTTCCCACCATGCGAGAGCTGTTCGGTACAGCCCTTGATCGGTTTGTCATCAATCCAGATTTGAAACCTGAACGGACCTGGATGGCTGAAGCCGGCTGGATGGTTCAGAAATCCTCATGGCAGGCGGAGGTCATGGGATTCGTCCAGCGAACCCAGGACACCATCGACCGGGAAAATATCGACGATGCTGGAGTACGCAAACGCCAGCGTATAAACCTGGATGGAAGCCGGGTTGTAGGGATTGAGTGGAGCGGGGCGGGGGAGATCTCTCGTGCTATTTCCATTCTGGGACACGCAACTTGGATGCGGCCCGTTGTGACCGGAGACTCCGAGAACAATCGTCTGACGGAAAAGCCAGAGATATTGGCGACCATCCAATCGCGCATGGAGTTACGACGAGGCGTACGTGTCGACTTGACAGGTGTCTACACAGGGAAAGCGTACGGCCTGGGCCCTGACAATACGCTGATCGACCTGCCTACGTCGCTACGCATCAATGTCCGGTTGGCCATTCAGCGCTTCTTTTCCGACAGTGGCGTTTTCCTTCAGATGTACGCAGGTGTGGACAATATTACAGATGACGTGCACATCGCTCAACTTGGAATTCCTTCAGCGGGCAGGACTGCCCGGATTGGGTTGAACCTGTCCCTCTGACCCGGAAGCAGGCCGCCACACAGAGCGAGAAGGAATCAGGGCAGGTGATGGACGATCCTGTACGAAATGGCCGTAGGTTTGCCCGAAAACATCACTCTCGTGCGCTGCCAGGTGGATTTGAAGAGGTCCGATGAGCGGTAGGTCTCCAGCGCTTCTTCGCTTTCCCAGAGGCTGTAGGTAGTCATGCGTCCCGGGTGGCTCACGTCCTGCAGGAGCGTCAATTCCAGGCATCCCGGAAAGCCCCGGATCTGTTCGCAGCTGGCCTCAAAGACCCCCAGGAAGGCTGGAACGCGTTCCGGCTCGATCTCCATGTGGACGATACGACGGATCATGATCCCAGACGTTGGCGGGTCAATTCCGCCGACTCTCGGGCAGCCGCGGCATAATCCTCTCCGTCAGAGGCGTAGATAACGGCTCGACTGCTATTGATGAGCACGGGCCCGCTTCCGGAAGCCCTCATCACCTCCTCTGCCGATCCACCTTGGGCGCCTACTCCCGGGATCAGAAAAGGCGTGTCAAGAAGTATTGAACGAAGCGACTCAAGATCTCCTGCGTCCGTCGCTCCTACAACGAGGCCTGCCTCACCGCGGGACTCTTTCCCCCAGGCGACGACCCGCTCGGCTACCGTTTCAAAGAGCGGGCGATCCTGGATCATGAGTTGCTGGAAGTCCGCACTCCCTGGGTTGGAAGTACGCGCCAGTACAAAGGCGCACGTGCCCTCTCGTGTAAGAAACGGGTCGACTGAATCGCGGCCCATGTAGGGACTTACGGTGATGGAATCGAAACCGAGTTCGTCAAAGACTGCCCGGGCATAAAAAGAGGCCGAATTCCCGATATCGCCGCGCTTGGCGTCGGCGATGGTGAGTACATCTGCGGGAATCGAGTCCAATACTTCCCCCATGGCAGCGTACCCATGGGTACCCAGGGCCTCGAAAAAGGCGAAGTTGATTTTGAAGGCAACGGCCGAGTCGGAAGTGGCCGCAACGATATCCTTGCAGAAGCGCGAAACGGCCTCGGGCAGAGGCAGCGCATCAGTAAGGTGGGAGGGAAGCCGACCGGGATCCGGATCCAATCCCACACACAGGACGGATGATTTTTGTCGTCGGAGCGACTGGAGACGATCGCTGAAAGCGTGTTTCACAGGAAATAGAAGGGCTCGGATTATTGCGGAAACCGGCCTGAATATACCGATCGGAGAGGGGTTTCGCTCGGATCAGGTTAACACTGTTTACCTGGTGGTGATTGCAGGGTGTCTTACCGTGGAACTCCGACCTAAAATGTGCGATATACCGCCTGTAACCGCTTTTCAGCCCATCCAATACGTTCGTTAATATCAACCATGGCAATTGACACGCTGAAGCTCAAAAATGTCTCCGAAGAGGATCAGAAAATGATTCGCGATATCGAGTCCATGATGGGTCCTGAACCAGAAGCCATGGGCTTTGCCAAGAACCTGTTTTGGGGGCGTTTTCGGAACGATCTGATTTCACCGTACCCCATGGTCAGTGATCAGGAGCGGGCCAAGTGCGATTCACTTCTGGAAGTGCTGGAGGCTTATCTAAAGAACGAACATCCGGCCATG
>JAURNP010000120.1 GCA_030830105.1 Rhodothermales bacterium | reverse complement strand
TCGCAACCGGTGTGGGGACCGCATACGGGACAGATGTTATGTTCGCCATGGCGGAAGAGGTTTTTGCCAGCACTTCTAGAACCGAAGCGATAACTATCATAGAAGAAGGTTTTCGAAAGACGAACGAAAAGTGGTTCAGCTTCGAGAAGCCAGCCGGCAACGTGGTCAAGAATCTCGCCCTTGCTGGGGTTGCCGCTAGCCTCAGTCCCCCTTATGGAACGGCACTGGTCATCGTTTACAAAGTGGCCGAGAACTTCCTCAACTTCGTCAAGGCTTCAGTCGAGGGTAGCTCTCGATACCTAAACCGTGGGAAAACCATACAGGCTCGTGTTGAAAAACCGGTCGAAAAGGTATCCTCCTGGGATCCGAACGAAAAGATTGGACCCGATGGATACGAAGAAGCCAATTTTGTGACCGATGCCACAAGGATGAATTATCAGATTCTTTTTGAAAACAAGGCTCAAGCCACGGCACCCGCGTGGAAAATTGTGATTGACGATACACTATCAACCGCTTTTGACGCTTCCTCAGTGATATTCGAAGGGGCTTCCCACTCGGGCTTTGAGTTCTCGGTAAATGGCCAGGCGTTGCACTGGGAAATCACGGGCATCGAACTTCCACCCAACGTGACTCCTCCTGAAGGAGAAGGCTATGTCTCATTTTCGGTCAATACCGTGCCTGGTCTGTCCTCGGGTACTGCATTGGAAAACAGGGCTGTCATTGTATTCGACTACAATGAGCCTATCGTAACAAATACGTTTGTCAACACCCTGGACTTTCGGGCTCCTACCACTACCATGCGTGCGTTGCCCTCCGAAGTCACAGGCGGTGATCTGGTCGTTCGTTGGGATGCGGTCGAGGCGGATGGCGAGTCAGGGGTTATGTCAACGAACCTGTTCATGTCGGTTGACGGTCAGGCATTCCAATCGATGGGCTCAACGCATGCCGACTCCATGACCGTATCTGTTGAACCGCTGCATGAGTATCGATTCTACGCTCTTTCGATAGACCAGGTCGGTAACATGGAGACCACAAGGCCTGCTCTGAGCTCCGTCAGCGTCATAAGTGGTGTTGCAACTGAATCGGATGAACTACCCCTCACCTTTGAACTCAATGCGGCCTACCCCAACCCGTTCAATCCGGTCACGACCATCACGTATACGCTGCCGACTAGGGGTGAAGCACAACTTATGGTGTTTGACCCAGTGGGTCGCAGAGTAGCCGAGCTGGTCAACGCGGATATGCTTCCAGGTCGACACTCCGTGCGCTGGGATGCCAGTGCGCTGGCCAGCGGAGTCTACTTCTACCGTCTGACGCACGGTGATCAGGTGCAGACCCGACCAGTTGTGCTGCTGAAATAGACCAGGATTGAGAATCGGCACGCCAGAAATGCGCTACCTTTTTCAAAAGCCAGCCGACCGAAACCCGTCGTCGATCAGATCACTCGGTAGGCTTCTGAGGTAGCGCTCCGTTGTTGAGATGCTCCCATGCTTAAGACCTTCCTTGATCGTGGGGTGGGAGATACCCGCCTGGAGCGCTTGACTAGCAAAGGAGTGGCGCGACATGTGAGAGGTCAGGTGCTTCTCGATGCCCGCTTGGCTTGCGAGATTCTTAAGGTAAAGATTAACGTGCCCTACCTGCTCGATGCGTGTCAGTCTGTCGGGCAGGTGGCTGTGGAACGCACAAAGACACAGTGCTCCCCTATCCTCGGATCCTGCTTAAAACCACCTCCTAGCATCGCATCGGAACAAATTGACTACCCAGTTGACTATTGCGGGTATCATTAGAGATATTAATTGGAATTCTACAATGTAACCTGCCTTTCAAAGAACCATGCAAAAATCTCTCCTCCTCTCTCTTGCAGCAGCTTTTACCATCCTCACAGGCTGCCAAATGGCCGATTCTACACCACAGGAGGTTGAAGTCTCGGCAGATACTACTTCGGCAGAAGCTGCCTTCGATGCTATCAAATCCCTCGAAGGCACGTGGGAAGGTACACTTGTCTTAAGTGACGGTCGTGAAATGCCCACAAGTAATGAGTTCAAGGTGGTTTCGGGCGGCAATACGGTAGTAGAAACACTGATTGAAGGTGATGTCGAGATGGCAACCACCTATACCATGGAGGGTGGTAGTATGCTAACTAAGCATTATTGCGTTTTGGGCACTGAACCTACCTTCGTAGGCACGCTGATAGACGGTGTCGCCATCGAGTTTACACCGACAGCAGGTACTCCATACACCGTCGGGGAAGATGATTTCGTGACAGGTATGACCTTTGACGTCTCCAAAGCGGCATCCCAGACCCTTCGCAGAACTGGAATAATCTCAATGGATGGCCAGGACGTAACCAGCGAGGCAATTCTTACGAAAGCGACACAGTAGGGGATCTGCCTATGCACGACGGGGCCGGTTCGCTTGAGTATGACCGATGCTCTTGCCTCGGGCAGGTACCTGATCAGAATGGAAGCAGTTGACCTCTTTGCTACTACTAAGCAGGTTATACTTCTGAAATAGTGCCTGTATTCCTGACACGGGCTGCCTCAACATCTCGCAAGATTGTTTCTTGGCTTCGGTACCCCTTTTCAATAAGAGATGAGCTGTGCCACTCGTTGTATTTCACAGCCGCAGCGATTGAAAGGATGATATTTCCTATTCCAAAGGTGGTGGCGGAGAGAACAAGGTGACCAACGAGTAAGATAAGGAAGTACTTCAGATCACCACGAAACAACGCGGGCAGCGGACCGAAAAAGAACACAGTCCAACTCCACCCTGTGTAAGCGGTCTTGGTTGCTCCTGCGGGATGAATCAGTACGGTCTGAGTTGCCATCTCTAAAAAACCTTTTTACCTAGCGGGGATTGCGAAACAGCAAAATATACTACTCTACGCTGGAACTAGTGGGCTTCTACCCCCCTCGTCTTCGGGAAGCTGGAAGTTGACATGGTAAAGGCTTGAGTCTGGATTTGGCTTTGAGAAAACCAGACGCGTTTCTGATGGGAGTAAGTGCGGGCCTATCACCCAGTTTTACCCCCCTACCCCGGAGCACTAAAACGGGCAATTTTTAGGCACTTTGTTGTACCTATGTTGTACCCATAAAACAAAACCCCAAGCAGCACAACGGCTTACTTGGGGTTTGTGTGGGAGATACTAGACTCGAACTAGTGACCCCCTGCTTGTAAGGCAGGTGCTCTAACCAACTGAGCTAATCTCCCAGATTCGCCGAAAGCGACCACCAGGCCGCTTTCAGAGCCCGCAATATTACGCTGACTTTTTATGAATGTCAATCACTTCAGTTGATGTGACGGGTACTTGTCGTATCTTCACCTTTCTGTGTCCTTGCGTCGCAAACACCCCTTTGCGACTCCCGTAAAGCGCACGTTCACAGCAGATTTTGAGTAATAGCCACGCCGCCATCCGGGTGCTTCCGGATTCGGCCTCCCACTTGCAGATCCTGGCCAGGATTAACAACGTCACTAAGTACCATGAAACGTACGTATCAGCCCAGCCGCCGCAAGCGCGCCAACAAGCACGGTTTTCGCTCGCGCATGGCCACCAAAAACGGTCGCCGCCTTCTTGCACGTCGCCGTGCAAAAGGTAGAAAAAACCTGACCGTAAGCGACACGAAAAGCGGAAAGTGAGCGACCTGATGGGTGAGGCTGGCACTTCCCCGCTCTCGGACGGTACGTCGCTGACTTTTTCAGTTGCGCAACGTCTCAAGCACAGGCGGCTCATCGAGCCTCTGTTCGAGCAGGGTAATCCGAGCAGTCATTCCGTCAGGAGCGGTGTAGTCCGGATCGTGTACCGCTTTGTGGATCCGGAATTTGTCCCAGGATCGTTTCAAATCGGTGTAGCCGTAGGCCGTTCACGTGGAAGCGCACCGAGACGCAATCGGGTAAAGCGCATCCTCAGGGAGGCCATTCGCCACGATCAGCCCCGTCTGGAAAGGATTGCGAACCGGGAAGGCCAGCCACTGACAGCTATGGTGCTGTTCCAGGGCAACAAGGCGTCCTCGGCACGCATCCGCTCCGATTTCGAACAAGCGATGCAACGGCTCGAACAGCGAAGCAATTCAGCACCTTGTTGAATGGAACCCGCCGGACAACGCTCCCGTACCGCCTCACTTCCCGTCTGATGCTGTCGCCTGACTTATCAACCTGCCGAGGAGAGGCCCCGAGTGGATAGAAACGTTCTCACAGCAACGGTGCTGATCGCCATTATCATGGTGGTCTGGCTCACTTGGCTGGCTCCCGCCCCTACTCCGGTGGAGGAACTCGCCGTAGTTCCCGACTCCACGAAGGAAGTCTCGACACAAGAGTTTGTCGAGCAAGGCGACCCTGAGGTGGGCGCCGTTCAAATCCTTGCCGCTGACGACAGCACGTTCGTCCCGGGCCAAGATGCGGATATTCGAACGATAGCCGTCGAAAACAGCCTCTACCGCGTAGAGCTCTCTTCTCAGGGAGGGACCTTTTCTTCGTTCGAACTCAAGGACTACACCGTCGCAGGTTCTGAGCGCCTGGTACAGCTGGTTGATACGACCAAGGGAGGTGCCTTAGGCGTCTTGTTTACCTCGCCTGGCAACCGCAACTATGATTCCAGAGCGTTTGTATTCGAGTCGAGCTCTTCCCAGGATTTGCTGACCGTTGGAGATGCCCCCGTAACGGTTTCATTTACAGCCGATGTCGGTAGTGGCCAGATCGAGTTGGCCTATACCTTCAAACCGGACTCCTACGAAATAGACGTAGAGATCAATCAGCCGGGAGCCTCTTCCTTCTCCACACGCGAAGGCTATGAGCTGGTGTGGAATGGCGGCATCCCGTTCTCCGAGCTGGACCACGAGACAGCCGCACAGCACACGGGTGCGTTCGCTCGTAGTGGAGGTGATGTCGAGGACGTGCTACTGAACTCCGATCCCTACGACGAGCGGTCGCTACGCGGGGAGGTCGACTGGGTAGCAGTCAAGAACAAGTACTTCACCGTAGTCATGATGCCGCAGCAGCCAACGCGCGGCGCGGAGTTGATTGGCGAACGATTTGGGGAGGTCTCCGAATCCTACGGTCGCCATGACTATCTGGCGAGCCTTCTGATGCCGAGCGCGGGCGCGGAGGCCGATCAGTACACGTTGTACATGGGCCCGATGGTCTACGGCAACCTCAATGACTACGACCTTGATCTGTATAACATGGTCGACTTCGGGTGGGATTTCTTCGAAATGATCACCCGGCCATTGGCCCGTTTCATCTTCATTCCGGCGTTTACCTACCTCGGCCAGTTCATGCCGTACGGATGGGTGATCATCTTGCTAGCCTTCTTGATCAAGTTGGTGCTGTATCCGCTTACGAAGACCTCTTTCAAGAGCATGGCCAAAATGCGCGAGCTGCAACCGCGCATGGAGGTGATCAAGGAGAAGCATGCGGACAACCCGCAGAAGCAGCAGGAGGCCATGATGAAAATGTACAAGGAGACGGGGGTCAATCCGCTGGGCGGATGTCTGCCAATGCTCCTGCAGTACCCGGTCATCATCGCGCTATGGCAGTTCCTGCCTCAGGCTATCGAGCTACGACAGCAAGGGTTTTTATGGGCCCAGGATCTGTCTGCACCGGACTTTATCCTGAGTCTTCCCTTCTCTATTCCCATGTACGGGGACGCCGTTGCCGGCTTTACACTCCTGATGGGTATTTCGATGGTCTTCCAGATGAAGCTGTCGATGACCAGCCAGAACAATGCGCAGGCGAAGATTTTCACCTACGTGTTCCCGGTCATGATTTTCGTGATCTTCAACCGGCTGGCAGCGGGGCTGAACCTGTACTACCTCTGCTATAATGTCTTGACGGCTGCGCAGCAGAAAGTGATCAATAAGCAGATCCACGATCATCCAGAGGAGCTCGAGCCGAAGAAGAAGACAAAGGCTAAAAAGTCTGCAGCAGGTACATCGCGCAAGAAGGGTGATAAAGGCAAGAACATTGGGGCGATTACGGGCAAACCCAAGCCTCGTCGCTGATCCCGATCCATGATGGCATCTGCGGGAGATAGCGTTCAGGACACCATTGTCGCCCGCGCAACTCCGCGAGGCGCTTCGGCACTCAGCATCGTGCGGCTTTCCGGGCCCGAGGCCATTTCCTTGGTGGATGCGGTTTTTCCGGCCCGGGAATTGACTGGCCTTGCCAGTCACACGGCGCATGTCGGTTATATCGGGCGAGAGGATGCGTGGATCGATCAGGTTGTGTGCACCCTTTTCAAGGCACCCAGCTCGGCGACCGGAGAGGATATCGTAGAGATCTCCTGTCACGGCGGAGATGTAGCCTCGGATGCCGTAGTCCGATTGATGGTCGAAGAAGGAGCGCGCATGGCTGGACCCGGTGAATTCACCCTCCGGGCGTTCATGAATGGGAAAGTCGACCTGGCACAGGCCGAAGCAATCGGCGAATTGATTCACGCTCAAAGTCAGCGAGCTGGTCGCATATCACTTGCCCATTTGCGAGGTCGGTTTTCCGCGGAGCTCGAACAGATCAGGGAGGATTTGATTCAACTCGTTTCCCTGTTGGAGCTGGAACTGGATTTTGGCGAGGAAGACGTTGCCTTTGCTGACCGCGAGCGACTTGAGTCCTTGCTCGAGGCGGCCACTTCGCGGCTCGACGCAATGACCGGTTCCTTCCGCTTTGGTCAGGCGTTGCACGAGGGTGTTCGCGTGGTCATCGTAGGCAAACCCAATGCCGGCAAGTCCACATTGATGAACGCGCTGCTCGGCTACGATCGCGTAATTGTGAGTGAGATTCCTGGTACCACACGCGATGAAGTAGAAAGCCACCTGGAGTATGAAGGAGTGCGGTTTACATTTGTGGATACAGCTGGTCGTCGTGAGACAGACGATGAGATTGAAGCCGAGGGCGTGCGGCGGAGCCAAGAAGCTGAACGAGGAGCGGATCTTATTTTGCATTTAGTCGACCTGACGGCTGATGAGATACCGGCTGAAATGCAGAAGGAAATACAGGCCGAAGTGCGGGCCGAAGAACTCCCCCGCCTCGTGGTTGGCAACAAGCGGGACCTGGTTGTGGATGCGTCTGCTTCGACTCATTTAGGCATGAAGGCAGACTTTGCCATTTCTGCCGAAGCCATGCGTATTGGTACGGAGTCGGTTGATGCGTTGATGACCCGGATATTTGATGCCACGGTAGGCTCTATTGGTCAAGCCGAGGAGCATCAGGTAGTAACAAGCCAGCGTCAGCAGGAGCATATCCGAGCTGCTTCGTCGGCGATCCAGCGAGTACGCGTCGTCATGGAATCCGGGGGATCTGGCGATATGATATCTTCGGATGTCCGAGAGGTAATCGAGCAGATAGGTGCCATCACGGGTGAGGTCACCAACGAGGATATCCTCGACCGTATTTTTTCCCAGTTCTGCATTGGTAAGTAGCAGGTAAAAAACCTATAAAGTGAAGGGAGACAAGGAAATACGAGGAGTGAACGGTTCGCACTACGACATCGTGGTGGTAGGCGGAGGACATGCAGGCAGTGAAGCTGCGGCTGCAGCCGCACGCATGGGTGCGAAGACGTTGCTGGTTACCATGAGTCTCGAAGCGATTGGACGTATGTCGTGCAATCCAGCGATTGGTGGTATTGGGAAAGGGCAGATCGCGCGAGAGATTGATGCACTGGGCGGTTTGATGGGTCACGCCACAGACGAATCTGGCCTTCAGTTTCGCATGCTGAATCGTAGCAAGGGACCTGCGGTATGGTCCCCCCGGGCTCAATGCGACCGGTTCATGTATGCGGCCGCGGTTCGACGCATGTTGGAGGCCGAGCCTAACCTATACATGCGCAGTGATATGGTTGTCGATCTGGAGACCACAGGCGATCGCATCTCTGGAGTTGTCACCCAATTGGGACAACGGATATCAGCCGACGCGGTAATCCTTACGAGCGGCACGTTCATGAATGGCCAGATTCATATCGGCGACAAATCCTATGGGGGTGGCCGAATGGGTGAAGGCGCCTCCCGTGGACTGACAGGGGCGCTGAACAACCTCGGTTTTGAGTCGGGTCGGCTGAAGACGGGCACCCCCCCCAGGCTCGATGGCCGCACCATTGATTACAGCGTCCTGGAGGAGCAGAAAGGCGACGACCAACCAGTCCCATTCAGCTATATGACAGATCGGCTGGTTCAACAGCAATTGAGCTGCTGGATTACGTTTACGGACGAAGCGGTTCACGACGTACTGCGTACGGGGTTCGATCGTAGTCCGATGTTCGTGGGTCGCATCCAGGGTACTGGTCCGCGCTATTGTCCATCCATCGAAGACAAGATTGATCGCTTCGCGGACAAGGACCGCCATCAGATATTCCTCGAACCCGAAGGCTGGAATACACACGAGGTGTACGTTAACGGATTCTCGACGAGTCTCCCGGAGGACGTCCAAGAGCATGCTATTCGCGGCATCAAGGGCCTGGAAGAGGTTCATATCCTGCGACTGGGATACGCCATTGAGTACGACTATTTCCAACCCTATCAGCTTCGCTATTCGTTGGAGACCAAGTTGGTAAAAGGTCTGTTCTTTGCCGGCCAAATCAACGGGACAACGGGATATGAAGAGGCTGGGGCGCAGGGACTCATCGCTGGAACGAATGCGGCGCTCTATGTAAAAAGTGAGGAACAGTTGGTTCTTAAGCGCTCCGAAGCATATATCGGCGTCCTCATTGACGACCTGGTTGCCAAGGGCACGGAAGAGCCTTATCGCATGTTTACCTCACGCGCAGAGCATCGGATGATGCTGCGACAGGACAACGCTGATCAGCGCCTTACACAGCTCGGTGCCGACATCGGTCTGGTGTCTGAAGAGAGGCTGGAGCGAATGAGACGAAGAAGTAGTGCTCGTAGCGAGCTCACCATGGCGGTGAGGTCCACAAGTGTTACCCCCAATGATGTGAATCCTTTTCTGCAAACGCTTGGCAGCGCACCCGTTCGACAAACGGATCGCTTAGCCAAAGTGGCACTTCGTCCGGAAGTGAGTTTGAAAGCGTTATTGGTTGCAACGCACCTGGAATCGCTGATTCCCCCGGTTGAGGGCTTGGAATCGATCGAAGACATGGTTGAAATCGATCTCAAGTACGAAGGCTACGTAGAGCGGGAGCGGGGTTTGATTGAGAAAATGGAGCAGTTCGAATCCAAGATTCTCCCTGTAGACCTAGATTACCATGCAATTCAGAACATCACCATTGAGGCGCGTGAGAAGCTCCATCGCATTCGCCCCGAGAACCTGGGCCAGGCATCTCGTATTTCCGGTGTTTCCCCTTCTGATGTTTCTGTACTGATGGTGATGGTCAAGTCCGGTCGCTTCCCGCGATTGGGTGCGGAGGTTCGGTAGGCTCTGTATTTCGGTGTTTCACGTGAAACACTCGCCCTACAGCCTGCTCACATCTTCCCTCTTCGTTTGGATGTTTCACGTGAAACACCGCTTCCTGCATGTATCTTTCAAAGGCCCCAATCTGACCCCAATGCCATGAAATGGCCGTTTGACATAGGACTTAGTAGCGAACAATCGAGAACACTTCTTGCTTATGAGGCCGAGTTACGTGCGGTAAATCAGCGCTTCAATCTCGTCTCGCGTCACGATGCAGCCAACCTCTTGGCGCATCACATCGGTCATTGTCTGGCTTACGGAATGCGATCCTTTCGATCCGGGACGAAACTGGTTGATTGGGGTACAGGGGGCGGTCTACCTGCCGTGGTCCTTGGGATTCTTTTCCCCGAAATAACCGTCGTGGCGGTTGATTCCAATCAGAAGAAGACACGCTCCGTGGATCTTTTTGCGCGGCGACTGGGCCTGGATAATGTCTCCACATGGCATGGTCGAGCAGAGTCCTATCCAGGAAATGCTCCCCTTTCGGTTTCAAGAGCTACCGCTCCCCTTTCGGCGCTGTGGAGTTGGCACCAGTCCATGGCCTCTTCGCCCGAGAATGCGCTTACCGAGCAGCACTGGGGCGATGGTCTGATCTGTCTGAAAGGTGGAAATCTGGAGGTCGAGATTGCCGAGTTGCATGCGCTCTACCCAGGATTGACACTGGATCGGATTCCACTGAAGGGGCACACCTCTGATCCGTATTTTGATACCAAGGAAATCATCCAGGTCTCTGCCGTGTCGTAGGCCGGTGAAGGCCATACTGCATGTGAATGCGACCTCTCCCCGCTTCAGTCTTCCATATCCATGTCTAAGACCGAAAAACAAGGCACGCGTACCGAGCGTCTTTTTGCGACCATCCTTCTGCTTCAGAACCGTCCCAACATGACGAGTCGGGACCTCTCAGATCATTTTGGAGTGAGTCGTCGGACCATCTTCCGCGATCTGAGGGCCCTCTCCGATTCTGGCGTGCCCCTCACCTACTCTGAAGGCGGCGGCTATGAAATTCTCGAAGGGTATCAGCTTCCGCCGCTTATGTTGACCGCCAGGGAAGCAGCTACCTTGTTGGTAGGCACGGAGTTCATGCGTCTGCAATCGGATGCCTCCCTGCGGGGAGATGCAGGCGAGGTGTCCCTGAAAATACGCTCCGTATTGCCGCGGGAGATTCGCGAATACGTCGACCGGTTGTCAGAAAACACCGTACTCGATCCGTATTGGTCTCAGGCTGTCCAATCTGAAGGGGAGGAGTCAGGCAAGTGGTTCAAGCTGTCTGAAGCAGTTGCCCGATCACGCAAGGTGATCATGGAGTACTATGTCGAAAGCCGAGGAGAGCTCACACAGCGTCGAGTAGATCCGCTTGGCCTCGTCTACTATACAGATCATTGGAATCTTATCGCCTTCGACCACCTTCGCGAGGAGATCCGCAATTTCCGACTCGACCGCATTGAAGAGATGTTCGTTCTGACCGAGCAATTCGAGCGGCCGGAAGGATTCGACTTGCAGACATACCTGGAAGGCGAGGGTTTGCGTTCAGATCCCCACCGCGTCCGGCTTTCGTTTACTGCTTCCATGTTTGCTCGAGTCCGTACCCAGATTCCAGCACGAATCGATGAGGAGGTTCAGTCCGGTGGTCAGGTGGAGATTTCCTTTTCATTCGACAATCTGGACTACCTCGCGAGTTGGCTCCTTCGATTTGGAGCCGATGTCCGGGTCATGGAGCCGGCCGACCTCATTGAACGCCATCAAGCCGGAGCCCGAGCGATTACCAGCAATTACTAGTATCAAGTATAGATTTAATCAGCCATTTGATATATTCTCATAATACGAAGCACTGCAACGACTAAGGGTAAATATGCGAATACTGAGAGTCCGCTCTGGCTCAAAATGTTTCCTTCGCCTGACGACCGACCCGGATCTGTCTCGCGTCAGAGGCCGCCCAAAATGATAGAAAATATCGGCTCCTGCTCGCTGAAGTCACTGTGTTGAAGTCACTGTGTTGAAATCACTGTGCTGATGTCACCGCGCTGATCAACTCCTCCAGAATCGAGAGCGCGTGCTCGAGTGTGGTCACTTCCTGAATGATGGCCCGAAGATTTCCAGTGCGACTTTCCTTGAGGACGTAGCGAAGGTCGAGTTCT
>JAURNP010000119.1 GCA_030830105.1 Rhodothermales bacterium | reverse complement strand
TCCATCTCGAGCTCCAGCGCCTGGAAGAGGTCATCCAGATCAATCTTCGCGTCTACAACATACTCATTGTCCGATACGCGATTAATGAGGCCCTCTTCGTTCTCGTCATGCTCATCCCGTATTTCACCCACGACCTCTTCGAGTACATCCTCCAGAGTTACCAGTCCAGCGGTACCGCCGTACTCGTCAACAACAATGGCGATATGCGTTCGCTTGGCTTGGAAATCCGTGAGCAGATCGTCTAGCATTTTTCCCAGAGGGACGAAGATTGCAGGACGGGACAGACGTGTCCAGTCGACGGTCTTCTCCTTGGGCTGCTCTGTCCGGAAGCGTAGCAAGTCCTTGGCGTAGACAATACCGAGGATATTGTCCAAGTGCTCGACATACAGCGGGAGCCTTGAATGACTGTTTTTGCGGATGATTTCGATGGCTTCCTCGATGGACGCATTCACGTTCAGGGCGACGATGTCCAGACGACTGATCATGATCTCGCGAACGCTGGTTTCACCAAACTCCACGATCGAATGGATGAGGTTTTTCTCGTCCTGCTCCAGCGTCCCACTGGCTTCGCCAATCTCGGCAATCGTCTTGAGGTCCTCGGCAGAAATACGCTCGTTCAAGCCCTCGAATTTGCCATGGAAGGCCGCCATCGAGCGAGCCAGCAAAGACGAAATGGGCAAGAGGGCCCGGTGGAGGAAGACCAAGACGCCACTCATGCGCTTGCTGAACGCAATGGGCTGCTTCGAGGCGATGAGCTTTGGCGTGATTTCGCTCACCACGAGAATCACGAAAGTCAGGACGATAACCTCAATCAGCAACGTGGCAATGGGTGACCAGTCATTTGCCTCCGCTACCTCGTGCGTCATGACGGCTGCCGTGATGGCGGCGCCCACGTTGACCACGGTGTTCATGATCAGGATGGTGACCAGCACCGTGCGCGGATGGTTCAGGAGTCGAACCACGCGTTTGGATGCGGCATCATCGTTTGCTTCCAGATCCTCTTTGTCAGAAGGGACCAGGGTGAACAGCGCCACCTCGGATCCGGAAAACAGCGAGGAGAGCACGAGAAGGACCAGTAGCAGCAATCCACCTGCCACGAAGTCGCCCGCATTCAGGGCGACTTCCTGCAAGGAAAAGAGGACTGCAAACTCCGACGCGGGGGGAGGCTCCACAGGGGCAGAGGTTTATCCTCTGGCTGTTTTCAGAAAATGGATTGGGTCAAGATACCGCAGAACTAGAAGTACTGTTGCGTGATCATGATGTAAACCAAGATGGCACCAACCGCGACCGGGCACACGAAACGCACCAGAATAGACCAGAGCGTGTGTCCTTGCAGCTTGTGTCCGCTTGCTTCCAGGGCTTCAAGGGCTGAAGGAATACCCCATTTCCAGCCGACGAAAATACACAGACCGAGTGCTCCGATGGACAACGAGTAGTTACCCCAGATGATATTCTGGATGTCGAGATAGGTGACGCCTGTTCCGAGGAAGTCCGTCAGGCCGCCCACAGCGCCCTGGGAGAGAGCCGAAGGCACCGCAAACACGAGACACGCAAGACCAATCCAGAGGGAGGCCTTCTTGCGGTCCCACTGTTTCTCGTCCACGAAGTACGCCACCACCACCTCCAGAAGGGAAATGGTTGAGGTGAGCGCCGCAATGGTCAGCAGGAAATAAAAGGCGATGGCAAACAGGCCGCCTGCGGGTAGCTGCGCAAAAATGGAGGGCAGGACCACAAAGACCAGACCAGGTCCAGCACTTGGATCGACGCCGACGCTGAACAGCGCGGGGAAGATGATCAGACCTGCCAGGATGGCGATACCTGTATCGAAAAAAGCCACGACGATCCCGGCCTGTGGCAAGTTTTCTCGATCCGGGAAATAGGATCCGTAGGTGATCATGGCACCCATGCCAAGCGAAAGACTGAAGAGCGCTTGACCAAGAGCGGCCATGATTACGTCCACCGACAGCTTGGAAAAGTCCGGCTGGAAGAGATAGGCAATCCCAGCACCTCCGCCGTCCAGAGTCATGGCACGAATAGCCATGACAACGAGCATGACCAGCAGCGTGGGCATGAGAATCTTGGTGGCTCGTTCAATTCCATTCGAGACACCTCCTCGCACAACCAGGATGGTCATGGCCATGAAAATTGCCGTCAGGATCACCGGTACTAACGAGCCCCCGATGAGCGCTTCAAAAACTGCATTGCTCTGTTCGGCCGTCGTTACGCCGCCTACCTGCCCGGTAATGGCGCCCCAGAGGTAGGAAAGGGTCCATCCTGCGATGACGGAATAGAAGGCCAAAATGCCGAAGCCAGTCAGAACACCCAGGCCACCCAACCACTTCCAGTTGGTACCAGGAGCCAGCTTTTTGAATGCGCCGACGGGGTTGAGCTTGGTGAATCGCCCGATTGACAGCTCCGAAAGAACTACGGGTACCCCAATCAGCAGCACGAAGGCCAGGTAAACCAGTACGAAGGCACCGCCGCCATTCTCACCGGCCGTATACGGAAAGCGCCAGATGTTGCCGAGTCCGATAGCGGAGCCGGCAGCTGCGAGGATGAATCCTGCCTTGCCACTCCATTGACCGCGTCCTGCAGAAGCCATGGGGTTACGTTTGATTGAGTTCGGGATACAGAAAAGCCAAAGGAACAGAGGCGTTGAACTCCTCAGAGCCACCCGTCATTGCGCGCCAAGTACAATTCGGCGCTCCACAGGCTACGTCTCGGCCTTCGGCGCCTGCAATAACCCGCTTCGAGCGAATAAAAGCAAGCCGAATCGAGGGAGGCGGGGGCCTCAAAAAGGAACCGGGGTCGGGGCGCAAACGGCGATCCATGATCGCCGGCGCCCCGACCCCGTCCAAGTTGGTCATTCCGGATGGATCCGGAATCGATCAGCATCAGAACGGCAGATCATCGTCAGGCTGGAATGTGTAATCGTCCTTCTTGCCAGAATCTGCTGCCGCTGCTGCTGGGGCTGGCGAAGACATGGAGCCCGACTGGCTGGGCGAACTGTAGGACGAACCTCCGTCCATGCCGCGCCCACTCAGCATCATCATCTCGCGAGCCTTGATTTCTGTTGTATAGCGGCTGTTGCCATCCTTGTCTTCCCACTGACGTGTCTGCAGGGAGCCCTCGAAGTAGACCTGCGAGCCTTTCTTGAGGTACTCGTTGCAGATTTCCGCCAGACGGGCCCAAGCGACCACACTGTGCCACTCAGTCCGTTCGACCCACTCGCCGCTTGCATCCTTGTACGACTCGTTGGTCGCCAGGCGGATGTTGCATACGGCCGTTCCCGATCCTGTGTAACGGAGCTCCGGGTCCTGCCCCAGATTACCTACCAAGATGACTTTGTTAACTCCACGTGCCATGTGATTCCTCTTTTTGTATTGAAATACCTTGTTGTGTGATATACGCGAAGTTGCGTGATGTACACGAACCCTTGGGGTGACCTCTTGCATGCCTGCAAAAGGGGCATCCATTCGCTGTTGGCGAGCGCCTGGAGGCCGGGCCGTTTGAGGGATCAAGACCCTTCAGATTCCCGAGCGCAACCAGCAAGCTTGCCGCGTTAGAAGATAAACCGCCGAAAGGGTGGAAGGTGTCCTCCGAAACACCGAAGTTTTCAACAGTGCATGGTCACAGCCGAGGATTCTGAGATTATTTCCTCCTCCCGCATTCCGTCAATCCAGATGGTTCTCCGTCCGTCGACGAGCCCCTGCTCTATGATGCAAAAGACCTGACAACGCATACGCTAGGCGTTGGAATGACAGGGGAGTGGCAAGACCGGATTGTTTTTATCAATGCCTGTCACATTCCATCAGAATCATCCAACCAAGCAACCCCGGAAAAGGGAAGGCAGACCTTGCACCAAGCAGGATTCTGGCTGGGTCGCTCAGGCTAAGAAGCTGGATCGTGTGGTTACCTAATGATCCTGGATATATTCTGGGAACGCCCTGCGAGGGATCCCTCGCAGGGCGTTCCCAGTTTACAGGCTCTTTCCAATTGCCCTCGGACTGAATCCTGCAGTCCACAATGATTCTTCCATCACAATCCTGAACCCCGGCCGTTCCATGTCAGAAAAGATCTACGATCCTGTTTTTACCGAATCCGGTGAACCTGTAGAGAAATGGACCGATTTCGTGGCCATCGTTCGGCAGCTTCGTCGGGATTGCCCCTGGGACCGGGAGCAGACGCACGATAGCGTGAAACATCTGCTGATCGAAGAGGCCTACGAGACGGTCGAGGCCATCGACGATGGGGATATGGGCCATCTGCGAAAGGAACTCGGGGATATCCTGCTGCACGTTGTTTTTCACTCTGTGATGGCAGCAGAAACTGGATCTTTCACGCTTCAGGATGTGATTGAAGCCGAAACAGAAAAGCTGGTTCGACGACATCCCCATGTATTTGGAGACACGAAGGTCGGTAGCGTGGACGACGTCCTGACCAATTGGGAAACGATCAAGCTGCGAGATGGGGAGAAGAAATCCGCGATGGAAGGGGTACCTCGCCATCTGCCAACCCTGTTGCGCGCCTACCGCATCCAGGAAAAAGCCGCCGGCGTCGGATTCGATTTCCCCTCTCCGGATGATGCCTGGGACAAAGTGGCCGAGGAGCTTGGTGAGTTCCGAGAGCTTGTCAATGCCGGTGCGCCGGTTGAGCAGCAGGAAGAGGAGCTCGGTGACCTCATTTTTGCTATCGTCAACCATGCCCGCATTGGTGGCATCAATCCAGAAAATGCCCTCGCGCGAACCAACGCAAAGTTTATTCGTCGCTTCCAGGGAGTTGAGAAAGGGATCGAGGACGAGGGATCATCCTTGGTTGATGCGACGCTTGAGGAGATGGACGCTCACTGGAATCGGATCAAAAAAGAGGAGCAGGCCTGACGAATCAGACCTGCTCTACGAAGGATGAGAAGGAGGGCCTGGCGGCTGTCTAGTTATCCGCGGGCAGTATTTCAATCGGCTGGAGGCGTCCTGCATCCCGGTTCAGAAACTCCTCGTACAGATCCAAGTGACGGCTCTCGATAGGTACGTTGAAGCCGTCAATGAATAGCGCCAGGATATCGGTGCTGGTTTCAAAGGGGTCGCCGTTGGACACAAAGAGATTCGCTTTCTTGCCCACCTCGATGGAGCCGTAGTCTGAATCGATGCCGAAGATCTCGGCCGGCCCAAGCGTGACGGCCCGCAGAGCGGCCTCTTTGCCCATCCCGTAAGTGGCCGCAAATCCGGCGTTGAAGGGGAGATTGCGCACGTTTTTGGATTCGCCACTACGAAGTGCGACGGTGACGCCAGCCTCGGATAGCAGGCCCGCATTGGCATACGCGCGATCGTAGCGATCTGAAGAACGGGTAGGAGTGGCCAGTACGGGTCCAACCAGAGCTGGAAACCCCGCTTCAGCCAATTGATCGGCCACGCGCCATCCCTCATTGACTCCGCTGAACACGACGTTTGGCAGCTCTCGGTCCTGGACCCACGTGAGTGCTTTCAATATGTCATCGGCAGCGTTCACTTTGACCATCAGGGAAATGTCTCCCGAAAGAACCGGGCGCAGTGCATCCATCTCGGGTGCATAGACGGGTCGCTCTTTGCCGGACGGATCAGCTTCGTAGGCTGTCACAATGCGATCATAGAGCACTGCCCGGTCGAAGACCTCATTCAATTTCGCCATGTTGTTACGGTAGCGCTCCTTGCGACGATCCGGGCCCGTCTGACCCCACCAGGGTCGATCACCGGAAGGCTCCTGCGGAAACTGGACAATGACGGAGTTGGCACCGGCGGTCATTTGTTCAGCGGTATAACCGAACAGATTGATCATGGCGGCCGTCCCTGGAAGGAGTCCACCGGAAGGTTCGGCAATGACGGTTGTCACCCCACTTACGCGGGTTACCGGAATGGCGACAGAGTTCGGATTGACAGCCGTGAGGGCGTTCATGTGCGGCGTGATGTCGCCGATCTCATTGGTATCATTGGTTTCGGCAACGCTGCCAACCTCCGTCAGTCCGAGAGATGTCCCGGAATCGATCATTCCCGGGTATACGTGCAGTCCGGAGCCGTCAATCACGCGCGCACTCTCCGGAATGATCACGTTTTCGCCAACGGCAATGATGCGATCTCCTTCAATCACGACAGTACCACGCTCAATAGTGCCATTGGCTACGGTTTCGATACGGGCATTGGTAATGGCATAGGTGCCCTGTCGGGCTATATCGTCCTGTTGCTGGGCCTGCTGCGGCAGGAAGAATCCCAGGGCCAGGAGAAGTGTCATAAACAGATTCATGGTGCTGTCCTGGCTTAGTGGTTGTGCTGGTCGTGACCGTCGAAATCTATCTTGGCCACAGATTCGAAGAAGGACATTGCATCGGCTACTTCCTCGTTACTGTGCATGTGGTCATGACCAGTGATCTGACCTTCGTACTCACCGACCTCGGCCGTTGGATTGATGTCGACTCGCATATCATCCATGTCATTCTCCCGATCGAAAATTTTCACACCGTCTACAAAGGTGAGAACAGGAATGGTGTAGATGGACAATGGGTGGCTATCGAAGACGGCAATATCGCCGTCTTTTCCGATTTCGATACTGCCGACACGATCCTGAATACCCAGCTGAATGGCTGGATTGATCGTGATCATGGATAAGGCTTCGTCGTCCGTGAGGTCCCCGTAGCGCTGGGATTTGGCCGCCTCATGGTAGAGGTGACGGTTCAGTTCGGCGCTATCCGAGTTGATGGAAGTAAGGACGCCATTGCGCATCAATATGGCTGCGTTGTAAGACGTTGAGTAATAGACTTCGAACTTGTAGGACCACCAATCTGCAAAGACGCTGGCATGCGCGCCAAACTCAGCAAGCTCGGGTGCTACCTTGAAGGCCTCGTTGGCATGCTGAAAAGTGATGCGATCAACGCCATAGTCACCAAGTACCCGGGTCAGCATTACGATCTCATCGGCGCGGTAACTGTGACAGTGTACCAGGATTTCGCCGCGAAGGATGTCGGCCATCACTTCGAGTCGCTCATTCCAGACGGGCGGGATGGCGCGGGGGTTTGTGGCCGCTTCGGCGTTGTAGGCATTCCAGGCCTCCATATAGCGCTTGCCGTTCTCGAAAGCTGAGTGCAGGACCTGTTCTACACCCATCCGAGTGGCCGGCACGATGGCGCCGCTTCCTCCCGAGGCTCGGCGTCCATGAACGCGTGTTGGGTTTTCTCCTAGCGCGAACTTGATGGTCCGGGGCGCACCTTCCAATCGGATATCATCCGGATTCGTTGCACCCCAGCGGTGCTTGATGGTTTCGTTCTGCCCACCAATTATGTTGGCTGAACCATGCATGATGTGGGAGACCGTGACGCCTCCAGCAGAAGCACGGTAGATGCCAAGGCTGTAGGGATTGGTTACGTCTTCCATCGAAACTTCGGCCGTCACAGGACTGGTGCTCTCATTGACGGAGGAGAGTGCGATGTGGGCATGGGCATCAATGATTCCCGGCATTACGAATTTGCCCGATGCATCGAACTCCGAGATGCCACGTGGCGCCCGCAGGTCGGTCCCGATTTCGGCGATGATGCCGTCTGTGATTAAGACGTCGGTGTCTTCAAGCGTGCCATTCGTCACCGTCAGGACTGTGGCGTTGCGAATGAGCACGTCCTGGGCGATTGCGTCTGGTGTGAGGAATCCCACAGCCAGCAGCGCGATCAGAAAAAAGCGGATCGTTTTGTTCATGGGTTGACTCCTCAGCGGTTGGGTATGGTTTCGTCACTCTCGCGTCCCGAACGGTTTCCGGAGCCCTCGCGGGACGGTTCATGGAGTTGGCCAGCGACGAAAATCATCTTGACGGATGAGTCCTGGTCGAAGACATCTCCTTCGGTGACAACGAGGTTGGCCATCTTTCCCGTCTCGACGGATCCCATGCGACCGGAGGCATTCAACAAGGCTGCCGCATTGGTAGTCAGTGCGGCCAATGCCGCATCAGAACTCAGGCCGGCGGCAATCATCTCTCGTAGGTTTTCGTGCACATCACCGGGCTCAACCCCCATGGTCGTGAACGCAAATGGTACACCTGCTTCCTCGTACAGAGCTGCCGTACCGACATAGCGATTACGGGACCAGAGCTGGCGTGCTTCGAGATTATCCTTCTCGGCCTCGACATCGCGGTACGTTGCCGTTCGGGTCTCCTCGTTGTAGGAATCCAGAATGTGCTGTAGGGAGTCCTGCTTAATTTTGGCCGCAAACCGCGGTTTGTCCGGCAAATCGAGAGTTAGCGCAATGGGTAGGCCGCTCGAGGAAACCTTGTCGACCGTATCGAATCCGCCTGACAGCCCCGCCAGGATCATCGAGAATCCGAGATCTTCCTGAAGCGACATCGCACGATGGATCTCGAGTACTTCGTCGGTCCAGACCAGCACGTGACGCTCACGGGATATGACGGGGAAGAATGCCTCGTGGACGGCATCGAAAGGAGGGCGTGTAAGTCCATTGGGATCCTCGGCATACATGGCCTCGAGCTTCATACGGCGATCCGCTTCCCGGAATAGCTGACGGAACTTGGACATGATGGCCATCGGCGTTCCAGGGTACACGCCTTGGGCTCCGCGGAATTGGAAGAACATGGGCTGCATGCCCTGCAGGATCATGTCAGAGCCATTCGTTCCACTGGATAGTGCCATGGTTGCCTGACCTGGGAGCATGCGACCGCGTGGGGCTACCATGACAGTAGTGAATCCTGCGAGGCGCAGCTTCTCCAAGTCGTCGTGCTCGGGGTTGAGTGCCGGACGGGCACTGGCCTCTGGCGTAATGCCGGCGCGATCGAACGGTGGATTGCTACGATCAGGCACGGACTCGGGTTGTCCTTGATTGCGAGGCGCAGGAATACCGACGTGCGAGAGTGCGTCGATGAAACCGGCATACACCGTCAAGCTGTCGCCTGCGATGACGTGGGCATCGTAGGGTACATCGACCCGGCGACCCACGGCCGTGATAACACCATCGCGAAATACCACGGTACCGGATTCAATCACGCGACCGGGAGCCTGTACAATGCGGGCATTCTCGATGGCAACCACATTGGACACCACCGGGATGTCAGGACTGTTCTTCTGACCGAATGCTTTATCAGGCACACTGGACAGCCATATCAGGGCGGCGAGCATCGCAGCACCCAGGCGGATTCCTCGGAAGGAAGGCATGAGCGTAGGGGATAGGTGAGCACGAGAGGGGGTTCCCAACATACCTCCAGCATCTAAGCCTTTCAAGGCATCCAGATGCGTCCTGTGGCGGCTTGTGCGCCAAGTGTCGACGTAGAGCAGATCAGGCTTCGGCTGACCAGTCGTCAACGACGCCGAGGATGATGACATTGGCCGGAATGTCTTCCTTCTTTGTGAGCTGGCGCACAACGGATCCCTCTCGGGCCACGATCACCACGTCATCCATACCCGCGCCATATCCGGGGTCGATGGCCAGCATATCCATTTCACCCTCCAGATCGCCAAGGGTGTCGATGGGATGGACAATAAGAAGTTTGCCGTCCTTGAACGACGGCGCTTTACGCGACGACACAATTGTGCCGGTCACTTTGCAGAGTTGCATGAAAGTTCAGAAGAAGGGGACGCGACGCCCCGGGGTGAGTACCGATGATGATGCGCTCCGGCAATATGGATGAGCCGGACCTGACGCGCCAAATGTACATCACCCTTTCGACACCGTCAGGGGTAATTATCTGCCGGGTGTTCGGGACTGCCTATTCCACGCCATGGGACTGTTCCAATTTGTGGATAAATACGTAGTTGAATTTATCAGCACATTCTGTATAATTGGGTCCCGTCGCTGATACGTCTCGCCAGAATATGGCTTTGACGCCTCATGAGCGCGGTTTCAAGCCCCCAGTCATAGACCCTCCGGCCGGCATGTATCTGACGAAAGGCATCGACGCCATCGCAACAATTACCGAGTTGCGGTCCAATACATCCGAGTTGCTGGAGTATGCGAAGGAGATCGAAAGGGGTATTCTGATCCAGAAGAACAACCAGCCCTATGCAGTTCTGATCAGCTGGGAGCTGTACGATAAACTTCTGGCGGCCGAAGGGAATCAGGAAGAAGAGAAGCCGTGGCGCAAGAAGGAGAAGAAGTAAATCCCTCCGCGCCCTTCCTATCTGAACGCAGTCCTGCTTGACGCGCCTCCTATTTCACAAGGTGGCTGAGTTCGTCCACGCGGCGAACAATCGTCTCGCGGTCCATGGTGCGGTATTTTTCGGGCAGGAGCGCCTTTGAGGTACACTCCAATACGGCTACGAGGGTTTGCAATTCCACTTCCAGCGGATAGGTGGGTGGCATGAAGTCGTCGACAACTTCCTGGAGCACGCGCTGCGTGACATTGCCTTTGGTGCGGCCGTCCGCAGCAGCACGGAATTTGGCGCGGGTAAGCAAGGCCTCCATGTCGGCACCCGAGAAAGTCCTCTCCCCGTTCAGCAGTGCGTCAGGAATCTCTTTCTTCTCTACCTCGACTCCCGTCTTTTTGAGCATTACATCCAGCAGCTCCTCGCGCTCTTCCCGCGTGGACGGGTAGAACAGGGCGATATGCTCTTCGGCGCGGCCCTGACGTTTGAGGTCGACCGGCATGTAATCGGGACGCGCGGTCAGCAAGAACCAGATTACCTTGCCGCGATTCTTCGAGTTGGACATGAACTGGGCGATGTGACCGAAAACACGCTTGGACACGCCCGAGTCGCCACCCGCGTCTCGATTCCCGAGTGCCGCGTCCGCCTCGTCAATCATGACTGCAACGGGCGTCATGGCCTGCAGCAGCGTGAGGATTTTTTCGAGGTTGGCTTCCGTCTGTCCCTGCCACTGGCTGCGGAAGTTCTTCAGCTTGACCATTGGAACGCCAATGTCTCCGGCGAAGCACATGATGGTGAATGTCTTACCCGTTCCCACAGGACCCGAAACGAGATATCCCATAGGCATCACGTCCTGACGACCGGCTTTCAGGGCTTTGGCAGCAGCACGCAGATGCGTCTTGGCCTCCGCGTGACCGGCTACCATGTCCAGGTTCAGATCGGTCTCCATGAACTCCAGCATGCCGAAAGCCTCGGCTTCGATGAAGTCTTTTTTCATCGCTGAAAGCGCGTCGAACGTGAGGTCCGTGTGGTTCTCGAGG
>JAURNP010000118.1 GCA_030830105.1 Rhodothermales bacterium | reverse complement strand
GCATCCGCAAGGGGCTCGTCTGCAAGCATCATGACCCACTTTCCCGTGTAGTCAATGCCCGCTGCTGACATGGCCGAGAAATCGTTGTAGCCCAGTTCATCGTCTCCAATACCGTAGCCGGCGAACACAATGGCTCCGGTGGATTCCCCGGCACCGCCAAACATTGTCAGAAACGATCCGTCTGTGGCCTTGCCGCCGAAAACACTCATCGGTTGCGTTGACTCTCCAAGGAATAACTCGGCCTTTTCAAACTTCGACTCATACAGCGGGAATGGCTGCATGTAAGCCATCGGGCTGCGTGGATTTTCTGTCTCTACGGTGCCTTTGGGTTCGATGCCCATCTTACGGTACTGACTGGCCAGGTATTCTGCAGCCAGCTTCTGTCCGCGGGCCGTAGTCTCACGTCCTTCGAAGAAGTCCGATGCAAAGAAGTAGAGGTGCGCTGCCAGATCATCTGCAGTGATGGTTTGCAGGTACTGAGCCACCAGGTCTGGATTCTCAAAAGTGGTAGGTGTATCGCCTGGCTCAGCAATAGCTGGTGCGTTGTCCGAGTTCTGGGCACCAGCGGGCATGACCAGAAGCGTACCGATCAGAAGTGCGATTCCCTTGATATGACGTTTCATGGTGAGTCCTTTGGTTTGGACGAATGGAAAAAGGGGCGCTGTTGGATCTGGGGAATAGGGTTGTTCCGTTGGTCAGGCCAGTCGCTGGCGCTTGTTCAGGTATGCCAGCAATGCGGTACTGTAAGGCTGCGCAGTGTCCAGTTCGATGAAATCGATGTTACGCTCACGGCATCGATCGCGGAATCGGGAGGTAAATGCTGTCACGGCCTCTGCGTAGTTGGCTCGCAGCTGCGAGGGCTGGAGGGTCATTTCTTCTCCCGTTTCCATGTCGACGAACTGCAAGGGGACATCGGGGAAGCGGAATTGCCGTTCCGTCTCGGATTCGAGTACATGGAATACCAGGACTTCATGCCCTCGATAGCGCAGGTGTCGCAGAGCATTGAGCAGCGCTTCGTGCTCGCCAATATTTTCAAACAAATCGGTAATGAGCACGACCAGGCTTCGGCGCCCGATTCGCTCGGCTACCTCGTCCAGAACCGATGCGGCAGATGTTTTAGCTGCTTCATCCGATGATCCCGAAATACGCTCCAACGTAGAAAGAAGCTCACGGACGTATCCCTGAGTGCTTTTCGGCGGGCGCAAGGTGTGGATTTTCTCGTCAAATGCAATCAATCCAGTGGCGTCCCGTTGACGGGCCATGATGAAATGTAGGGCGCTGGCCAGGTAGGCACTGTACTCGAGCTTGGACAGGGACGCTGCGTGCCGGTAGCGCATGGAAGCAGACGTATCCAGGACCACGTAGTGTCGCAGATTGGTCTCTTCCTCGTACTGCTTTACGTAGTGCCGATCCGTCTTGCCGTATACCTTCCAATCGACATGTCGGAGTTCGTCTCCCGGGTTGTAGGGGCGATGCTCTGCGAACTCGACGGAAAATCCGTGATAGGGACTCTTATGTAGACCCGTAATGAACCCTTCGACGATCAATCGGGCCCGCAACTCCATGTTGGAGAGCTGGCTTACGAACGCGGGGTCCAGGTATTTGAGCGGCTTGGTGTCTGTACTCACAGGGTAATTCTACTCACAAGTGGGAATGCTTGTTACGCCTTGAATGGGCGGCGCGTCTGCCAGCAGGATGAAGCCAACCTACGAGGTCTGTTTCTGGGGAGTTCCACTTGCCAACAGGATGCATCCATCCTCACTCAGTAGTAGAAGGGCGGCGGCGCGTCAGATTGCGGGGGAAATTCTGCCGTAACGGGAGATCAGGCAAATTCAGGAAGGTTGCGGTTTCCAAATCGGACCGGATTCGATATCATGCGGCGAATCGCCCATCAGACGCCCGAAACTTGTGACCACTTCGCATCGCCGTACACTTCTGACCGCCCTTGCCGTTTCGCTGGGCGGATTCCTGTTCGGCTTCGACGCCTCGGTCATTTCAGGAGTCATTCGATTTATCAAACCCGAGTTCGGTTTGTCGGACCTGGAACTGGGTTGGGTGGTCAGTTCCCCGGCATTCTCTGCCATGTTTGCCATGCTGGTGGCGGGTGCGCTTTCCGACAGGCTTGGTCGAAAGCGGGTTCTGATAATAGTCGCGTTCCTGTACGCTATATCAGCCGTCCTGTCCGCGTTGGCACCCACCACCATCATTCTGGTCGTGGCGCGCATGCTGGGAGGTGTCGCCTTCGGAGCCGCACTCATTCTTGCTCCCATGTATATCGCCGAGATTTCGCCGGCTGAGCAGCGCGGCCGCCTGGTTTCGGTCCAACAGCTGAACATCGTCCTTGGATTTTCAGCGGCCTATTTCAGTAACTACTACTTGCTTCAGGCTATCGGCGATACGGGATGGATCACGGAAACAACGGCATGGCGATGGATGCTCGGTATTGAGGCAGTACCCGCCCTGATCTATTTCGGAGTGGCCTTTTTCGTTCCGTACAGTCCTCGTTGGCTTATGATGAAAGGACGCACGGAAGAAGCTGAATCCGTTCTGGTATGGCTTCATGGGTCGGAGCGAGCAGGTGAGGAAGCCGCGCTGATCAAAGGTCGCCTATCTGCGTCATCACAGGAGCGGACCGAGTACAAGGCGTTGCCGGCCAAAGGGATGCGGTTTGTACTGGTCGTTGGTTTGTTGGTGGGTGTTCTGCAACAGATCACCGGTGTCAATGCCATCTATTTCTACGCCACGACCATTTTTGAGCAGTCAGGAATCGGAGCAGATGCTTCCTTTGCTCAAGCGGTATGGGTTGGTATCATCAATGTATTGTTCACCATCCTTGCCATGGCATTGATTGATCGCCTGGGTCGTAAACCCCTGATGTTGATCGGCTTGCTCGGTGTCGCCTTGAGCATGGGAGTCACGTCCTACGGATTCAATCAGGCTACGTTTGAATGGCCCAGCGAACATGCACTCCAGCTTGAAGGCATACAGGCCGATGCGCTAACCGATATTACTGATCGGGTTTATGACAGCGACAGGGAGTTCAAAGCAGCGGTTCTTGGAGCTCTTGGTGACGATCTGTATCGGACCCACGAGTCCGCCATCATAGAGGCATCCGCAAACATGAATGCCCGCCTCATCCTGGTAGGTATTCTCGGGTTCGTGGCCTCGTTCGCCTTTTCTCTCGGGCCGGTGATGTGGGTTATGCTGTCGGAGCTGTTCCCGAACCGGGTGCGAGCACTGGCCATCTCGGTAATCGGGTTTGTCAATTCGGCGGTCAGCTGGTTTGTCCAGCTCGTTTTCCCGTGGGAACTGACCAACCTGGGTAACGCCACCACGTATCTCATCTACGGTCTGTTTGCAATGGTCGGTTTTGCCATCCTTTTGCGCATCCTGCCGGAAACGAAGGGGAAGTCCCTCGAAGAAATAGAGGACGAATACGTGGGCCAGCCTGCTTAAATCACCTGGTGATTGTTGGGCCAGTGGAGCCAACGATCTTACAAGACCGCACGATTCAGATCAGGCTTCCAGTCTCATAAAGACCGGTTGACGATGTTTTCGTACAACTCCTGCTGGCCACTGCGTCGTTCAGGCTCTCCCGCTGACGATGCGAGGTCGAAGAGGGCTTCGAGCGACAGCGTCCCTTGCTCGAATGAGGCTCCATTCCCAGAGTCGAACGATTCGTAACGAGCCCCGCGCATGGTCTCCAGCGCAGAATCCTGAAGGAGCTTGTCTGCAGCGATAAGACCGCGAGCGAACAAATCCATCCCACCGATGTGGGCATGGAACAGATCATCCAGATCCGTTGAATTGCGACGCACCTTGGCATCGAAGTTCACACCGCCGCCCATCAGACCGCCTGATCGGAGCAGTACCAGCATTGCCTCGGTTATTTCGTAGAGATTGTTGGGGAATTGATCGGTGTCCCATCCATTCTGATTATCTCCCCGGTTGGCATCGATAGAACCCAGCATACCGGCGTTGGCCGCCACCTGCAGTTCGTGCTGGAATGTGTGACCCGATAGCGTGGCATGATTGACCTCGATATTCAGCTTGAGGTCCTTATCCAGACCATTCTCCTGAAGGAATCCAATCACCGTCGCCGCGTCGTAGTCGTACTGATGCTTGCTGGGCTCGCATGGCTTCGGTTCGATAAAGAACGTGCCTTTGAATCCTTGGGCGCGAGCGTAGTCTTTGGCGGCGTGAAGAAAGAGGGCCAGGTGGTCCAGCTCGCGTTTCATATCGGTATTGAGCAGCGACATGTAGCCTTCACGGCCTCCCCAGAACACGTAGTTCTCACCATCTAGTCGCATGGTGGCATCCAGCGCCAGTTTCACCTGACCAGCCGCCCGGGCCACCACCTGAAAGTCGGGATTGGTAGCCGCTCCGTTCATATAGCGGGGATGACTGAACAGATTGGCAGTGCCCCAGAGCACTTTGACGCCCGAGCCTTCCATGAGTGCAGTTGCATGGTCCGTCATGGCCATTAGACGCTCTTCCGACTCGGAAAGCGATCCGCCCTCATCAACCAGATCATAGTCATGAAAACAGAAGTAATCGATCCCCAACTTGCTCATGAATTCGAATGCTGCATCCATCTTGGCCTTCCCGCCTGAAACGGCATCTTGATGACCGGACCAAGGGAACGTGCGCGTGCCAGCGCCGAATGGATCTCCGCCTGCGTTGCAGAGAGTGTGCCAGTAGGCGCAGGCGAACTTGAAATGCTCAGCCAGCGTTTTTCCGGCCACTGAGTGATTCCGATCGTAGAATCGGAAGGCCAGCGGATTGTCCGATTCAGGCCCTTCAAACGAGATATGATCGATGTTCGGGAAGTACATCATGGGTTGGAAAGAGATAGCAGGGTGTCGATACGATCCAAGATGCACAATTCCCGGATCCAATGTCCAGGAATGATTTTCGACGATACTCCAAGATGTTATCGTAGTAAGACCCATAAAAAGCCGTACTTTTGAGGTATGGAGCCCAAGGATACCATCAAGGCGCAACTACTTGACAGCCGCGACATGGAGCGCATGCTTCAGAGGATGGCTCGTCAACTCGTCGAAATGTTCGAATTGGACGAGGATGGAGGTGTTTCCTTCGGTCTGGTCGGTATGCAGACGCGTGGTGTTTTTCTTGCCGAGCGCCTGAAAAAGATCATCCAGGAAGTAGATGGATTGGACGTGGAACTGGGTGTTCTGGATGTAACCATGTACCGGGATGATTTCCGCATGCGTTCGCATCAACCTGTTGTCAAGGAAACCCGGATCGATTTCGATGTGGATGGTCGGCATCTGGTGCTCGTTGACGATGTGCTTTATACAGGGCGAACCGTTCGGGCCGGACTCGATGCCCTGACCGATCTTGGAAGACCGGCCTCGGTTCATTTTCTGGTCGTGGTGGATAGGGGGCACAGGGAGTTGCCGATCAAGGCAGACTTCGTCGGCAGAACGGTGCCCACACTTCCAGGTGAACAGGTCCGTGTCCGTGTGAGCGAATTGGACGGGGAAGAAGGTGTCTGGTTGGTTGATCACGAAGATTCAGCAACGAGGGAGGGCGATGTCTGAGACCCCGATACCTGAGGAAGGCCAGGAAGCAGCGCAGTCCCTGAAGCATCGACACCTTCTGGGACTTGAGACCTATTCGGCAGACGAAATCAGTCTCATTCTTCAAACGGCCCGTCAATTCAGGGATGTTCTTGATCGTCCGATCAAACGGGTGCCAACCCTTCGTGGGGTAACGGTCGTGAACCTGTTTTTCGAACCATCCACCCGCACCCGGATATCATTTGAACTAGCCGAAAAACGACTTTCAGCCGATACGGTGAACTTTTCGGCCTCGGGATCCAGCGTTTCCAAGGGTGAGACGCTCAAAGACACGGCCCAGAACATCGAGGCGATGAAGATCGACATGGTGGTTCTGCGGCATGTTTCTCCCGGAGCATCCCATTTCTTGACCAAGTGTGTCGATGCTATTGTGATCAACGCTGGCGATGGGGCTCATGAGCACCCAACCCAAGCGCTTCTGGACATGCTCACCATCAGTGACCATTGCGGTGAGCTGTCAGGACTGAACGTATCCATCATTGGCGATATCCTGCACAGCCGCGTCGCGCGTTCGAATATCCATGGTCTCCTGACCATGGGTGCCAACGTTACGATTTGCGGACCAAATCCTTTGTTGCCGCTGCATTTAGAAGGGATGTCCCCCAACGGACGGGTGCGAGTCACACATCGTTTGGACGAAGCACTTGAGGGGGCTGATGTGGCTATGGCTCTGCGCATCCAGATGGAGCGGCAGGGACGCAATCTGTTTCCAAGTACTCGGGAATACCACGAACAGTATGGAATCAAGCCAGAGCACCTCGAGCGCTATCCAAACCTTCGTGTCATGCACCCTGGGCCAGTGAACAGAGGGGTTGAACTGGCCTCGGAAGTGGTGGACCATGAACGCGCCGTCATCCTGAACCAGGTCACGAATGGTGTGGCCGCGCGGATGGCTGTGCTGTATCTACTCTCTGGCTCCAGCACTACGGAATAACCGAGTTCGTCCCTGCTGCAGGTGAGTGAACCGTGTCACGGATCCCTCAAGACCTGCCCAAACCCACCGATAACCGCCGCTACGCACGGCGCCACGAAATGCGAGACCCTGTGAGACGTAAGCAAGTAGCCGACACTCCTGAAGAGCGGGTGCGCCAGGCCGTCCTTCGCATGCTGACGGATGTCCAGCAGATCCCGGGTGCGCTCATGGCAGTGGAGAAAGCCATTGAAGTCCAGGGAGAGATTCGCCGTCCCGACGTAGTGGTCCACGATCGTGATGGACGTGCCTGGATGGTAATTGAGTGCAAAGCCCCCAACGTAGCTTTATCGCAGCGTACGCTGGATCAGGCGGCCAACTACAACCGCGTACTGAAGGCGCCCTACGTGTTTGTCACGAATGGTGCGATACATTTCTGCGCTTTGGTGGAGGGAACCGACATTACGTACCTCGACGATTTTCCTTCTTGGCCATCCCAGCCCGAACCTGCCTCCTCACTTTGAACGACGCTCCATAACCAGTACACACTTATCGTGCCTTTCAACGCTGAACGATCCATAGCCCTTGCTGCCGTGCGGGAAGCTACCGAACTGTGTCAACGGGTACAGGAGCAGATGGCTGTCCAGTCCATCGAAAAATCCGACCGGAGTCCTGTCACCATCGCAGATTTCGGGAGCCAGGCACTGATCTGTTCTCGGTTGCGGAGAGCGTTTCCTGATGACCCAATCATTGCCGAGGAGACGTCCGCTGTGTTGACTGCAGATGACTCGCAGCAGTCTCTGGAAAGCGTTATTCGCTACGTGCGTGATCTGCGTCCCGACGCATCTTCCGAAGCGATCCTCGAATGGATTGACTATGGCATTCAGAAAGAGCACACGGATCGTCACTGGACGTTGGATCCCATTGATGGCACCAAGGGCTTCCTGAGGGGTGATCAGTATGCAATTGCACTTGCGCTCATCGTTCAGGGGGAAGTCCAAGTGGCGGCTGTAGGGTGCCCGAACCTCACACTCGGGACCTACCCGGACGTCAAAGGAGTCATCGCGATCGCCGTGCGCGGAGAAGGAACAGAATTCTACCGCCTCTCGGACACGGAGCCTCTTGGCAAAGCCGAAGTAACTGCAACGTCCAACCCAGATGAGGCACGTTTTTCGGAGTCCGTCGAGTCTGCCCACACCTCACACTCTCAATCCGCCATTATTGCAAAGCTGCTTGGAATTGTCAAACCGGCGAATCGACTGGATTCACAAGCCAAATATGTTGTTGTGGCTGGTGGCGACGCCGACATTTACATGCGAT
The DNA here is from genome assembly GCA_030830105.1 of Rhodothermales bacterium. GTDB lineage: Bacteria > Bacteroidota > Rhodothermia > Rhodothermales > UBA10348 > JAAZVD01. The sequence goes on along the minus strand of JAURNP010000118.1, from coordinate 14,312 downwards.
TGCCCTCAAAACGTCGTTATGTCGAAAACATCTGGGACCACGCTGCGGGCATGTTGGTCGTGGAAGAGGCTGGAGGGTGCGTGACGGATACGCGAGGCGTCCCGCTGGACTTCGGCCACGGATATCAGTTGACCAGGAATCGGGGTGTCCTGGTATCGAATGGCAAGCTACATGCCAAGCTGTTGCAGGCCATCGCAGATACGTCTTCTGAGGAATAACTCAGGCGGGAGGAAAGGCCTCCTTCAAGCGTCGGCAAGCTTCTTCGAGCACGTCGATCTCTTTGGCAAAGCAGAATCTCAAACAAGAGTCACCATCGGCGTCATCTGCGAAAAAGGAGCGCCCGGCAACCGTTCCTACGCCGGCCTTTTCGACCAGCGTACGAGAGGCTGCTAGGTCATCTTCAAACCCTGTGAAACGCTCTCTCAGTGGAGAGAAATCCGCCAGAACGTAATAGGAGCCTTCTGGCCATGGAGTATTGAAGCCGATTTCCTCCAGTGTCGTGCACATGAGGGTGCGCTTGCGATCGTACGCGGCGGCCATTTCCGTGAAGTAATTGTTGCTCATTTCGAACGCTTCTGCCACACCATGCTGCAAAGGCGTCGGAGCGCAAATATAAATCAGATCTGATAGCAGACCCATCTTGGAGATGATGGATTCTGGACCCACTGCATAACCGAGACGCCATCCCGTCATGTTGTAGGTTTTTGAAAACCCGGACAGAGTGATGGTTCGATCATAAGCGCCCTCGATAGAGGCCAGAGAAACATGCTCTCGGCCATCGTACAGCATGTATTCGTAGATCTCGTCCGTAATCGCATAGAGATCGTATTTGACCAGCAGGTCTCGCATCTGCTCGAGTTCGTCCCGGTTCCAGACCTTTCCGGTCGGATTGTTCGGGGTGGTGACGATGATGGCCTTCGTCTTCTCCGTGATGAGGGATTCTACGTACTCGAAGTCGATGTCCCAGTCCGGTGCACTGGTTCGGACGAACTTGAGATTGGCACCCATGACCGTCAGAAGATTGCAATGGTAGCCATAGTAGGGCTCGAACACGATGACCTCGTCCCCATGGTCCAGCAACGTGAACATGGTCGCCACGAAGGCACCAGTAGATCCAACCGTCACCATGATGTCGTCCACACCCTGGGCGGGAATGTGGTTGTAAGTCTGTGCCTTGTAAAGAAGCGCCTCGCGCAGCCGGTGGATGCCGCCGTAGTACGAATAGATCGATTTGTCCCCATCAATCGCCTCGTGCGCTCCACGTTTGATGGGCTCGGGTGTCGGCATATCACAGATGCCCTGGCCCAGATTGATTCCGTCGACCTCCTGGAGCATCAGGGTGATGGCTCTGATATTGCTCTGCTTCAGTTCTTGGGTCCGTTCGGCAAGGGGCTTCATGCGAGTTGTAATAAGAAGTGGTTATTGATTCTCGTCGACATCCGCGCGGATGATACTTCGCCAGGATTCAAACTCTGTCTGATAGGAAATGCCGACACCAGCGGTATTAGTGAGCTGCGTGGTCTCAAGGATATCACTATCTCGTCGGAAGAATACCTCGACGGATACGCGCGGACCTACGCGCACTTCGACCACGAACTCTCCTTGGAGGCCATCGGAGGTCCGGATGTTTTCCGTGGAACGGGCTCCTTGGTACACCCCTTCTCCGCGAATGATGAGCCGCTCATTGAGCAAGCGAAGGGCTACTCCGTAGGTCACATCCAGGTCCTGTGCCGACTCACCTTGCAGGCCGAGCGAAAAGTCGACATTCGGCAGCGCCGATGCGAGAAAGCGATTCAGCTGGGCGGTTACCAGTTGGGAAACGCTGTTGAAAGCCAGCTGTCCTCCTGAATCTGCGGTGATATTCTCGGTCGTCAGTTGGAATGAGTTGAGGATGAGTACCGAGGTGGCATACTCCGTAGCTCGATCCGGCTGGTTGAGGAGCGCTTCGAGCGCCTGGTACTCACCCAGGACGTTCTGATTCGAGCGATCAATGGCCAGCGAAAGTTCTACTTCAGGGGATTCCACCGTGCCTCCAATCTGCAGGTCTACGATGAGCGGAATGACACCAGCGCGCTCCCCCTCGGCACCTGGAAGTCCTGCCCTGGATGCGCGGGTCCGATACGAGGCCGGAATATTCAATGTCGCATTTATGGGATCGCCACTCCACTCGATGAAGCCCCCTGGATTGATCTGGAAGGACTTGATGAATAGCTCACCCGCCGTGAACTGGTAATCCCCGCTCGTCACATCAAGGCGTCCGAACACTTGGAACTCATCATTTTCCAGGACCAGCTGCACGTTGCCTGTGGAAACAGCATTAATGACATCGCCCAGGAGCGGATCGATCACGAGGTGCACGATGGACCCTGGAGGAGCGTCGATATTCAGATCCAGATTCAACCCGTCCAGGAATTGGCGCTCAGAAGTTGGCCGACGCTGAAGGATTGATGTACGGGATTCCAACTGACGAAAGTCCGGGATCACGCCGGGTGTTTCCTCGAAGACGATGAAGGCGAGATCTGTCTCAGTGGTTTCCTCGACGATCGGGATGAACAACTCTGAATTTTCGGTCGTGCGTCCATTGGTGGAGGCCAGGCGGGCGTTGAACAGCGAACCCGTAAGCTGGGTGTCCCCGGTAGCCCAGAGGAACCCATAGAAGGGGAGTTCATCGGATTCGGCCACATTCATTATCTGGAATTCGTCCAGCCTCCCATCTATATCAAAGGTGAAGCTGGTGTACTCATTGAAGAGAAGCCTGCCCGTCACGTCAAGCGTTCCTCCGGTTTCGTCCACGAGTTGCAGCGGCTCGAAATGAATGGCCTCCTCGTCCAGACGCAAGGAGCCAGATGCCGCGTAGGTGGTCTGTGTATAGGGGATATCGAACAGCCCATCCACAACGCCAAGCCTGGCATCGAAGATCGGATAGGAAAAGTCACCCGTAATACGTCCTTGACCGCTCAGGAATCCGGAGACGGACCCCAGGACTTCAGGGAAGATGTATGTCAGCCAGAACACATCCGCCTGGTCAATCGTCGCTGAGAGGTTAAGCAGTCCATTCTGCATGGTCTCACTTCCCGGAAGTCGGATGTCACCAGCGATGGTCAGCTCATTCTGAATGATTTCGGCAGGCAATTCGGTTCCGAAAAGCACAGCTCGATCATTGGGTGGGATGGGCTCCAAATCGAGTTGAACGGCCACTTCGGGACGAGATGCCACATAGTCACTGGTAAAGGAGAGGTTGCCCAGGATATTGTGGTCCAGGGATAATGTATCGACCATGATCTCACCAGCGACTCGCGGCTGACGAAAGCCACCCCTGACAATGAGTTCAGCGTTGACCAATCCTCCGATCGTACGACGCCAGTCCATGAACTCGGATAACGGGCGCAACTCAAGATCCTCGAATGCTACCAGCAAGGAGTCCTGAGTGGAGGCAGATAAAACGCCACCGGCAAAGATGGATTGTCCCGTTGGACTGCCGTCGCGGCGGAACACGATATCCAGGGCATCCAAGGTGGAGCCGTTACCGTAGAGCCCGAAAGTGGCCGGATGCTCGATGGACCAATAGCCATTCTCTGTATCGAGCAATACCTCTGTAATCCGGACCCGATTGAATGCATCGAGTCGGCTCCAATCAGCTTGCATGGACAAACTTGTTATCCGCTCCGTACCGGCTGAAGCCAGAGCTGCGACGCCCTCACCATCTCTTATCTGCCAGGAAAGGCTATTGGTTGCCAGGGAGACGCCCCCCACGGAAATCGTGTCGGAGGTAGCCAACAAGTCCGATGTCAGTGTCGTCAGAAGAGAGGCCCCTCGCGCCATGGAAGCGGTCATATCCATACGAGGAGAGACCATCTCGAGTCCGCTGAAGCTGAACTGATCGCTGGTGAACGAACTGTTTGTCATCAGCGAATCCGCCGACCATGTTACATCCAGATCCAGGTTTGCGGAGCCATTCAGATCAGGGAAGGAAGGGGAGAGAGCAGATGCCTGTTCTCCGGAATGTAAAGAGACTGAAATCCGAGAATGGGCACGCTCGAGATTGGAGGGAAATCGATCCTGCGCCGCTTCAGCTGTGAGCATCTGGTCCAATAGGCGCTCAGGATCCAATGCGGCATCAGGTACACCATCAAGGAGCTTCCTTCCTTCCTCATCAAGTGCTGCACTTATGGCCGATACCCACGCTCTGGAAAGGGAAACCATGGTGGGAAGCGAGATATCGCTTTCAATGGTTACATCGGCCATGTCGGACCAGAGCGACACGACCGGCCCTTCGGATTTCGGCGGCTGAACACGAATTGCAAGCGAATGAGGTGGCACTTCGGCCAGGCGATTATCGATCTCCAGCTGTGAGGAATCTACAACGGCGTCGATCTGCGCTTCGAAAGCGCGATTCCAGGCCAGTCTGGAGGTCCCGCTCAGACTGGCATTGATGGCAGACCGGATACCGGGTCGACCAGTAAGGCGCCCTATGTTGAAAGCCTTCGCTGTGGATTGGAAGGAAAGCCCCAGTATGCCATCATCTGCTCGCTTCAAATCCAGAGTATTGGAGAAAGAGCCAGCACCATCATGGATATCGACCTGTCCGGTCGCTCCACCGGGTGATAGATCAACGATGAATCGAAGGCTATCCGCCTGACGGCCGGCCCACGATGATCCTGTGAGCATCCCGTCGGCCCGGGTATCGATGTACAGGGTTTTGTGACTTGTGGAATCACTCGATGCAGGTTGCCATGAAGACATTCCAGCCAAGGACATGTATCCGGAGATTGAGGACTGCCATCGAGCACGGCTGGTCCAGGGATATCCATCCAAAGATTCGACTCGCATGGAAACCTGATGTGCCAGCGAGTCTCGAAGCGTACCATCGAGAGAGAGGGATCCAGAGACCAATCCACCAGCCGAGCGGACATCGAAGGTGCTGCGCAAAACCATCGACTCTGGAAGATTCAGAAATGGTTGTTCGTTATCCAGTTGCACGGTTCCGCTCGTGTAGAACTGCAGGTCGGAAACACTCGTTTGCACGTCTCGAACCCGCCTGTTTGTGGGAAGCCAGGCTTTCAGATCTTCCGGAAACAGTTTCCCGTCCGACATGGAGAGTTCCAGATTCAGGGAATCGGGGAATCCGATAGCGGTGCCTTCCAGGGACAGCACGGAACTGCCACGTTCCAGTCGAATCCATGGGACAGTTACATTGGACAGAGGACCCGAAATATAGGCGGACACACGTGCCCGGTCGGAAAGAGGAAAGGAGGGGAGCACCCGTTTCAATTCTTCAAAGTCGATGTCCGAAGGTTCAAGCTCCAGCTGAAAAAAGTGCTCCAGCCAGGAAGTATTCTCGTCTGGTCTGCCTATGGCACCTCGCAAGTGCAAGGATGATGATTCCGTCTCAACTGCCAGCTGATTCAACAACCAGCGATTTGACCTGAAAACGAGCTGCGAACTGGATTCCTGAATGTTCACACCCTGTTCGGGGAACTTGGCTCGAAGGCCGATGATGTCCACTTGTCCGCCGACGTCCTCCCAGGAGGCGATGGCTTTCATATCAATCTCTTCGATTGATGTGACCCCTGCGCGTGATTCAGGCGAGAGGGTAATCGTCCCTTCCTCTACCCGAATGGTTGCATTCTTGAACGTCCAGGAGCTGCTTTCCGACTCAGCGGACAGGCTGTCAGGTCCAGCTGGAGTCTCGGGCTTCCACGAGGATGGATCGGACAAAAGAGCCGCCAGGTCGATTCTCGGGCGTAGCAGGCTCAACTCGTAGATTGAAAACTCTTTGCCTAGCAGAGAAGACCATTTCGGCCGGATGACGACGGAATCAATCCAGGCGACCACATGTCCGTCCACATCTTGAATGGTGACATCGGCGGCAAAAAGGTCCTGACGCACGTTTCCAGTAAGTAAACCGATGGACAGCGTCCCGTTGGTTGCCTTTGCAAACTGGGATTCGAGCTGTCGGGCGAGGGTGTCCCTGCCAACCTGCGAGCGCGTTGCTGCGAAAAACAGAACCACCAATACCAGCAGGGCCCCCAACATGATGTGGAGGGAACGCTTTGAGATATGTCCCACCAGGGATCGACTCACGGAGGGGACTACAGGGAAGATTCAGTAATCATTCAAAAAGGCCGGCCAAGTGCGTGAGCCAGGGCGGCATCGATATCCGCTTCACCAACATCATGAGTCACATACGAACTGCCGATACGCTTTAACAGCACGAAACGCAGCGAGGACCGATCCCGTTTCTTGTCGGCATTCATGGCTTCCCGTACTTCCGGAAGACTCAAGGCTGCAGGAATTGGAGAGAGGGGTACTTGATTAAGTACGTTCTCAACCCGTGCTTGGTCGAGACTGCGATGGAATCGACGAGAAATCAAGATCGCTGCTTTCATTCCTAGAATGACAGCCTCCCCATGCGTCATCACGCCGTATCCAAGGGCTTTCTCGATCGCATGCCCAACCGTGTGACCGAAGTTGAGCACCATACGCTCGCCATGCTCCAATTCATCCCGGCTGACCACACCCGCCTTGACAGATGCCGCGCGATATACAAGATCGGGCACAACGTCAGGGTGTCGCGCAATCACGTTGCCAAGCGATGCTTCCAACCACGCAAAAAATGCCTCGTCGCGGATAAGGGCATGTTTGAATACTTCTGCCAGGCCACTGTGCCATTCTCTCCTGGGCAGCGTGAACAGCAGCTTCGGATCGACAAAGACTAATTTTGGCTGATGGAAGGCTCCGATCAGGTTTTTACCTTCTTCGTGATTGATGCCGGTTTTGCCGCCGATGGCGCTGTCTACCTGTGCAATCAGAGAGGTTGGCACTTGAACAAATGGTAGACCCCGAAGCAATGTCGCCGCGGCGTAACCGGCCAGATCACCTACCACACCTCCACCGAATGCGAGAATGGGCGTCTGCCGATCAATTTTCCAGGCCAAGGCGGCATCATAAATGGCTTGGAGATGCTTGGGACTCTTCGTGGTCTCGCCGGCAGGAAGCGTAAGAATCAGCGGATCCCACCCATCGTTCTTCAACAATGCGTCCAGTCGGCCTCGATAATGGCCGGCGACGTTTGTGTCCGTAATGACCAGTACCTTTCCCGGACGTACAGAGGCTTTCCTCATGACGTCGGTCAGTCGATCCAGGTCATCGAAAAAGATGCCATAGGATCGATCACCTGGCAGATTGACGGAGAGCGGCTTGCTACGGTCCTGAAGAAGCATGCGATTGGAGAAGCCGAGGAGGCGTCTGTGGTCCTGATTTCCGAAGGCTTCAAGATACGCGATGCCGGGCTGTATCCCTTTGCGTCGCACTCAATCTTTGCCCACTGACCATCAATCCGACGTGTTTTCCAAAGCTACTTCCATTGTTCATCACTGGCTTTCGGCTCATGTGAATCATGGCGACTACGTTGTGGATGCCACCTGCGGTAATGGATACGATACCGTATTACTGGCCGAACTGGTGGGAGAATCCGGTCGAGTGGTAGCCGTTGATATTCAAGAGGCAGCACTAGCCCGGACCAGGGATCGATTGGTCGAGGCCGGTCTGCTGGCGCGCGTATCGTTAAAGCGCATGTCTCACGAACACATTCTGGATGTACTGGACCCGGAAGAAATCCAGTGTGCGGTATTCAACCTTGGCTATCTGCCCGGCGCAGACAAACGTCTTGTTACCGCGCCGAATGCAACCGTTGCGGCTCATGAACACCTTCTCTCACGCCTGGGTCCAGGAGGAGTAATCATCAGTACGGTGTACACCGGCCATGCGGGTGGCAAAGAGGAGGCCGAGGCTCTCTATGTATGGGCAACGGGCCTGGATGGGAAACAGTTTGCGGTAGCCCGGCACGAATGGGTGAATCTTGACGGAGAACCGCCGCACATACTGATCATTCACAGGCGGCCCTGAGTTGATGAGATGGCCGTTCCTGAGTCTGTTTTTTAGCCCATAGCCCGTATGTGCCTCATTCTGTTTCGTTACGACCCTGACGGTGAACACCCCCTGACCGTGATGGCCAATCGGGATGAATTTCACGGCCGAAAAACTCGACAGGTTGGTTTCTGGGATGATGCCCCTCACATACTGGCAGGCCGGGATTTGGAAAAAGGAGGCACGTGGATGGGGGTTACCCGTCGTGGTCGTTTCGCTGCACTCACCAACTATCGGAGCCTTGCCGATATGCACTCAGGCGGGGAATCACGAGGAGAATTGACACGTCAGTTTCTGGAGGAGGAGGTTCCGGCAGGGGAATACGCCGAACGGGTCTTACGCAGCGGAGATCGGTATACAGGATTCAACCTGCTCGTCTATGACGGCCAAGACCTTATCTACGTCTCGAATCGGTCAGGACAGCCCCCGGTCCGGGTGGGTCCCGGATTTCACGGCTTGAGCAACGCGCTGCTGGATACGCCGTGGCCCAAGGTCACGAGAGGGGTCCAGGCATTCCAAGCCTCTGTCAGGGACGGAAATGCAGCGGTTGACTGGATTGGGATCATGTCGGACACCGAGGCGGCTGACGATGATCAATTACCGGATACGGGCATCGGTCTGGAAAAAGAGCGGCGACTGTCTTCGCGCTTTATCGACTCTCCCGGATATGGCACTCGGTGCACCAGCTTTGTGCAGATGGACAGGAATGGTGCCATCAGTTTTGTCGAGCGAACCCTTGTCCCGGAAGGACTGGATCCAGATACCGTGCGCTTCTCGATTTTGCCGGACGAAACAGGTGGGTGGAATTCCGAGGATCACTAAGTGGACACATTCCTTGGCTGAACACCCAGGCCAGTCCGCTCAGGCAGGGTGATAATGCCTTTCTTGAACCGTAGACCGTCAAAAGGGTCGTTTGCGAGGTGCATGGGGCCATCCAGGTCCAAGTAGTCAGCCAGTGGCCCCAGGTGGGCCGCAGCCGTCAAGGCGATGGAGCTTTCGATCATGCACCCGATCATCACGGTCATGTCCAGAGATCGGGCGAGTGTGATCAATTTGCGAGCGGCCTGAATCCCCCCGCATTTGGCAAGTTTGATATTAATGCCATCGGCGGCACCAGCGAGCGCAATCACGTCATCGTGTCCCTGGACACTTTCGTCAGCGATCAACGGGATCTTGCAATTGGGGATCAAGCGACGTAGCAAGTGCCAGTCATCGACCTCATTTGCCGGAATTGGCTGTTCAACAAAAGCCAGGTCACAGTCTACCAGTCGGTCCAGCATGGACACGGCCGTTGGAACAGGCCATCGCGCATTCACATCAACACAGAGGGTCCCATCAAATCGGGATCTCGTAATCCGGACTATCTCCTCGTCCCATGAATCATCGCCCGAGCCGATCTTCAGCTTCAAGAATGGGAAATCAGCTACATCGGATAGCATGGATTCGAGTTCGCCCGGGCTTTCCGGGATGGGTAGGGCGTAAGAGGAAACCGGCATATTGGCAGGATCCATGCCAAATAGAACGTACACCGGCACTCCAAGTCGCTTTCCGAGCAAGTCGTGCAACGCCATGTCGATGGCTGCCTTTGCCGGTGAAGGACCCGGTGGGAGATGTTCCAGGAAAGAAGCCAGCGGCGGATGGGCTTGGACTTGAATATCCTCAAGGTCAGACGCAACGGATGCGATGTAGGCCTCCACGTCTTCTAGAGTCGTCGGATAGTAGGGTGGTAAAGCAGCCTCTCCGACGCCGTCACCGATGGAGACGAGGGCATTGGTCCGTTCCGTACTGGTTCCGTGGGCGATGCGGAAAGCATGCCGGAGCGGAAGTGGAAGCGGGGATACGGAGGTCATGAAGTGTGGCGGGTAGGGAGTAAGGCAAGTTTGGGGACGACGTCAGCAAAGGACCATTAATTGTCGTCGTGCTCCGCCAGCCGGACCTGCGAGTAGCTCCTGAGCAACCAAGGAAAGGACGGACTGTGGCGTGACGTCGGGGTTGAGTTGCACCATGTGATCCGTGGTCCTTTGGGGAGTATGGTCGATCAGCAAGGGCAGATCGGCTGATCCTACCCGCTGCCATGTCTGTGGAATGGCGTCCAGGGACCTATAGCCAGGAACGGCGCCTTGAGACGGACGGGCATAGGCCACAATAGCCTCAGGATGAACCCGATGGCCGAAGGCTCGGCGGTCACAATCCTGTGTACTTAAAATCAATGGGTGAGTCCCGCTCCCATCGCGGGCTGCGACGGCCAGCGCCAGGCATACGGCTTCAAGTGCTCGTTCGTCAAGTCCGTTGTCTGTCGTGGCAATCTGAATAGTCGGGCACAACCGGTGGGATAACTTCAACAACTCCGGAAGTCTCTCCAGCAGCGTCGTGTTTTCGGAGAGGGCGGCATCTACGAACGGAGCGTGGATGTGAGAGACGGGGAGGTCATTGAGAACATCCCCGAGGGTCTCGGCAATTACGAGCAGCGATTCCGGAGGATGTCCCAGTGTGAGGCTGGACGTTTCACGAACATGCAGGTAGACAGCAGACGCTACAATCGGAGGTGTGTGGGCCAATACCGTACGCAGCCGGTCATAGAGACGGGCACGTACGGTATTCAGGCGCCGGCTGGCGCACGGAGCTGCCGAGACAGACAGGTGGAGCTCAGTTCGGGAATCCAGTCGTACCGGAGCGAAGTCAGAACGTGCGCCAGCCGGCGCCGGATGCGCCATCGAGGTCGGCGAGTATCCTTCATCGACCAACGAGCGCATGGCCGCTGCCTCGATGTCTAAATCCGAGGCATCCGGGCCGAGCCTGCGTGCGGCAATGCGAACCGCCTTTTCGAGAGCGTAGGCAGAGGGGGACGTATCGGTTCGAGCAGAGGGCATGGCAGTGAGATTGAGGTGGTGCCAAGGTAGGGAGCAAGATGGAATCACTCCACTCGGAATAGTATCCGATTTGGCCGGGCGCTGAATGGGATTTTCAACACCGTAATTGGAAGCCAAGAGGGCACCAGGAATTCAGCACCTTATGCCCAATACGGTGAACCATTTTCCAAAACATGATGAACCATCCTTTACACCGTGGCTACCGTCTCAGGTCATTGTACCCAAAAAAGGCGCGGCGACGGGGATCCCGTCGCCGCGCCTTGGACAGCGACACCTTGAGGTGTCGACTGCATCGCCACATATCCTCCTTATAACGGAGGATAGAGGTCGTTATTGTGCTCGGCCCAACGCTGTATTCGTGTGGTCAATCTTGCGCTTCAAGCGAGCGGAGCAACTTGTCGTGGATACCGCCGAATCCACCGTTGCTCATGATCAGGGCCACATCTCCCGGCCTCATCTCTTCCAGAATGAGCGGAAGAAGGAGTTCTGCACCTTCTGCTGAGTCAGCCGGAATACGGCGCTGCCGGATGCGATCAATGACAGCGTCAACATCCATGAAATCCTCGGGTCGGTCATTGTGACGGAACGGGGGACGGCTTAGGAATACCGCACCAGCCTGGTCGAAGGCCGTGGCATATCCTTCCTCAAATACTTTGCGTCGACTCGAGTTGGAGCGTGGTTCGAATACGGCAACTACCCGCCGGGAAGGCCAGCGCTCTGCGGCCGCCTGAACGGTGGCACGTACGGCCGTAGGGTGATGGGCAAAGTCATCCACGACGATCACACCACCGGCTTCTCCCCGGATTTGCTGACGGCGCTGGATTCCTTGGAAGGTCCCAAACCCTTCTGTCAATTCGTGAATGTCCAAGCCTTCATCGAGGGCTACCGTTGCCACGGCAAGAGCGTTCAGCAGATTGTGTTGTCCACTCAATGGCAGCCACACGCGGCCCTGAACTACGTCGTCGACCATCAGGTCGAATCGCTGTCCGTCGGAGCCCGTGCTGATGCGTACTGCCGTCACATTCACGTCGGACCTTTCCAGTCCATAAGTGCTGACTCGTCCCTTTGTCTTCGTGGTCAGCGCAGCCACTTCTGGATCATCCGCACATAGAACCAAGAGTCCATCCTCAGGAATCTGAGCCGCAAAGGCACCGAAGGCTTCCCGGTAGTCGTCCATGGAGGCGTAGATATCGGCGTGATCGAACTCTACCGAAGTCACAATCCCCGTGCGTGGCTTGTAATGCAAAAATTTGGGGCGCTTGTCAAAGTAAGCGGTGTCGTACTCATCGCCCTCGATGATGAAATGAGGGCCTGATCCGACAGCATAACTGACATTGCCGTTGTTCATCACGCCGCCTACCAGAAATCCTGGGTCGCGACCAGCAGAGCGGAATACATGGGCCAGAAGACTGGTCGTCGTGGTTTTGCCATGCGTGCCCGCAACCACTAGCGAGCGTCTGTCACGAATGAAGAACTCGGATACGGCTTCAGGAAGAGACAACTGCGGCCATCCTTCCTCACGTGCCCTCGCTGCTTCCGGGTGAGTCGGGGTACAGGCATTGCCCACCACCACAACATCTGGCTGTGGATCCAGATTTTCAGCCGCGTAGCCCTCCTGAACCGGGATTTGCATGGCTGCCAGTCGATCGCTCATGGGAGGCCAGGTCGCCGCATCAGATCCTCTTACATGGAAGCCTGCCTCGTGAAACAATCCCGCCAGCGATCCCATTCCCGTACCGCAGATGCCTATCAGGTATACATCCTGGATCTGTCCATCCGGGTCCACGGGTGGGCGTTGGAAAATTCGAAGGTGCGCGTCCGGAAAATCTTCGAGTCGTTTCATGTGTAGTTGGGCCGGCGAAAGTAAACCGGCCCAATGACGCACTCACTCCTCGGACGTTCCGGAACTCACATTCAGATAGTTGCTGCGTCTTCTGGGCTGCGAAAGGCAGATGGCAAACGAGTGGCCAACGAGTCAAATACCGAATACAAGACAGGTACGATGACCAGGGTAAGGAATGTCGCAAAGGTTAATCCGGAAATGATCGCGGTACCCATGGGTCCCCAGAACTGAGTATTCTCAGATCCGAACTGAAAGTTGGGATCGAGATCCGTAAGCAGACCCACGAAGTCGACATTGATTCCGAACGTGAGCGGTACGAGGCCCAGCACAGTGGTCAGGGCCGTCAACAACACGGGTCGAAGGCGGGTAGCACCGGCTTCGATGATGGCTTTCTGCTTCTCAATACCACGATTTCTGAGCTGCATCGTGTAATCGATCAGTACAATATTGTTGTTCACCACAATCCCCGCCAGTGATATCACCCCGATGAACGTCATCAGTCCGAATGGCGTGCGCGTGAGAATCAGCCCAAGGAGAACTCCGATCAGACTGAATCCGACTGCTACCATGATGATGAAAGGGGAGGAGACGTGGTTGAACTGTGCGATCATGATCATGAAGATGAGCGCTACTCCCACTAAAAGGACAATGGTCAAGAATCGGAAGGACTCCGCCTGTTCCTCATTTTCCCCTGTGAACGCCAACTGGTAGCCGGCGGGCATGGCTGCCTGATATGGCTGCAGTATTGTCTGCACTTCAGCCAAGATGGCCGCGTTGTTGAAGCCCGGAGCTGCCTGCCCCGTAATGACGGCAACACGCTTCAAATCCAGACGGGTGACGCTTCCAAGTCCAGCGGAAACCTCAAGGTCGGCCACAGCCGTCAGGGGAATTTGCGTACCCTCTTCCATGATGGTCAGCGTACGCAGGCTTTCCAGGTTGTCCCGATCCAATTCGCGCAGGCGAACGATGATATCGTATTCGTCTTCGCCATCGCGGAAGTTGCCTGCTTCAATCCCGTTTACTGCAGAGCGCACCGTAGAGGCAATTTTGCGCGTGGAAAGATCAAACCGGCCCGCGCGTTCGCGGTTGATATGAATCTGTACCTCAGGGCGACCCGAATCCAGGTTGTCCTGGATGTCGACAAGGCCCGGAATGGCCTGGGTTTCGGAAGCTTCGATGAGGATCTGCTTGATCTCATAGCTCATGCGGGCAATGACGTCGAAGTCGCTACCGGTTATCTCGATATTAACCGGTGCTCCTGTCGGAGGGCCATCCTGGTCTTTGTCAATCTTGATTTCAGCTCCTGGAATGCCTTGCAGCTCGTTGCGAATACGTTCGAGCGTGACGAAGCTGTCTTCGGCCCGGTCCGGATAGTCGACCAGGTTCATGGTGATGCGCGAACGCTCCGGACTGCTTGATCCACTACCGAATTGTGCGTTGGAGTTGACTCCTACGCTGACGATCATGTTTTTGACGTTCTCGCGAGCGTCGTCATCACCAGCCAGCAATGATTCCAGACGACGTCGGGCTTCGTTGGCAATTTCCTCAGACGCATCCAGCGTCATGCCCAGTGGTCCCTCGGCGGTCACTTGTACCTGCCTCGGAGAGGTAGTCGGAAAAAACTCGACACCTGTGGGAGCGGCTGCAAACATGAAGATGATCATGATCAG